>CAJXEB010000051.1 GCA_913052585.1 uncultured Flavobacteriaceae bacterium | reverse complement strand
CTAGTTCTGGCTCGAATAATGAAAGTCCGATAAAGATAGTCTCAGAATTACATTTTTCTAGAAAACGATCGTAATATCCTTTGCCATAACCCAATCTATTTCCATTAATATCATAAGCTAATAGTGGTACAAAAACGACATCAACTTTGGAAGGTAGGATTTCGATTCCAGATACAGGTTCTGGAACTCCATAACTAGAAGGTTTTAATACCGTATGATCTTGTAATAAGTAATGTGACATCTCTCTATTTTTTTCAACTTTTGGGACGATTATATTTTTGTCTTTTCCTTGTAAAATATGGAGTATAAATTCTGTATTTATTTCTTTTTTATTAGAGATAGGTAAAAAAATATGATAATTTAGAAAATCCCAAATGGGTAATTTCAAGGAATTATTTGCAATATCGATACTTAAATCCTCTAATTCTTCGTTTAAAATTCTTGTTCGTAAGGATTTATATTTTTTTCTAAACTCTTCTTTATTCATCGATATGTTCTCTTTCTATTTCAATAATATGTTCTCTTTCTTTTCTAGAAATATGAAAAATCGCATCTCCTTGATGAACAATTGGAGCCTGATTAACATTAATGATATACCCTTTATTTGGTGCGATTACATTAAATTTTAATTTCCCATAGGGATCTGTTATGATTGCTAAAATCTCCCCTCTTTCAACTAATTGACTGGAAGTTGTTTTTAAATGAAAAAGACCACTTTTTTGAGCACGAACCCATTTGGACTTTTCAATAATAACGGTATCTTTTATAGGATTAGTAACATTAAATTTTGAGTCTAACATACTTAAAGAATACAAAAATCGTTTGGTGCCACGAACTCCAAAATTTACAACCTGAGTATTGCTTTCTAAAGATTTTCCTCCTTCAAATAGTAGAATTGGAATCCCTAGTTTATTACAAGTTGAACGGTATGTTTTCGGTAGGTTTTTTGAATACACAGTAAAAGGCACATTAAACACTTTTGCCAATTTCATAAGGTTTTCATCACCTGGGTTTATTCTTATTTGAGGAGCGTTAAAACGACTGGCTCCACCAGTATGAAAATCCAAACAGTAATCTGCATGCGGTAATATTTGGGTAGTTAAATAATAGGCAACTCTACTGGCTAAAGATCCTCTTTTGTTTCCTGGAAACGATCTGTTTAGGTCTCTTCCGTCAGGAAATGCTCTTTCGGTATTTAAAAAACCAAATACATTCAATATTGGAATACAGATAATGGAGCCTCTTTTAGGCCTGTTTATTTTTCTAGCGATTAATTGTCGTACAATTTCAACACCATTAATTTCATCCCCATGGATAGCTGCAGTAATTAAAACTGTAGGACCTGGAATCATTGACCTTTCAATTATAATAGGAATTGCAATATTAGTAGAAGTAAATAGTTTTGCAATATTAAAATCAACTGTTTTACTTTCCCCTAATTCTATTTTTTCTCCTAATATTTCAAGGGTTTGTACAAATTCACTCATTAACGTTTATTTCTTTCAATATAGTTTATTATTTTTTTTGAAATTTCAATTCCAGTTGTTTTTTCAATACCTTCTAATCCTGGCGATGAATTAATTTCAAGCACCAAAGGTCCTTTTTTAGATTGTAAAACATCAACTCCACAAACTCCTAATTGCATTGCTTTTGCAGCTTTTAGTGCTACATTTTCTTCTTCAGAAGTTAATTTTATATTTAAAGAGGAGCCACCTCTATGTAAATTAGATCTAAAATCACCTTCCTTGCCTTGTCGTTTCATAGCAGCAACCACCTCTCCATCTACTACAAATATTCTTAGATCGGAACCATTAGATTCTTCAATATATTCTTGAAGTAAGAATTTAACGCCAGCGGTTTTTAATGTTTCAATAGTTGATAACGCATTAAGATAAGTTTCGGCTAATATTACTCCATTACCATGGGTCCCTTCTAAAATTTTTATAATAACCGGTTGGTTTTTAAAATTAGATAGTAAGTATTCCAAATTTGAAGATGCTCCAAGTATTGTTTTTGGGATGGGAACATTAGCTGCAGAAAGTAATTGAGAACAAGTCCATTTATCTCTGGTTTGCAAAATTGCTCCAGCAGAAACAATGGAAAATACTCCCATCGCAGTAAAATGCCTAACTAAAGAAGAGCCATAATAAGTGTTGGATGCTCCAATCCTGGGAATAATAGCATCTAAATCGTCTACAATTTCATTGTGAAACCTCACTATTGGCTTTCCGTTTTCGATGGACAAGGAGCAATGAGATGGATCTAATATTTCCATTACATGCTTATTTTCAGTACCTGCTTTTAGTAAACTTTGCGTTGAGTAAAGAGTTTCTCCTTTAGATAAAATGGCAATATTCATTTTTTAATGTTTCATTGTTGCTAATTTAGTTATTTATCTATTAGGTTTGATTTCTCATTTAATAAAACATCAATTATATTTGGGCTATGACAATACCATCGGTAACATTACAAACAGCAACTTTACCCAATAAGCCGGGAGTGTATCAGTATTATGATAAAGACGAGAAATTATTATATGTAGGTAAAGCAAAAAACCTTAAAAAAAGGGTGTCTTCTTATTTTACCAAACAACATGATTCAGGTAAAACAAGAGTATTAGTAAAAAAAATTGTCATAATAAAGCATATCGTAGTTGAAACAGAAACGGATGCTTTATTATTAGAGAATAACCTTATAAAAAAATACCAGCCCCGATATAATATATTGTTGAAAGATGATAAAACGTATCCGTGGATTTGTATAAAAAAAGAACGGTTTCCTAGAGTTTTTTCTACTCGGAAAATGATTAAAGATGGATCTGAATACTTTGGGCCTTATACCAGTATGAAAACTGTTCATACTTTGTTGGGCTTAATTAATGGTTTGTATCCATTGCGAAATTGCAATTATGATTTATCAGATAAAAACATTAAATCGGATAAATATAAAGTGTGTTTAGAATATCATTTAGGCAATTGTTTAGGCGCCTGTGAAGGGAAACAAACAGAAGAAAGTTATAATGAAAGTATAGTAGCAATACGAAATATTTTAAAAGGAAACTTTAAAGAATCTCTTTCAGCATTTAAAAATCAAATGAAGTATTTTGCTGAAAATTTGCATTTTGAAGATGCTCAAAAAGTAAAAGAAAAAATGGAAGTATTAATGAATTATCAATCCAGATCTACGATTGTAAATTCAAAAATTAACAATGTTGATGTCTTTTCTGTTATTTCAGATGAAGAATATGGGTATGTAAATTATCTTCAAATTTCTTATGGTTCCATAATTCGTTCTCATACTTTAGAAATAAAGAAAAAATTAGCGGAAACCGATACAGAGATTTTACAATTAGCTGTCATAGAATTAAGAAATCGTTTTCAGTCTCATTGTAAAGAAATTTATGTTCCGTTTAAAATAAATGTTGGAGAAAAGATTAAAATATACATCCCTAAATTAGGTGATAAAAAACACATCCTAGATTTATCTATTCGAAATGCTAAGTATTATAGAATGGAACGTTTTAAACAAGTTAGAATAACGGATCCAAATCGTCATGAAAACAGAATCATGGCACAAATGAAAAAGGATTTACTATTATCTGAAGAACCTAGATATATCGAATGTTTTGATAATAGTAATATACAAGGAACCAATCCTGTGGCGGCTTGTGTGGTTTTTAGAAACGGAAAACCAAGCAAAAAGGACTACCGAAAATATAATATAAAAACAGTAGTGGGGCCAGATGACTTTGCGTCCATGGAAGAAGTGGTTTACCGTAGGTATAAAAGATTATTAGACGAAAAGCAACCATTACCACAATTAATAATCATAGATGGAGGAAAGGGTCAATTGTCATCTTCATTAAAAAGTTTAGATCGGCTTGATTTAAGAGGAAAAATTGCAATTATAGGTATCGCAAAGCGATTGGAAGAATTATTTTACCCAGACGATCCTATCCCATTATATTTAGATAAAAAATCAGAAACTTTAAAAATAATACAACAATTAAGAAATGAAGCTCATCGATTTGGAATTACATTTCATAGAAATAAAAGAAGTAAAGAAGCGTTAAATACAACGTTAGAGACTATTGATGGTATTGGTGAAAAAACAGTAATTGAATTATTGAAAAAATTTAAAAGTTTACAACGTATTCAATCAGCTACTTTTGAAGAGTTAACTAAGGTTGTCGGACCAAGTAAATCAAAAAAAATCAAAGAATATTTCAAATAAAGAATAAAAATAAGTAACAATTAGTGGTTTATCTTTACTAATGTAATTATTCAATAAAACGAAAGTGAAAAAATTATTATTAATAGCAATCTTATTTATAACTGGAGTTGTTTTCTCACAAGAAAATCAACAAAAAGATGATGTAAAAGTAGGTTTGGTATTAAGTGGCGGTGGCGCTAAAGGAATGGCACATATTGGTGCTTTAAAGGTAATTGAAGAAGCAGGTGTTCGTATTGATTACATTGGAGGAACAAGCACAGGAGCAATAGTTGGAGGATTGTATGCTTCAGGATATTCAGCAGTTCAAATAGATTCCATATTTAAGGATGTAAATTTTTCAGAATTAATTCAAGATGATTTGCCAAGAAGTGCAAAAACTTTTTTTGAAAAATACGAATCTGAACGATATACGTTGACTTTACCTTTTCATAATTTTAAAATTTCATTACCTTCTTCTATTTCAAAAGGTCAAAACATGTACAATTTGTTTTCAAAACTAACCTCACATGTAAATGACATAGAAGACTTTAATGAGCTTCCTATTCCGTTTTTTTGCATAGCTACCAATATTGAATCTGGTAAGGAGACCCTATTAAATAAGGGGTATTTACCTAGAGCGGTTTCTGCGAGTAGTGCGTTACCAACATTATTTAATCCAGTTAAATTAGGTGATTCCCTATATGTAGATGGTGGGATTACAAATAATTACCCAATAGATAGAGTTCGAGCTATGGGAGCAGATATTATTATTGGTATAGATGTTCAAGACTCATTAAAAACAAGAGAAGATTTAAAAACCGCTATTAAAATATTAGGCCAAATAGGCAATTACAAGTCTATTGAAGTGATGAAAGAAAAACGTAAAAAAACAGATATTTATATACATCCAAATATCACTGATTATACGGTAGTTTCATTTAATGAAAAAAATGAAATAATTGAAACAGGCTCAAAGGAAGCATTATTATTTAAAGATGAATTATTAGCATTAGCCGCTCAACAAAAAAAAACTCCAAAGGACGAAGTTGTTTTCCATCCAAATGATTCTTTGTTTATTACAGGAATCGAAATTAAAGGAAACAAGCAATATACCCGTTCCTATATTTTGGGTAAATTAAAATTAAAGATACCTTCAAAAACCTCCTATAAAAAATTTAGTGAAGGAGTTAATAATTTATCTGCTACCGAAAATTTTCAAAAAATAAATTATCGTTTTTTTAAAAATCAAAAAAATGAACTAATTATTAAATTTGATGTTACGGAAAGTGAAAATAAAACTTCAATTAGATTAGCTGCCCATTATGACGATTTATATAAAACAGCAGTTCTTGTAAATTTCACTCGCAAAAGGCTATTAACAAATAACGATATTGCTTCTTTTGACTTTATTGTGGGAGATCACCTAAGGTACAATTTCGATTATTTTATAGACAAAGGATATTATTGGAGTATTGGTTTTAATTCAAATTATAATGAATTTAATGAAAACGTATCTATGCGTTTTATTAATTTTCACGGAGCTATTTCTAATGAAAATGAAATTAATAGTTTAAATTTTGAATATGGAGAATTAACCAATCAAATATTCTTGCAAACTTTCATTAAACGAACCTTTTTAATTGGAGTCGGTGGAGAACACAAATGGAAAGAATATTTGTCAAAAACTATTGGAATTGATGAAAATAATGAGCCTAGGACAGTATTTGATAGCACTAATTATTTTAGTATTTTAGGATATATTATTTACGATTCGTTTGACAATAAATTTTTCCCAACAAAAGGGTTTTATTTAAGAGGAGATTTTAATTTTTATTTCTATGCAAATGGCACCAATAAAGATTTTAATGAATTTTCAATAGGAAAAGCAAAAATAGGATATGCACAAACTATATTTAAAAATCTCTCTGCTTTATTTGAAGGAGCAGCAGGAGTTAAAATAGGTGGTAATGAAACAAAATCCTTTGACTTTTTTGCTGGAGGTTATGGTTATAAAGAGAGTAGTAACTTAGTTCCTTTATATGGCTATAAAGATTTAAGTTTAAGAGGAGATACTTACTTGAAAGCAACATTTACATTGGATTATAACTTTTATAAGAAAGCTCATGTTAATGTGGCGGCAAATATTGCCAATGTTGGAGATGATTTGTTCGATACCAAGCAATGGATAGACGGCATAGATTATTCAGGTTATGCATTTGGCTTAGGCTGGGATACTCTTTTAGGGCCTATTGAAGCAAAGTATTCGTATTCCCCAGAAAGAAAAGAAAGCGCTTGGTATGTGAGTGTAGGTTATCGTTTTTAATTGCTAAATATTCACAATGCTGTTTTTAGTATTTTCTTAATCAAATTACAATTATATTTTTACGATATTTGTAAAATGACTGCTAATCGTTGGAAATATACACTTCTCGATATCAAGTTTCTAAATAAAAGAAACCCAGAATAGGCAACCTATAATTTTCAATTAATTATTTAAATCATTTAATAAAAATTATGCCACGTTATCATACACTCGGTAAAATACCACCTAAAAGACATACTACTTTCAAAAAACCGGATGGATCTTTATATCAAGAAGAGCTTTTTGGAACTGCAGGATTTGCAGGAATGTCTTCTTTGATTTATCATTTACATCCTCCCACAGTAGTATCTGAGATAAAAAGAGGAGCGGATGTATCTCCGAAAATAGCCATCGATAAAAACATGAAAGCGCTTAGTTTTAAAGGGTTTTCCTTAAAGCCAGAAAAAGATTATTTAGCCAGTAGAAAAACATTATTTGTTAATAATGACTTGCATATAGGTTTAGCAGCACCTAAAGAGTTTTCTAAAGATTATTTCTATAGAAATTCTGATGCTGATGAAATGATTTTTATTCATGTAGGTTCCGGAACCTTAAAAACCATGTATGGGAATATAGATTTTAAATATGGAGATTATTTAATCATTCCTAGAGGAACAACTTATCAGTTTGAATTTGATACCGAAGAAAACAGACTATTATACGTAGAGTCTTTTAGTCCAATTGTAACCCCTAAACGGTATAGAAATAATTTTGGTCAATTATTAGAACATTCTCCATTTTGTGAGCGTGATTTTAGGTTGCCAAAAGATTTAAAAACCAATGATGAGCAAGGTGAGTTTAAAATTATATCAAAAAAACAAGGCGTAATGTGGGAATACACACATTCAAATCATCCTTTTGATGTGGTTGGTTGGGATGGATTTCATTATCCTTATGCTTTTTCTATTCATGACTTTGAACCCATAACTGGGCGAATTCATATGCCTCCTCCAATACATCAAACTTGGGAAGCGGCCGGATTTGTAGTGTGCTCATTTGTACCTAGAATGTACGATTATCACCCCAATTCTATCCCTTCTCCTTATCACCATTCTAATATAGACTCTGAGGAGTTATTGTATTATGTAGATGGAGATTTTATGAGTAGAAATGATATAGAAAAAGGACAAATTACTTTGCATCCAGGCGGAATACCACATGGACCACATCCAGGAGCATACGAAAGAAGTATAGGTAAAAAAGAAACAGGAGAATTAGCGGTTATGATCGACCCTTTTAACCCTGTTATGATTACTGAAGAAGCATTAAAATTAGAAGTAGACGATTATTATAAATCTTGGATTAAATAAGATAAATTCAAGAAAAAAACAATATTTATGAGTGATAAAAAAATAAAATCGGTTGATTACGGTTTAGAAAAAATATTTGAAGGAGCGCAAGATTTCTTACCTTTATTAGGAACAGATTATGTTGAGTTTTACGTAGGTAATGCTAAACAATCTGCACATTTTTATAAAACAGCATTTGGATTTCAATCCTATGCCTATAAAGGACTTGAAACAGGTTCGAGAGACAGTGTGAGTTATGCCTTAAAGCAAGATAAAATTGTTTTAGTGTTAACGACTCCCCTTAACAGTAAATCCCCTATTAATGATCATATAGTTAAACATGGTGATGGTGTTAAAGTGATTGCCTTATGGGTAGAAGATGCAAGAAAAGCTTACGAAGAAACTACAAGTAGAGGTGCTAAATCTTATTTGGAACCTGTTATAGAGAAAGATGAATTTGGGGAAGTAGTAAGAGCGGGAATTTATACCTATGGTGAAACGGTGCATATGTTTGTTGAACGCAAAAACTATAAAGGTAATTTTTTACCAAGTTTTGTTCCTTGGGAGTCAGATTACAACCCAGAATCGGTAGGACTAAAATACATTGACCATATGGTAGGAAATGTTGGTTGGGGACAAATGAACAAATGGGTTAAATGGTATGAAGATGTGATGGGATTTGTTAACTTTTTATCTTTTGATGATAAACAAATTCATACGGAATACTCAGCATTAATGAGTAAGGTAATGAGTAATGGTAATGGACGTATAAAATTCCCAATTAATGAGCCAGCAAAAGCTGCTAAGAAATCTCAAATTGAAGAATATTTAGATTTTTATGAAGACTCTGGAGTACAGCATTTAGCATTAACAACAGATGATATTGTAAAAACAGTAGCGCAGTTAAAATCTAGAGGTATTGAGTTTTTACCGCCACCACCACAAGCTTATTATGATGAGATTCCTGGTAGATTAGGAGTTCATATGGACATAATGAAAGAGGATATTAAAGAGCTTCAAAGGCTTTCCATATTGGTAGATGCCGATGAAGATGGGTATTTATTGCAAATATTCACAAAACCTGTAGAAGATAGACCTACTTTATTCTTTGAGATCATTCAAAGAATGGGAGCACAAGGATTTGGAGCTGGTAATTTTAAAGCACTATTTGAATCTATCGAGAGAGAACAGGCAAATAGAGGAACCCTATAATTGTAACAAATTAAAAACGCTATCGTCAATTAGGTAGCGTTTTTATTTTCAGAATAAAATCCTATTTTTTTAGTTCATATAACTAAATAAACAGATGAAAAAATTAAGTATCCTTATCTTATTACTAATAAGCACCTATTCCTTTTCTCAAAAAAAGGCATATGATGAAGGGGAGTGGCTTAAATTTAGAGTTCATTATGGATTAATAACTGCCGGAGTAGCAACGCTAGAAGTAAAGAGTGAGGTTATAGATGCTAAAGAAGTTTTTCATGTGATAGGTTTTGGAGAGAGCACAGGAATGACTAGTTGGTTTTTTAATGTAGAAGATCATTATGAATCTTATATTATCAAAGATAAAGATCTGCCACAACGGTTTATTAGAAAAATTGATGAAGGAGGACATACCAAAGATATTCGAATAGATTTTGATCATACCAGTCAAAACGCTACCATTATTGATTTTAAAAATGATACAGAAAAAACAGTTTCCTTTCCAAGAGATGCTCAGGATATGGTTTCTTCTTTCTATTATTTAAGAAATAATCTTGATGTAAAAAACATAAAGGTAAACGATGAAATAGAATTGGATATGTTTTTTGACAGGGAAAATTATAAATTCAAGCTTAAATTTTTAGGAAGAGAAATCTTAGACACCAAATTTGGTGATGTATCTTGTTTAGTTTTTAGACCTTATGTAGAATCAGGTAGAGTTTTTAAAGAAAAAGAAAGCCTTACTATATGGGTAAGTGATGATGATAATAAAATTCCTTTATTAATAAAAGCAGACCTAGCAGTTGGTTCCCTAAAAGCAACCCTAATAGAATTTAAAAAATTAAAGAATTCATTTAAAATAGTAGTCGATTAATTATGGCAAACCAAGCAAAAAGAGAACATCTTATAAATCAGTTAGAAAATAAATTTAATGACATTGGTCAAGATTTAGATACCCATCTAGAAGGGCTTTTGTATGGCGAACCAATGACTTATTGGGATTACATACAAACAGATGCATTATTAAATTTGCAAACAAAACGGACTACATTGCCAGATGAGATGGTATTTATTATGTACCATCAAGTAAACGAATTGTTGTTTAAAATGATACTTTGGGAAATTGAACAAGTAGCACATCACAAAGAATTAACAGCAACTTTTTTCTCTTCTAGATTAATGCGTATTAGTCGTTATTTTGATATGTTAACTTCTTCATTTACTATCATGCAAGATGGGATGGAAATAGAACAATATTTAAAATTTAGAAATACGTTGACTCCTGCAAGTGGTTTTCAAAGTGCTCAATATCGAAAAATTGAATTTGCTTCCACAGATTTAATTAATCTAATAGATGCTCGTTTTAGAGAAACAATTGATAGAAATACACCTTACGAACATGCATTAGATCATTTGTATTGGCAAGCAGCTGGTAAAGATTTTAAAACAGGTGAAAAATCGTATTTATTAGAAGCTTTTGAAGAAAAATATAAAAATGAATTTATTGCTTTTACACAAGAGTATAATACAATAAATTTGTATGCTAAATTTAAGGAACTCCCAATTGAAGTTCAAGAAGACGAAACGTTAATAAAAGCAATGCGTCATTACGATTATACCGTGAATATTACTTGGGTTATGGCACATTATAAAGCAGCAAACCATTATATATCCCAAGGGAATTCATCGGGTGAAGAAATTGAAGCAACAGGAGGGAGTGATTGGAGAAAATACATGCATCCAAAATACCAAAGAAGGATATTTTTTCCAACTCTTTGGTCAGAACAAGAATTAAAAGATTGGGGAACCAACGTTTAAAGTTAAAAAAGAATACCAACATTGAAAAAACTACTGCTATTTATCCCTGCTATTATTTTTTGTTTATCCTGTACTGAAGAAGCAAAAAAAGACGAAACAACCCCATCTATTGAAATTGTAAAGGCAAATTTTGAATATGGTTATGACCTTAATGAGTTTACAATACTAAGAGATACCATAAGATCTGGTGATACTTTTGGAGCAATATTAGATGCAAATCATGTTCCTCAAGGAGAAATTTATGAGGTAGTTTCAAAAATTAAAGATAGTTTTGATGTAAGAAGGGTAAATGTTGGAAACCCTTACGTTCTTCTTAATTCTAAAGATAGTATTGGTAAAACTCAAGTTTTTATTTATGAAAAGAATAAGGTTGACTATGCTGTTATTGATCTAAGAGATTGTATAACTACATTTAATGATAAAAAACCAGTTACTTATGTTGAAAAATCTGCCAAAGGAGTAATAACAAGTTCGTTGTCACAAACTATGGAAGAGCAGCATTTAAGTCCAAATATGACAGATCAATTAGCTAATATATACGCTTGGACTATTGATTTTTTCAGATTACAACCTGGAGACCGTTTTAAGGTAGTTTATACCGAAAAATATATTAATGATTCTATTCCTGCTGGTTTAGGCGAAATAAAAGCAGTGTTATTTGAGCATCGAGGAAAACCTATTTATGCTTTTAGTTTTATTGGAGATTCAATTATGGGTATTACCGATTATTATGATGATGAAGCTAATAATTTACGACGTGCATTTTTAAAAGCTCCGGTAAAATTCAGCAGAATTTCTTCACGATATAATTTAAAAAGAAGAATAAAATTTTATGGCAATAGAGTGCGTCCTCACAAAGGAACCGATTTTGCAGCTCCTATTGGTACTCCAATTTTAGCAACAGCAGACGGTGTTGTGTCAAAATCTGAAAGAAGAGGCGGAAATGGTAATTATGTAAAAATCAGACATAATAGTACTTATGACACACAGTATCTTCATATGAAAAAACGCAATGTAAAAGTAGGGAAACATGTTGCACAAGGAGATGTAATTGGATGGGTTGGAATGACTGGAAATACTGGTGGTCCACACGTATGCTATCGTTTTTGGAAAAACGGAAAACAAGTAGATCCATTCAAACAAGATTTGCCGCTTTCAAAACCGTTACAAAAAAAATATCAAGACACTTATTTTGATCATATCTTACCTTTAAAACAACAATTAAACGATTTAACTTTCTAGCTTTTTTTAGTTTATAAGTTTGTTAATAAAAAGTTAATTAAACAACCTATTAATTATCAGATTTTTACGATACTTACTTGAGCAAATACGCAAATATTCTATATGCTATTTTTAACTTTAAAATTTTGTTAAAAAACAAATTGAATATGTAAATTTGCACCAACTTAAAAACAATTTTAATGATGAAAAAAATTACTTTTTATTTAGTAGTTTCCTTTTTATTTGTGAGTGTTATTTCATTTGCACAAGGAACTATTACTGGAACAATTAACGACAGCGATTTAGGAGGTCCATTATCTGGAGCAAATATCGTTGAAAATGGTACAGATAATGGTGCCATAACTGATTTTGACGGAAACTTTTCGCTTACTGTAGAAGGTAACAACGGTAAAGTAACTATTTCTTACTTAGGGTATACTTCTCAAAGTATGGCTTATACACTATCTAATGGTAGTGCAACTCTAGGAACAGTTTCTTTAGATCCTGATGCTGATGCACTTGCTGAGGTAGTAGTTATAGGGTCTGGAGTTATCCAACTTGCAGCTGGAAGAAAAACTCCTGTTGCAGTGTCAACAATTTCTGCGGAAGAAATCCAACTTAAAGGAGGAGGAAACGTAGATTTAACTGAATCAATAGCTTTTACACCATCTGCATCTGTTACAGGTAATAATGGTTTTGGAGATTCTCAATTCTTC
The DNA here is from genome assembly GCA_913052585.1 of uncultured Flavobacteriaceae bacterium. Classification (GTDB taxonomy): domain Bacteria; phylum Bacteroidota; class Bacteroidia; order Flavobacteriales; family Flavobacteriaceae; genus Marifrigoribacter. The sequence continues at coordinate 5,293 of CAJXEB010000051.1, read as the reverse complement.
TTAAGAGGATTTGATCAAACTAATATTGCAATACTATTAAACGGTCAGCCTGTTAATAGTATGGAAGACGGTAAAGTTTATTGGTCTAACTGGCAAGGTATTGCAGATATTGCAACTACGGTTCAGGTTCAAAGAGGTCTTGGAGCTTCAAAATTAGCGATTTCTTCTGTTGGAGGAACAACTAATATTGTTATGAAAGCTGCAGAGAAAAAACAAGGTGGATTTGTTCGTTTTACTGGAGCAAACGACAGTTATATGAAAGCTACTGTTGGATATGATTCAGGAAGAAACGAAAAAGGATGGGCTTTTTCAGTATTGTTAGATTACTGGCAAGCACATAGAAAATGGGCTAAAGGTACTTATGGTCAAGGTCAAACATATTACTTTTCTGTTGGTTATAAGCCAAATGAAAAACACAACTTTAACTTCTTAGTTACTGGTGCACCACAATTACACGGTCAACAATGGTCTCAATCTAAAGAAAGAATTGCTGCTGATCCAAAATTTAACCAACATTGGGGTTATGAAAATGCAGATGGTACAAGTATTACATCTGAAAGACAAAACTTTTACCACAAACCAGTGGCTAACTTAAACTGGGATTTTAATATTTCTGATAATACTAAATTATCTACAGTTGGTTATGCTTCTTGGGGACGAGGTGGTGGAACTGGTCCAAGAGGAAATGGACGTATTAGAACAGAAGATCCTGATGGTGACGGACCACTTTATGGACAAATTGATTACCCTGCAACAGAAGCTAATAATCTTTTAGTTGGAATTGGTGGTGACTATGGAGCTGATAATGGAGCTGGATACATTAGAAGAGCTTCTATGAACAATCATGCTTGGTATGGATTAGTTTCTAACTTAAACCATGACTTTTCTGAAAACTTCTCTGGTAGTGTTGGAGTAGATGTTAGATTTTATAAAGGTGATCATTTTAGACAAATAGCAGATTTATATGGTTTGTCTGGATGGACAAATGATAGTGGAGATAATTTACCAGATAATAACGTTGTAACTAACTCTTATGATGCTAATCCATGGTCAGCCTTAATTGATTTTGCACCAGAAGAAGATAGAATCGCTTATGATAATTCAGAAACAATAAACTACCAAGGAGCATTTGGACAATTAGAATATGCTAATGATAAGTTTTCTGTATTTGTTCAAGGTGCTTTCTCTAACCAATCTTATGAAAGAGAAGATAGATTTGTTCCAGCAAAATCTGATAAAACGAGCAAAACTGGATATAATGTAAAAGGTGGTTTTTCATATAATATGACTCCAGACCAAACTATTTTCCTTAATGCTGGTCATTATTCAAGACAGCCTTATTTAGATAATATTTTTAATAGAAATAGAGGTAAAATTACAGAATTAGTATCTCCAGAAGTAGAAAACGAAAAAATTACAAGTTTTGAAGCTGGATACCATTTGAAAGCAAATCGTTTTAGAGCAAACTTTAACGCTTATGTAACTAACTGGACTGATAGAACATTATCAAGTTTTGGTACAAATGATAACGGTACTCCTGATGATGATCAAGATGATTTTGATATCACTACCTTACAAAGAGGAATAACACAATTCCATACTGGAGCTGAATTAGATGTTCGTTATAGAGCTGCTGATTGGTTAACAATTAATGGGTTTATTTCTGGTGGTTCTTGGTATTATAAAGGAGAAGCTGAAGTTTCTACTTATAACGCTGATACAAACGAACAACTTGGAGAAACTTCTTTCGTAAACCGTGAAGGTATTAAAGTATCAACAGCACCACAATTTACTACAGGTATCGGATTTGACGCAAAAGTTGTTAAAGGACTTAGTGTTGATGCTCGTATTAAATACAATGATAATCATTATGAGTTTACTGATGAAAACACCGAAAAAGCGGATTATGAAGGACTTCAGTTAGATAGCTATGCATTAACAAATGCTGGTATTACTTACCGTTTTAATTTAGGTGATAATAAAATGACTTTTAGAGCAAACATGTATAATGTTTTTGATAAAGTTGCTATCCAACAATCTGATAGATTTGGATTTTATACTACTGGTGGAAGAACATTTAATGCTTCAATGCGTTATGAGTTTTAATACTTAGCATATAATAATTACCAAAGCGCCCTAATTTTATTAGGGCGCTTTTTTTTAGGATTTATAATACCTTTGATAAAATAAATAAATTAACATGTACGAAACCATTAAATTTATTCACTCTTATTGGGCTTGCCTAACATTATTGCTAATCGTATTAGCAACTATAAATGCTTTAAAAGGAGTGTTAACAAAAGGAGATTTTTTAAATAAAGATTATAGAGTTTCATTATTTGCTTTAATTGTAACCCATATTCAAATTGTATTAGGATGTACACTTTATACGTTTTCTCCAAACGCACTGGGAGCGGTTATAGGAAACGGAATGGGTTCTGTAATGAAAGACTCATCGTTAAGATTTTTTTCTTTAGAACATCCCCTAACGATGATTATCGCGCTTGTTTTAATTTCAACAGGGTTTTCAAAACATAAAAAGAAAGATACTTCTACTCAAAAATTTAGAGCCATTGCTATATTCTATAGCATAGCATTGATACTGGTATTAAATAGAATCCCTTGGAATTCTTGGTTTAATTAACAACAATTATCATCAAATAAAAGCCTCCAATTAGATAGTTATGCATTAACAAATGCTGGTGTCACTTACCGTTTTGATTTAGGAGATAATAAAATGACTTTTAGAGCAAACATGTTTAATGTTTTTGATAAAGTTGCTATCCAACAATCTGATAGATTTGGATTTTATACTACAGGTGGAAGAACATTAATGCTTCATTGCGTTATGAGTTCTGATACTTAGCATATAATAATTATCAAAGCGTCCTAATTTTATTAGGGCGCTTTTTTAATAGTTATAATTACCGTTAAAAACTAACATTAACAAGAGCAATAAGAGTTCTATTAATTAGCGGTTCTTGTTCGGATTATATTAATAGATTATATTGATGAATTATATTAATTATTCTTGTATTTTTATTTCAAATATTAATTAATTAAAATACCATACTATGAACGCTACAAAAGCTAATATTATAAATTCAGTCTGTTTAATCGCTATTGGATTGTGGGGGTACCTTGAAGTAATGTCACCAACTGCACTTATTCCCGTAGGTTTTGGGGCTGCTTTAATTCTTTGTTCGCCAGGGGTAAGAAAGGAAAACAAAGTAGTTGCGCACATAGCTGTTCTTTTAACACTTGTTATATTAATTGCCTTAGTAGGCATGAGATTACCTAAATCAATTGATCAAGGAGGATTAGGACTTGTAAGGGTGTTATTAATGATTGGAACTTCTGTTTTTTCAATGGTATATTTTGTAAAAAGCTTTATTGCAAATAAAAAAGCTAGAGAATAAGTTAAAATAAAATTCGCTTTATCTATTTTTTTTGGGCAGAGCCAATAGTAATGTTATCATCAATAAGCCTCCAATTAGAAGTTCTAATTGGAGGCTTATTGATGTAAACAGGATATTATTTTTTCTCTTTAACTAAATATACATAAACTGGAAAGTGGTCACTATAACCGCCAGTATAACTCCCATTTGCAAAACTGCGGTATGGATAGCCTTTGTATCTTCCATGAGCATTTACCAAATAGGTTTTATTGTAAATACCTACCTTATAAAATCGATAACTTGAGAAGTCTTTTTTTGTTAACTCTGTAGATATAATTATTTGATCAAAAAGATTCCAGCTATCTCTATAAGCAAGCGATCCTAATCCCTTTTTAGCTAAATCCTCCATAGGGTTATACAATTCTTTCATTTTAAGCCCTTCTATTTTCCTTTGTGCTTTTAAATGGTCTTTTACACTAGAACTCGTTGGGTCATCATTGAAATCTCCCATCGTTATAACTTTCGCATAAGGATCTTCACTAAATAAAGAATCTATAATTTGTCGATTTAATTTTGCGGCTTTAATTCTTTTTGGTCGACTTCTTTTTTCTCCACCACTTCTAGAAGGCCAATGATTTACAATTAAATGTATTTTTTCACCATCCAATACCCCACTTACTACCAATTGGTCTCTTGTAAAAACTCGTTTAGACTTATCATTATCATCATAAATTAATAACTCTTTTGCCTTATAGTTGGTAGGGGTAAATAATTTTTTTTTATACAATAGCGCGACATCAATCCCTCTTCTATCAGGAGAATCGAATTGTATGATGCCATAATCTTTTTTTAATAAGGGTTCTTGATTTACTAGATCTTCTAAAACCTTTCTATTTTCAATTTCACATACACCAATAATAGAAGGAGTTGTTCCAGAAACATCAGCCCCAATTTCTGCAATTACTTTTGCCATATTTTTTAATTTATCCTGATAAATTTCTTCGGTCCAATGATCTTTCCCGTCTGGAGTTCTGTCATCATCAAAAGTAATTGGGTCGTTTTCAGTATCAAATAAATTTTCCAGATTATAAAAAGCAATCGTGTTCACTTTATATGTTTTTGAGTTCTGTCCAAAACTAACCGTTAAAGAAAGTATTGACAGGACAAAATAATAGCGTATTTGTCTCATTAAGTGTGGAATGTTATTTTTAAATAATTTGATTCAAAAGTAGTTGTTTCAAATTTATTGTTTAACTTTAACACTCTCCCCCTTTTTATAAGCAACATATAAATCTTAGTAAAAGTATAAAACTAAATGAGAAAAATCATTTTCACATTAGCTGTTATATATTTATGCAGCAACATTTTACATGCTCAAGATGCCACCATAAAGGGAAGGGTGGTAGACACACATTCGAGTGAAGTAATTCCTGATGTAGAACTGCGAATTTTATCAAGCGATTTTGAAACGCAAACAGATGAAAAAGGATTATTTGTTTTTACAGGAACTAATTTTCCTCAAGGAGAACAAATTCTTGTGGTACGTATGTTGAATTACATTACTCAAAGTATTCCTATTACCATTCAAAACGGAGAAACCATTAATCTAGATCCTATTATTATGGATATAGATTTAACTGAACTAGAATCCCAAATTGGGGTTATTAATCTTTCTGATAATGAATTAGATGGTGATTTAGGAGGCACAGCGACCAATGTTTCAGGACTATTACAGGCATCAAAAGATGTTTTTTTACGTGCAGCAGCTTTCGATTTTAGCGCTACTTTCTTTAGACCACGGGGTTTAGATAATGCCAATGGAAAAGTTTTAATCAATGGTATTGAAATGAATAAGCAGTTTAACGGTCGCCCACAATGGGGAGACTGGGGAGGTC
>CAJXEB010000050.1 GCA_913052585.1 uncultured Flavobacteriaceae bacterium | reverse complement strand
TATTGAATAAAAAAAAGACTGTCTAGCTAGACAGTCTTTTTTTTATTCAATAATTATTAATTATTTTTTTACAAACTTATAACTAACGTCTTTATTCTCAACTTGTAATTGAACAAAATAAACTCCGCTTGTTAAAGTTTCAACATTGATATTGCTATTTGAAGAAATTGTACTGTTAAGTACTGTTCTACCGTTAATGTCTATAACTCTAACTGGAGTTCCTTCGATATTTTTTAATGAAAAGTTGATAATAGAAGTAGTTGGGTTAGGGTATAAACTAATACCGTTTACAGCGAAATCTGATGTTCCAAGAACGTTTTCACCTTCTACATATATATGTTGTGAATTAATGTCAACATTTTCAATAAAATCTATAGTTCCTGAAGGCCATTCAATTAAAACAGATTCAATCTCTGTACTTGTTCCTAAACCAAAATGTGCAATTAATGAACTCATATGGCTATAACCAGTTCCTGAACGCACTTCGCGTATTTGAACGCCCCATTCACCGTTAATAGTTATTCGAGCTCCAATTCCATTTGGATTGCTTTCAACTCCCACTAATGCAAATTTCACCCAGTTGTTAGTTCCACCATCGTTCATCCACAAATCTCCGCTTCTAGCTACATCAAGATAGCCATCCCCATTAAAATCTCCAATTGCTCCTTCATCAAAAGGTAAATCGTAACCGGTAAATGTCATATCACCATTATTCAGATATAGCTCTCTCGCCATTTCAGAAAAAATATCAACAAATCCGTCATTATTAAAATCCACTCCTTGATTTTCCCAAGCACCTAGATCGGTAGGGTCTATTCCTGTAGAGGCTATAATATCTGTAAAAACACCATTTCCATCATTTTCATAAAAACGATTTAAACCACTATGATTTACACACATAGCATCGAAATCTCCATCGTTATTAAAATCTTGCCATACAGTAGCCCAAGACTGTTCATTATCGGCCAAGTTAATTGAGTTTGCTACTTCAGTGAAAGTTCCATCTCCATTATTACGATACATCGCATTGGTTCTTTCAGGGTCTCCAGGGGATGATCCTTGACGACATTTTGTTAAATGCATATCAGTATCTCCATCATTATCATAATCTACCCATAAAGAAGCATAATTGCCAGCAAGATTAATAGTCTCAATTAAATTATAATCTAAGACCATGTTTTGATTTCCATCATTTCTGTATGGATGATTTCCATCAACATCATGACATACAAAAGCATCTAAATCTCCATCATTATCAATATCTACTATGTTCGTTCGTTGAGAAAATATATAGGTATCCTCAAACTGTTCTGTAAATGCAGTGCCATCATCATTAGCAAATAAAAATGAAGCTCTTTGGCCATTACCTAATAAAAGATCAGTATATCCATTCCCGTCAATATCTGCAGCAGCAGCACTCCAACTCGGCACCCATTGAATACTCATTTCAAAAAATACTGATTCGAATGATCCGTCTGCTTGTTGATAATCGATACCCACACCAATTTCTGAAACTCTAACAAAATCATCTAAATAATCGCCATTCATATCTACAGTGATAGATGTATAGCCATTATAATTTTCAATTAAGTCATTTCTATTAGTAAAAGATACTTGGGCAATTAAAGTTGTTACACTAAAAATAGCGAAACTACAAAATAGGAATTTTTTCATAACTTTTTTTTTTTTTTAATTAAGACTCTAAAAATAAATCAATTATTTAAATTTTACTGTTAAATAGCTAAAAATTAGTGTTCGTTAAGTTGAATATATCTAATTTTTTTGAATAAATCTGATGAATAAACAAAATCTGTTACATCTTCATTATCAGTTTTAAAAATTTCTTGATTTGACCCTTGCCAGACTAACTTTCCATTTTTAAGAAAAACAATTTTTTCTCCAATCTCCATCACTGAGTTCATGTCATGGGTAACAACAACAGTTGTAATATTATTTTCTTTAGTAATATCTTGAATTAATTGATCTATTACTGTAGCAGTTTTTGGATCTAATCCTGAATTTGGCTCATCGCAAAAAAGGTACTTTGGGTTATTTACTATTGCTCTGGCTATGGATACTCTTTTTTTCATTCCTCCAGATATTTCAGAAGGAAATTTATGATTTACATTTTCTAAATCAACTCGTTTTAAAACCTCGTTAACCCTTTCAAGCATTTCTGGTCTTTTGTCATTAGTAAACATTTGTAGTGGAAACATAACATTATCTTCGATATTCATAGAGTCAAATAAAGCTCCGCCTTGAAATAACATTCCTATATCTTCTCTTAATGTTCTATGAGCTTCTATATCCATTTTGCTAATGGCTTTATCTTCGAAAAATATTTCTCCAGAGTTTGGAGTAAAAAGACCAATCAAACATTTTAGCATCACTGTTTTGCCACTTCCGCTTCTTCCGATAATAAGATTGGTTTTTCCTTTTTCAAAAGTTGCTGAAATACCTTTTAATACTTCATCTGCTCCAAAACCTTTTGTGATGTTGTCTACTTTTATCATTAACTTAATAGTAATTGTGTGACAATATAATTGGTTAATATTATTATAATACTAGTCCAAACAAATGAGTTCGTACTTGCTTTACCAACTTCTAAAGCGCCACCTTTCATATAATATCCTTGCCAAGAAGGAACGGTTGCTAATATAATTCCAAAAAGGAATGTTTTTATAAAAGCATATACTAAATGAAATGGATAAAAGGTGTCTTGAAGTCCTACTGTAAAATCTGCTGCTGTTGTAAATCCGCCATAAACTCCAGCTAGAAAACCTCCAAAAATTCCCAAAAACATTGCAATAGCTATAATGAAGGGATATAGCACCATTGCCATTATTTTGGGGAAAACTAAATAATTTAACGAATTAATACCCATCACTTCTAAAGCGTCTATTTGTTCAGTTACTCTCATTGATCCAATACTTGAGGTAATAAATGAACCTACTTTTCCTGCCATAATTATGGACATAAAAGTGGGTGCAAACTCTAAAATAATAGATTGTCTAGTAGCAAAGCCAATTAAGGATTTTGGGATCAATGGATTTTCAAGATTTAAAGCAGTTTGTATGGATATTACTCCTCCTACAAAAAATGATATAAATGCTACAATACCTAAAGAATTGATGATTAGATCATCAATTTCTTTCATGATCAATTCTTTCATTACCGACTTCTTCGTAGGGCTTCTAAAAACTTTCCCTAACATTAAAAAGTAAGAACCTATATCGTGTATGTAATTAATGATTTTTTTCAATTATGCTAAGGTATCAAATATATCGTTAAGATTTAATTATTGTTATTTTCAAAAAAAAATGATTTCATCTTATTATAAATGGAAGTGTTTTCATAAATACCTCCAAAATCAATTGCATTTGGACCTTTAGCAAATACAGGAACCATAGTAGCAGAATGTCCACCAGTTGAAAATACAGGCTTAATTTTATTATAATCGCCATTGTCTTGTGCTAATGTAAATCCTCCAGTTTCATGGTCGGCAGTAACTATCACTAAAGTTTCACCATCTAGTTCTGCAAAGTCTAGCGCAATACCTATGGTATTGTCAAAATCTATTAACTCACTTATTAGATATTCTGCGTCATTATCATGACCACCCCAATCTATTTGAGATCCTTCAATCATTAAAAAGAAACCTTCTTCATTACTTGAAAGACTTTCTAATGCTAACTTTGTTGCATTTGTTAAAAATTCACCTCTTCCGTCTAACATTTTTGGCATTCCGTTAGAAGCTAATAAATAGCCTTGTTTTTTATTAAAAACTGGTTTGGTGTTCATTGGCAATGATTGAGTGTTAACTGAAAAACCTTTTTGTTCTAATTCTAAAATTAAATCTCTTTTGTCTTTTCGGTCATTAAAATATTTGATTCCTCCACCAGCAAAAAAATCAATATCAGAATTTACTAATTGAGTAGCAATGTCTTCATACATACTTCTTTTTTTAGTGTGTGTGTAAAAGGCAGCAGGAGTAGCATGGACTATGGAAGAGGTAGAAATAATTCCGGTGGAAATTCCAATTTTAGAAATCTCTTCAACAATTGTTTTAACTGCAAGTGTATCGGTATTTACACCCAAAGCTCCGTTGTATGTTTTTATTCCACTAGCAAATGCAGTAGCACCAGCAGCAGAATCGGTGATTAATTCACTGGCAGAAGAAGTCTTACTTAACCCAATAACAGGAAAGCGTTCAAAATTTGACGTTTTTTTATTATAAAATTGACTCGCTGAAACTTGACTTAATCCCATACCATCCCCAATAAGTAATATAATGTTTTTTACTTTTTTTGAAGAAGTACTTACTTCATTACTGGTAGTTTTTGAAACCGTTACCTCTTGCTGTGTGTTGCAAGACATAAAGAAGGTTGAAATTAATAAGACTATTTTATAATTTTTCAGGAATAAGTTCATAATATGATTTTTATAAAAATCAAAAATACATATAAAGTGTTTATTATAATTGAGTGTTATCTAAAGTTTTTAGAATAAATATATTAATGATTAAAATAATTTTTTCTTAATGCCTTTCCACCTTAAGTCCCGAATAAATATCCCTTCTTTTTTTGTAACGATATAGTCAGAGTTTTTAATAGAAGTGTTTAAAAAACCATATATAGTATTGCTAAAAAATGAGAAACTTTTTTTATTAAATGCTAATTTAGCTGATGCAATAAAACTAATAATAAAACCGTACCTCATTTTATAAAAAGCTTCTCCTTGTTTAAATTTAGCTTTTTTAGAATAGTTAGCACCTGTAGGTTTTAAATGTTTAACGTGTAGGTTTTCATCTGTTTTAATCTCCCAGCCGTGAAATTGTGCTAACAACTCATCAACTGTGTCCCAGCCCATAGTGTTTTTAAGACCTCCAATTTGATTAAAGCACTCAGACCTATAAGCTTTAAGAGCTCCTCGAATATGATCTTTATTGGTTAAGCTTTCTAAGATCCACGACTCATCCTTTTCTATATAACAAAATCCACCAGCCATTCCGCAAGTTGGATTATTTTTGAAAATATCAATAATTGATTCAAAATAATTTGATGGAAATATTAAATCGGCATCCATTTTACAAATGATATCATAATCTTTATCAATCAATTCTAATCCTTTTTGAAATGCATTAATAACTTTACTTCCTGGCAGATGAATAGCTTCAGATTTAGTAATTATACTTTTAATAAATGAATGCTTTTTAGAAAAAGAATCGATTATACTTTGTGTATTATCTTTAGAGTTATCATTAACAATAACTATTTCCTTTATTGGATACGTTTGGTTGACTAAAGACTGTAGTGTATTGGCTATGTAATTTTCTTCATTATAGGCTGGTATGATTATACAGATATTCATATTTAAAGATCAATTTATAAAAAAAAATATATATTTATTTCCTTTCAGCATAAACCAAATAAAAACGAGGAGTAAATAGCCTCAGTATTGGTCGAAATCCTATTTTCTTTACCGGACTTGTAAACTGCATACTTTTCTTTACTTCCCAACCAGATTTTTCTAGTAACCAATCAAATTGCCAGTCTTCAAATTCGTGATAATGACGATCCCATTTATCAGTTTTACTCCTGTAAGCTGAAGAAAACCATAATTTTAAAGGAACGGAAGCTATTAATTTAGTTGCTTTAATATCGTTTAATGCGTTAAATGGAGCAACCATATGTTCAAAAATTTGAAAAGCGGTAACAACATCAAAATCATCTTTTTTAACAATAGTGGTGTCAACGTCTAAATCTTCTCCTTCTGTATTGATAACATTAAAACCCTCTTTTAGTAAAATATCTGAAAACGGGTTGATGATACCTAAATCTAAAATGCAATCATCTTTAGAAACTAATTGCTTTAAAAACTCTAAAGTAATTTGAAATCGTTTATTTGGGAAATTATTCTCGTACAATTAATTGAAGGTTGAAGTTATACTTGATATATCATCGCATTAATATTCATGCCAGCGCCAACACTTGCAAATATAATTATATCTCCAGGATGAATACTATGGTCACCTAGATTGCCTTTAAGTATTAAATCATATAATGTGGGTACAGTAGCTACGCTAGAATTCCCTAACTTGTCTATGGACATGGGCATAATGTTTTCAGGCATTTCCATTCCATAAAGCTTGTAGAATCTTTTTATTATTGCTTCATCCATTTTTTCATTAGCCTGGTGAATCAATATTTTTTTGATCTTTGTAATATCTACTTTTGATTTATCTAGACATACCTTCATTGCTGAAGGGACATTAATTAAAGCAAATTCGTAAATTTTACGCCCCAACATTTTTATATACTTATTCTTACTTGAGTCGTTTGTATTAAATGATTCTCCGAAAAATATATAATTCGATTCCTCAAGAGCATGTGTTGCTGATTCGTGAGATAAAACACCTCCTTTGTCATTCGTTTTTTCTAAAATAACGGCAGCAGCACCATCACTAAAAATCATTGAATCTCTATCATTTTTATCAACAACTCGAGAGAGTGTTTCTGTTCCAATGATCAAACATTTTTTTGCTATTCCTGCGTTAATAAAAGCATTTGCTTGTATCATCCCTTCAATCCATCCTGGGCATCCAAAAAGGATATCATAAGCAACACAACTTGGGTTTTTAATTTGTAATTTATGTTTTATCCTTGAGGCAATACTTGGCACGGTATCACTTTGTTTAGAGTCGCTGCTTACGTCACCGTAATTATGAGCTACAATAATATAATCTATAGTTTCTGGATCAATTTTGGAATCTTCTATTGCAATCTTAGAAGCAAAAGCACCTATATCTGAATTGTTTATATTTTTTTCAACATATCGCCTTTCAGCAATACCCGTTATAGATTTAAATTTTTTAATAATGATTTTGTTTTCAGCATTAAACTGAGAGCCATCTTCATTATAAAAATCATTTTTTTCGAATGTTTGGTTTGGAATTATTAATTTAGGGATATAACTTCCAGCACCAGTGATTTTTATAGCCATAAGCTATTAATTTTGTTGTGATCTGTAAAAATAGAAAAGCTTTTCCGAAGAAAAGCTTTTTATTCATTTTATTTTACTCTTTTATTAATCTGTCATAAAATCTTCAATGGGAGTACAAGTGCATATTAAGTTACGATCACCGTAGGCGTCATCTACTCTTCGTACTGTTGGCCAAAATTTATTTTCCTTTATATAAGGTAAAGGAAACGCTGCTTGCTTTCTTGAATAAGGAAATTCCCAAGTATCACTTGTTACCATTTCTTGAGTGTGTGGAGCGTTTTTTAAAGCATTGTTAGTGTTTTCAATAGAGGCCTCATTAATCTCTTTTCTTATTGATGTCATAGCGTCACAAAAACGATCTAACTCTTCTAAACTTTCACTTTCTGTAGGTTCTATCATTAAAGTTCCAGCTACTGGAAAAGATACAGTTGGTGCATGGAAACCATAATCCATTAAACGTTTTGCAATATCGGTAACCTCAATACCATTTGCTTTAAAAGGGCGACAATCTAAAACCATCTCGTGAGCAGCACGGCCATTTTCTCCAGAATACAAAACTTCATAAGATCCGTGTAACCTTTCTTTTATATAATTGGTATTTAGAATCGCAATTTCAGTAGATTTTTTTAATCCTTTTTCGCCTAGCATGCATATGTATGCATAGGAGATCAAACAAACTAAAGCAGAGCCCCAAGGAGCTGCTGAAATTGCTGTGATCCCTTGTTTTCCTCCGGTTTTAATAACAGGATTGCTTGGTAAAAAAGGTGCTAATTGTTTTGCAACACAAATTGGACCTACGCCAGGACCACCACCTCCATGAGGTATTGCAAATGTTTTGTGTAAATTTAAATGACATACATCTGCTCCAATAGCGCCAGGGTTCGTTAATGCAACTTGTGCATTCATATTTGCGCCATCCATATAAACTTGTCCTCCGTAGTCGTGAATAATACTTGTAATTTCAATAATTGATGCTTCATAAACTCCATGTGTAGAAGGGTAGGTAATCATTAATGCAGAAAGATTGTCTTTGTGTAAAATTGCTTTTTCGCGCAAATCATCAACATCTATATTGCCTTCTTCGGTAGCTTTAGTAACTACTACTTTCATTCCTGCCATTATTGCACTTGCCGGATTTGTTCCGTGTGCAGAAGATGGAATTAAACATATGTTTCTATGATGATCACCTCTAGATTCATGATATGCTCTAATCACCATCAATCCAGCAAACTCTCCTTGCGCTCCAGAATTTGGTTGAAGTGAAGTTGCTGCAAAACCTGTAATTTCAGTTAATTGATTTTCTAGATTGGTTAACATTTCTTGATATCCTTGCGCTTGCTCTATAGGAACAAAAGGATGAATACTTGACCAGTTTTGATTGCTTAAAGGAAGCATTTCAGAAGCTGCATTCAACTTCATGGTACAAGACCCTAAAGGAATCATTGAGTGATTTAATGATAAATCTTTACGTTCTAATTTTTTAATGTAACGCATCATTTCCGTTTCAGAATGATAGGAGTTAAAAACATCATCTGTTAAGAAGGGTGTTTTTCTTCCTAATTCTGAAGGTATGACAGATGAGTCTAATAAAGAATCTATAGGTAAAGAGTCTTTATTAATAGCTTTATTAAAAACAGCAATAATTGCGTTTATATCTTTTAGCGAAGTTGTTTCGTTTAATGAAATACTAATAGTATGATTGTCTATATAATAAAAGTTAATTTCATTTTTTTCGGCAATTGGCTTAATATCTTCTTTATCAGCTTTTATAACAATGGTGTCGAAAAAAGCAGAATTTAATTGTAAATAACCAAGGTTTTCTAGAGCTGCAGCTAATGTTGCTGTAGAGTTGTGAACTTTATTTGCAATATGCTTTAATCCTTCAGGGCCATGATATACTGCATACATACCAGCCATTACTGCTAATAAAACTTGAGCCGTACAAATGTTAGATGTTGCCCTATCTCTTTTAATATGTTGCTCTCTAGTTTGAAGAGCCATACGATAGGACATATTATTGTCCATATCCTTTGTAATACCAATAATACGTCCTGGGATACTACGTTTGTATTCGTTTTTAGTGGCAAAGTATCCAGCGTGTGGTCCGCCATAACCTAATGGGATTCCAAAACGTTGCGTGGTTCCTACCACTACATCTACTCCGAAATTACCTGGAGACTCTAACATTACTAAGCTTAATATGTCTGCAGCGACTGCTACTTTAATTAAAGATTCCTTTGCTTTTTCTACAAAAGACTTGTAATTATATATTTGTCCATATTTTCCAGGATACTGAAGTAAAATTCCAAAATATTCAGAAGAAAAATCAAATTCTTCATGGTTTCCTATTACCAATTCTATTCCTAGTGGAATCGATCTCGTTTGCAATAAAGATATGGTTTGAGGTAATACTTCTTCAGAAACAAAAAACTTACTAATGTTTTTCTTTTTCTGAGCACGATCTCTTACCGAATAAAGTAATGCCATTGCTTCAGCAGCTGCTGTAGCTTCATCCAATAATGAAGCGTTGGCTAATTCCATTCCTGTTAAATCACAAATCATGGTTTGAAAATTTATCAGAGCTTCTAATCTCCCTTGAGCGATTTCGGCTTGATATGGTGTGTAAGCTGAATACCAGCCTGGATTTTCAAGAATATTTCTTTGGATTACGGGCGGTAAAAAAGTATTGTGATAACCTAGACCAATATATGTTTTAAATAGTTTGTTTTTTGCACTAAGGAGGTTATTATGCTCTTGGTATTCTTGTTCAGACATTGCCTTGTTAAGCGACAATTTTTCTTTTAATAAAATATCGTCTGGAATGGTTTGACCTATTAGCTCATTAATAGAGTTTGAACCAATAGTATTAAGCATTTTATTGAGGTCACTTTTTCTGGGACCAATATGCCTTTGAGCGAAAGAATTTGTGTTCATTTTCCTTAGTTAAAAAATTAAAACGCGAATTTACAATTTTTAACAATAAATGAAAATATTTACTGTAAAAACAAGTAGATTTTTAACGAATATTTGTGATTGAGATTACATTGGTTATTTTTGTTTAATGAAATTTATAAATTTCTTACTTAATACTTACGTTAATACTAGTGTTCATGTGGCCTTTGCTGTCTGTTCACTAGTAGGAGTTACTTGTTTAGAATATGATATTAATATTGCTGCAAACCTTTTAGGGTTTGTTTTTTTCGGAACAGTTACTGGGTATAATTTTGTGAAATATGCTGCTGTTACTACAAAACGGTATAATGAATTGCGCTTTCATTTAAAAGTCATTCAGCTAGTTTCGGTAATTGCATTGCTTTATTTTTCATTTCAGCTTTCTTGGGTTGTTTTAATTTTTTTCGGAAGCTTTGCAATACTTACTTTTTTATATGCAATTCCGTTACTTAAAAATAAAAACTTAAGAAACCTTACAGGAATAAAAATTACGATAGTTGCTTTTGTTTGGGCTGGAGTTACAGTTTTAATACCGATTATAAATGAAGGTGTATTTTTAGATTTAGATATTTGGTTAACTTTTTTTCAAAGGTTTCTTTTTGTATTTGTATTAACACTCCCATTTGAAATACGTGATTTACAATATGATGAGTCAAGCTTAGAGACCTTGCCTCAAAGGGTTGGTGTTAAAAAGACTAAAGTTACAGGTGTGGTTATGCTAGTTTTAGTACTGTTACTAGAGCTATTTAAAGATTCAATAAAATTCAATGATCTAGTAAGCTTAGGAATTATTATTATTGTTTTATTAGTTTTTTTATTGAATTCTAAAAAAAAACAATCTAAGTATTTTTCTTCTTTTTGGGTAGAAAGCATTCCAGTTTTATGGTTTGGAATAATTAGTTTTCTACAATTTTATTTCGACATCTCTTGATGGATTTTTTCCTTTAAATCCTTTTTGTCGTTTAATGGCATCGTTTTAATATCCGATTTTATTAAAATTTCAGATAGTTGAGCATTGTTTTTCGTGTACTTCCTGCAAACGCTACAGTATAATAGATGAATGTTTAACTTAACCTTTTCCCAAAAGGAAGCTTCTTTATATTGGCTTTTGTCACATACGTGACCAGCTTCTTCACATTTCATAATATATTTTTAAAACCAGTTTTTATTTAAACAATCTGCCATGGCTTTTCTTGCACGATGGATGATTACCCACAAATTAGACGCAGAAATATCAAATTCTTTACAAATTGCTTCTGTATCAAAATTATCTATTGTTTTCATCTTAAAAATGAGTGCGTGTTTTTCGTTTAAATTGTCTAAACAATTATATATAGCAGTTCCTAATTCAGAATTTAGGATTAAATCCTCAGCATTTTTATCAAAAGGGTCACTTACACGTTCCTCTAGCCAATCTCCTTCAGATTCTTCGTCAGAATAAGTAATACGAACTTCTGCTTTACCTTTATTTGAATTTATTTTTCGATAATGATCAATTATTTTTCTTTTAAGAATTGATATTAGCCAAGTACGCTCGGTGGCTTCTCCTTTAAAATTATCTTTAGATTTTAATCCAGCTAAAAATGTTTCAGAAATTAAATCTTTAGCTATTTCGCTATCATTGACTCTAACAATAGTAAAGTTGAACAAATAATCGGAATATTTATCCACCCATAAATTAGGATTAAGTTGATTATTTGACATAGTAGCTTTTTTACAAAAATAGGAAAGATTTTCAGATTCTTATAAATTATTAATTTTCTATTATTTTATTAAACCGGCTCTCTTTAATAAAGCATCCGGATTTGGCTTTTTTCCTCTAAATTTAAGGTACAAATCTAATGGATCTAAAGTTCCTCCTTGCGAAAGTACAGTGTCCTTAAATTTACTTGCAATTTCTTTATTAAAAATACCGTTTTCTTTAAAGTATGCGAACGCGTCAGCATCTAAAACTTCTGCCCATTTATAACTATAATATCCGGAGGAGTATCCTCCTTGAAAAATATGAGAAAAAGCGGTACTCATACAATTTTCTTTAACATCGGGATAAAGTTGTGTTTTTGAAAAGGATTGAGATTCAAATTCTTTAACATTGTTGACATTTGAAGGATCATTTCCGTGCCAAGCCATGTCCAGTAAGCCAAAACTTAATTGACGCAGCGTTTGCATTCCTTCATGAAAAGTAGCTGAATCTTTAATTTTTTCAATCAACTCCATTGGTATTACTTTACCAGTTTTATAATGTTTTGCAAAAAGTTCTAATGCTTCTTTTTCATAACACCAGTTTTCTAAAACTTGACTAGGGAGCTCTACGAAATCCCAAGAAACATTTGTTCCTGATAATCCTTTGTAAGTTGTGTTTGCAAGCATACCGTGTAGCCCATGACCAAACTCATGGAATAAAGTAGTTACTTCATTAAATGATAATAAGGAAGGTTTGCTTTCGGTAGGCTTGGTGAAATTACAAACATTAGAAATATGCGGACGTACATTTAAATCTTCATTTTTATATTGAGGTTTAAAAGAGGTCATCCAGGCGCCACCACGTTTGCCAGAACGAGGATGAAAATCTGCATAAAAGAGCGCAATTAAATTGTTATCTTTATCGGTTACGTTATAGGTTTTAACGTCCTTGTGGTATTTGTCAATGTCAAAAACTTCTTTAAAATTAAGGTCGTATAGTTTATGAGCAATATTAAAAACGCCTTCTATGACGTTATCTAATTTAAAATAGGGTTTTAATTGTTCATCATCTAAATCAAAAAGTTTTTGTTTTAATTTTTCTGAATAATAAGCGCCATCCCATTTTTCAAGATTTTTTAAACCATCGACTTCATTAGCAAAAGCTTCTAGTTTATCGAATTCATTTTTAGCAGCAGGTTTTGCTTTTTCAAGTAATTCCTTTAAAAAATCAAATACTTTTTCGGGTGTTTTTGCCATTCGTTCTTCTAATACAAAATGAGCATGAGACTTATAACCAAGTAACTGAGCTCTTTTAAAGCGGAGTTTTACTATCTCTAAAATAGTTGTTTGATTGTCAAATTCATTATTCTTAAAAGCTCTTTTTCCAAAAGCAATGGTAATTTTCTTGCGCAGTTCACGATTATCGGCATAAGTCACAAATGGAACATAACTAGGATAATCTAATGTAAAAACCCATCCTTCCGATTCTTTTTCTTTTGCGGTCTGAGCAGCCATTTCTATGACACCTTCAGGTAAACCAGATAATTCTTCTTTATCAGTAATTTGCATTTGAAAATCATTAGTTTCTGCTAATACATTTTCTCCAAACTTTAATTTAAGTTGCGAAAGTTGGCTGTCAATTTTCCGAAGTGTTTCTTGATCAAGATTAGATAAGTTAGCACCATTTCTTGAGAATCCTTTATACTGTTTTTCAAGTAACATTTTTTGCTCTTCATTCAGCAATAGTAAATCTCTATTGTCATAAACTTGTTTTACCCTTTTGAAAAGATTTTCGTTTAAGAGTAAATCGTTTTTAAAATCTGAAAGTAATGGAGATACTTCTTGAGCAATTTTTTGAATTTCATCATTGGTTTCAGCACTATTTAAATTAAAAAAAATGCTGGTAACTCGATCTAATTCCTTTCCAGTATCATCTAATGCTACAACGGTATTATTGAAAGTAGGATCTAGATTATTGTTAGTAATGCTATCAATTTCAGATTTAGTTACTTTAACAAAATGACTTATGGCTGGAGCAAAGTGTTCGTTTTTAATTTTTGAAAATGGAGCGGTATCAAAAGGTACTAATAAAGGGTTGTTCATAGATATTACTTAACTATTAAAGGTCTTGTTTTATTGGGAAATGATTTTTTAAGAATTTGCTATTTAATGCCCTTTGCACTTTCTTCAACTTTTATTTTTAATCCTTCTTTATAGGTGAGTATTTTGTCTAAAACACATTTGTCACTTGTTCCAATTATTTGAGCAGCTAAAATACCTGCGTTTTTAGCTCCATCTAAAGCAACTGTTGCTACAGGAACTCCTCCTGGCATTTGTAAAATAGATAAGACAGAATCCCATCCATCAATTGAATTTCTAGATTTAATAGGAACTCCAATAACCGGTAAAGGAGAGAGAGAGGCTATCATTCCAGGAAGGTGTGCTGCGCCACCTGCACCTGCAATAATCACAGAAAACCCTCTAGTATGGGCGTTTTTTCCATAATCAAATAATTTATCTGGAGTTCGATGAGCAGAAACAATGTCCACCTCAATTTCAATATCAAATCCTTTTAAAATGTCTATTGCTTCTTGCATAATTGGGAGGTCACTGGTACTTCCCATAATTACTCCTACTTTATTCATAATCTATTATTTTAAATTGAATTTTAGATTTTACACTAATTTTTAATTACTGATAACTTTAATAGTGTTTTTAACCATTTCAGCAATTTTATGAGCTTTATCTATATCTTTATTTACAATGGTAACATGTCCCATTTTTCTAAAAGGTCTAGTTTGTTTTTTGCCATAAATATGTGGTGTTACCCCTTCTAGACTTAATATCTTCTCTATGTTTTTATATTGAACATTTCCAGTATATCCTTCTTCTCCTACCAAGTTCACCATAATTGCAGCAAGTTTGCTATTCGTTTCGCCCAATGGAAGATTTAAAATAGCACGTAAATGTTGTTCAAATTGATTGGTTACACTTCCTTCAATACTGTAATGGCCACTATTATGGGGTCTGGGAGCGACTTCGTTTACGATAATTTCATCATTTTCAGTTTGAAATAACTCAACAGCTAAAAGACCCACATGTTCAAATGCTTCTGAAACCTTTACAGCTATAGCCCTAGCTTTTTCAGCAATCTTATCGTCTATTCGTGCTGGGCAAATAACATATTCTACCTGATTAGCTTCAGGATGAAATTCCATTTCTACCACAGGATAGGTTTTAATTTCGCCTTTTGGATTTCGCGTAACAATTACTGCTAACTCATTTTTAAAAGGAATTAATTGCTCTGCAATACATGGAACATCCGTTAATTTATTAAGATCTTCTTTCTTTCTAATGATGCTAACCCCCATGCCATCATAACCACCTTTACTTTGTTTCCAAACAAAAGGAAAATCTAACTCTTGATTAGAAATTGCTTCTATTAAGTTATGTTTTGAATTAAAAACTTGAAATGGAGAAGTAGGAATTTGATTCGTTTGATAAAATTGTTTTTGAGTTATTTTATCATTGATATTTTTTAAGGTCTTCGATGAAGGGTAAACAATAATACCCTCGTTTTCCAATTTTTCTAGCGCTTTAATGTTTACATGTTCAATTTCAAAAGTAAGAACATCTACTTTTTTTCCGAAGTTATAAACAGTATCAAAATCCATTAAGTCGCCAACCTCAAAATGATCACAAGCGATTTTACAAGGCGCTTCCTTACTTGGATCTATTACGCTGGTTTTAATATCGAATTTTCTAGTTTCGTATAAAAGCATCTTTCCTAATTGACCGCCACCTAAAATGCCTAAGGTAAATTCTGAAGAAAAATAATGAGTCATAGGTTTGTAATTAAATGCAAAAATAAATCATTCTAATCAGATAGAGAAGTTTACAAGAAATAATAAGTTAATACGTATCTTTGCAACTTTATTTGTCAGTGCTAATTTTTCTGACTAGTTATTATGAAAATTAGATACTAAAATGATTCAATTACACGATTTATTCTTTGAAAAATTTATTTCAAAAACACAAATTAATCAAGCAGTTAATGGTGTCGCCGTTAAAATAAATAATGATTATAAAGATAAAGCTCCAGTTTTTTTAATTGTATTAAATGGCGCCTTTTTTTTTGGCGCAGATATCATTAAAAAATTCAATGGAGATTGTGAAATGAGCTTTATAAAAGTTGCTTCATATGAAGGAACACAATCTACTGGAAATGTATCTACCGTAATGGGAGTAGATCCTTCTTTAAAAGGACGTGATGTAGTTATTATCGAAGATATTGTAGATTCTGGTAATACGATAGAGGCTATTTTAAAAATACTTAAACAAGAAGGCGTTAAGAGTTATAAAATTGCTACCATGTTTTACAAACCTCTAGCCTTTACAAAAACTTATAAGGTTGATTATGTAGGGATGGAAATTGCAAATGATTTTATTGTTGGCTATGGATTGGATTACAATGGTTTAGGAAGGAATTTGGATACTATTTATAAGTTAAAACCTCAAAAAATGAAAAATATAGTTTTATTTGGCCCTCCAGGTGCTGGAAAAGGAACTCAAGCAGACTATTTAAAAGTTAAATACAATCTAATACATATTTCTACAGGTGATGTATTTAGATACAATATAAAGAATAAGACTGAATTAGGAATATTAGCCAAATCTTATATGGATAATGGCGATTTAGTTCCAGATGAGGTAACGATAGATATGCTTAAAGCTGAAGTAGACAAAAATACAGATGCTAAAGGCTTTGTTTTTGACGGATTTCCAAGAACTAATTTTCAAGCTGCAGCATTAGATGCTTTTTTAGCTAAAAAAGGAGAAGGAGTTAATGGCATGGTTGCTTTAGAAGTAAATGAAGATTTATTGGTTGCTCGTTTATTAAAAAGAGGTGAGACAAGTGGTAGATCAGATGATCAAGACGAAAGTAAAATTAGAAACCGTTTTAATGAATACGAAACAAAAACGGCGGTATTAAAAGATTATTATCAAGATCAAAATAAGTATTTTGGAGTTGATGGAGTAGGTAGTGTTGAAGATATAACAGAAAGGTTATGTAAAGTTATTGATAAACTTTAGTAACTAATATAAACAGATTATAGTACAAATTTACGGTATTAATTATGACTGAAGGAAATTTTGTAGATTATGTAAAAATGCACCTTACCTCTGGTAAAGGAGGGCAAGGTAGTGCACATTTACGCCGTGAAAAATATATTCCAAAAGGTGGACCAGATGGAGGTGATGGAGGTCGTGGAGGACATATAATTTTACGTGCTAATTCTAATCTTTGGACACTTTATCACTTAAAATTTAAAAGACATTATAAAGCGGGTTACGGTGGTTCTGGAAGTAAACAAACCAGTACAGGAGCAGATGGAGATGATGTAGTTGTTGAAGTGCCATTAGGAACTGTAGTTAGAGACACCGAAACTCAAAATATAATTCTTGAAATCACTGAAGATGGTCAAGAAGTAATTATAGCTAGAGGTGGTAAAGGAGGATTGGGAAACGATCATTTTAAAAGTTCAACCAATCAAACTCCTCGTTATGCTCAGCCTGGATTAGATGGGATAGAAATAGATATTACTCTAGAGTTAAAAGTATTGGCAGATGTTGGCTTAGTGGGATTCCCTAATGCAGGGAAATCTACATTGCTTTCAGTTGTTACTGCTGCAAAACCAAAAATCGCGAATTACGAGTTCACAACTTTGAAGCCTAATCTAGGTATTGTAAAATATCGTGATCATCAAACCTTTGTGATGGCAGATATTCCCGGGATTATTGAAGGAGCTGCAGAAGGAAAAGGTTTAGGTCACTACTTTTTAAGACATATTGAACGTAATTCTACACTGTTATTTTTAATTCCTGCTGATGCAGATGATATTAAAAAACAATACGATATTTTATTGGACGAGTTAAGACGTTACAATCCAGAAATGCTTGATAAAGATCGATTGATAGCTATCTCTAAATGTGATATGTTGGATGAAGAACTACAAGCTGAAATGAAGCAAGAATTAGATGTCGATTTTAAAGGAATCCCCTATATGTTTTTCTCTTCAATTGCTCAACAAGGTTTAATGGAGCTTAAAGATAAGCTTTGGGGGATGTTAAATGATTAAATTATTTTTTTTAAAGAAAATTTAATTAAAACACCGAAAAGAATACCAGCTTTTCGACCATGATGGTAAGTATTTGTATTGCTGAAATTTATACAAACCAAGGTACAGTAATTAAAAAGTTAGTTAAAAAGTAAATAGTACATTGTTTTTGTAAGAATTGTTTATTTTTATAAAAAAAAGCAATGAAATATTTATTAACTCTTGTCATAACTATTCTTTTGACTTCTTGTGGAGCAACTGTTGCTTATGATTATGACAATTCAACAGATTTTTCTGAATATAAATCCTATAATTATTATCCGAATTTAAAATCCAATTTAAGTAATTTGGATAACACTCGAATAATAAAAGCTACAGATAGTATTTTGCTTTCTAGAGGTTTTGAAAAAAGTGAATCACCTCAGTTATTAATTAACTTTTTCGCCGCCGAGTTTGTTACGCAATCTAGTACAACAATCGGAATTGGAGTTGGTACAGGAGGTTATAATGGTGGTGTTGGAGTAAGTGGTGGTATACCAGTTGGTGGTGACATTTTAAAACAAAAAATTACTTTTGATTTTATTGATAATGAAGAAGATACACTTATCTGGCAAGCGGTTGGAAATGACC
>CAJXEB010000049.1 GCA_913052585.1 uncultured Flavobacteriaceae bacterium | reverse complement strand
ATTAGGAATTGTAGGAGAGTCTGGTTCAGGTAAGTCTCAGCTAGCTAAAACCATATGCGCATTAAATGAAGACTATTTAGAGGTAACCTCGGGATCAATAGATTATAATTTCAACTAATGAAACTCTTTATCATTGTGGGAAAGTTTTCCCAAATAGAGAAATAACAATTTAGAGAAACTGAAGTATTTAATTTAGTTCAACTTCTTTAAGCTTTAAAATCACTAGCGCTTTATGAAACCATTCTTTATAAAAACGGAACATATAAATAAACGCATGGTAAAATTTAACCTGAAACATTCTGTAAACCACAACTTGGCCAATACCAATTGTTACAACAACAGATACAAATGTTGCCCAAGCAGCCCCTATCATTCCGAAGGTTGGTATGAGTATAAGGTTGGTAATTACATTTATAGCTAAACTTAGTAACAACATCCTAAAATTTATTTTAGGGTTACCCGTGGCATCTAGTGTAATTCCAAACAATCTCCCCCATGGTTTTACAATTGCCATACAAGTCAAAATCATTAACACCGGAACAGCTTCTAAATATTCTTTACCTGCTAAAAGCAGTATAATTGGTTTTGCTAAAACTACTACACCCAATACTGCTGGAATAATTATAGCGAGCATTAACCCAGTAGATCTTTCATACAAATACCTTACAGCGTCTACGCCTTCTTTTTTATATCGTTCTGATATTTTGGGAAAAACAATACTGGCAATACTATTCATTGGAACTTCTATATAATTATTCATTCGAGATGCAACATTATATGTTGCCACTGCAATTGGTGTAATAAAAAAACCAATCATAATAATATCCATCTTATTCAATAACATTGAACTAAAGTTAGTGCCAAAAACATATTTACCATAATGGAATAATTTTCCTACCCATTTTTTTGTCACCTTTCCGAAAGTAAACATCGATCGAGCCTTAATTAAAGAATAAACCATCGCTAATAAGGCTGAAATACATTGAATAAAAATTAAATGGCTCAACACAATGCTTTCAAAATAAAACCAATAAGCGATTACCATTGAAAAATTAGATACCCCATAAATAATATTTGCAATGAGGATTACTTTAAATTGTTGATTGGCATTTTGAATAAATGTTAATACCATTTGTGTTCCGTAAGTAATTACATAAAGCGGATACAACCATAGTAAATTCGGTAATTTTTCAACGCCCCAAATACTTCCTAACCAATTAGCGATTATAGCTATTACTAATGCCCCCAACAAACCTGCAACAACATTTAAGACTAACCCTGCAGTAATAATTTCATCATAATCATCTTTATTTTGAGTACAAAAACTAATTAAGCCATTTTGCACAAAACCCTGTCGAGCCATCTCAGCAAAAGAAGTAACGGTTAAATAAAGTACCCATACCCCAAAATCATCTTTGGATAAAACCCTTACCAAAAATAAAAATGTAATAAAGGCAAATCCCATTGCAGCAATATTTGCTAAAAAAGAAAATGAACCTTGTTTTATCCAGTAATTCTTTGCCATCTTGTTTAGTTTTTATCGATCACTTTTGCATATAACTTCAGTGTCTCTTTGGTTAATACTTCCCAATCAAATTTTTCTTTCATGAGCCTCTTGCCTTCTTGTCCGAGTTTTTTAGCGAGCTCTTTATTTGAAAATAATTGATTGATTTTTTCTGTCAATTCCTTCTCATTGGATTTTTCGAACATTAACCCATTTACATTATGTTCTACTACTTCATTTATTCCATCAATATCAGATGCAATAACTGGCTTACCAAAAGCATTCGCTTCCATCAACACTATTCCTTGAGACTCTTTAAATGAAGGCAATACAAATGCATAACATTTTTGAAACCATTTTCTAACCTCTGAAAAAGGTTGCGCTCCTGCAAATGTAATTCTGTTCGTTAAATTTAACTGAGCGACAAGCTCTTTGTATTGTTTTTCATCAGGACCACCGCCTACGATTACAAGTTTAATCTCCTTATTTACTTTTGTAAAAGAATTAATTAAAACATTCACACCCTTTACAGCGGCTAACCTCCCAACGAAAACAAGTAAATTATCATCTTGTTTTTCTTTAAGCTCAACAAAATCTTCTAGGTCTATTCCATTATAAATAATTTGAGACTTATTGAGCGACTTCCCAAATTCTTTATTCAAACGTTGGGTCATCTCATTACTCACCGAAATAACAGCAGCTGAATATTTCAAACAATCTCTTTCATTTTTAGAGGAGAATAAATTATGTAAATACAATGCCAATCTATTTGATGCAAACTCTCTGTTTGCTTCATATTCTCCTTGAGCTGTACCATGAAATGTTGTAATACAAGGAGGAAACATTCCGAATCTATTAAACTTAGGATAAAAGAACCCACTTCGTCCTTGCACATTTATTAAGTCGTAGTTCTGCCCGTTCTTTTTAATCCATTGAATAACACTTTTGTTAAATGAGTAATCTTCTAATAAAACATTTAAAACAGGAATATGTCTTCCTGGCAAGTATCTAATTTCATGAATTGTTCGCCCATCTTCCTCATAACTTTTATCCCCTTGCTTAAATCCACCTGCAGATAATATATCAACATCATGACCTTGCCTAATCATATACTTTGACAATTTCCAAACGTGTGTCTGAATTCCTCCCTGGTAACGAGTGGGTACATTTTTAGATATCATTAATATTTTCATTCCTGTAGTTTTAATTTATGAAAGATTTAGAATCTTTTTTCTAATCACCTAAAAGAGGCTCTCCTTTTAATTTTTTGATTTCATTTTCCATGAGTTTTTCATCTCTTTTTCGCAGTTTAATACCTTCGTTAACTCCCCAAATTATTGCTACAATAAAAAAGATCATAATAATATACCAAGGCATTCCTGGCCCTGACATTGGTGGTACTCCGTGTCCTGTTCCTGCCATAATTAATGTTTTAAAGTTTTAATAACCTTTGCAGGTATTCCTGCTGCTAATGAATAAGGAGGAATATCTTTAGTAACAACTGCTCCTGTAGCAATTGTAGAACCCTCTCCAATTGTAACCCCCTTTAACACAACAACTCTTGTTGCCAGCCATACATTATCACCAATAGTAATCGGAGTAGGCACATCAATCGCATCTCTATCTTCAACGCCATGAAAATCGTTATCCATCATAATAACACCTGGTGCTATTTGTGCATTTTTCCCAATTTTTATTTGATAATGAGCAGATATAATTACGCCTACATTAATAAAAGAATTATCGCCAATGATTAGCTTTCCTTTACCTCCTGCAGATAATTGTGTTTTATGAATATGCGACCAAATCTTCACTCTATCGCCTAAAATAATTTCACCATTGGCATCAATTCTAGGAATACCTCTTGTCGTACATAAATTCCCCGTTTTACAGTTTCTTAAAAACCACTTACCTAAAACTACTCGCCAAAACGTACCCCAAATCCTTTTTACAAAAAGCACTACAGGATTTCTTCTAGGACTGCCTTCTTTAAGTGTATTATATTCGTTTTTTAATTTGCTAACTACTCCCATAATTAATGTGTGTTATCAGATTCAACATTCGTGTGAGGCGTATGAATAAAAGTTTTATTTGCTCCTCCCATTTTAAATAGCGCAATAAAAATCCCGAAAAAAGCTTTGGGTAATTGCATAAATGCATTGATCATTTGTAGCGAATAAAACTTACCCGGTATTGAAATTGCAAAGGATAATATATTGGCAACAAATATGACTGTCCACACATAAAAATAAAGCGTTGGGCTCACAAAAAAAGCAATGATTGCTGTGGCAAATAAAAAGCCTGGTAGAATTAACCTTGGTGGCAACATCATTTGAAATGCCTTATCAAAATAATCTACATTACCTTTTGTAATCAGCTCCCAACAAGCTTTTAAAAAGTGTTTCTTAAAATAATGGTACTGAGCAGATATCCATCTACTTCTTTGATTATTGAACACCTCAGCTTGGCTCACTTTTTCATCATAACAAATGGCATCATCTCTGTACTCAAACTTAAAGCCTCTTTTTAACAATCTTAATTCTAACTCTTTATCAAAACCACCAACCGCATCAATATTGCTCATGGTATTTTTAAACAACTGATAAGAGAACGCCATTCCTGACCCTACTAATCTAGATGACAACCCAATTGCACGATGCCCTTTACTATAGATGTTGTTATTAATTTCTTCACTCATTGCATCCAACATAGCAAAAGCACCTTTGGTATTTTTAGCTGCTCTATGTCCCTGCACCACATGATAACCTGCATTAAACGAATCATTTATTTTTGTGATAAAATCAGGCGCTAAAACATTATCTGCATCTAATATTAATGCTACATCGTACAATGTTTCAGGCAAATCTGCCATTGTTTTATTTAACGCCTTTGCTTTAGTACTCTTATCAAAAGAAACTTCTTTTACCATTATTGGTAATGAATTTAAATCAGCTAAGGTTTTTTGCTGAAACGAATCTGCAATAACAATTACAACAAATAGTTCTTTCGGATAATTTTGATTTAACGCCTCTTTAGCAACTTCATAAATCACAGCATCTTCCTTATAACCAGGAATAAAAACTGCAAATCTGTTCTGCTTGCTTTTTGTTGGCTGCTTTACTTTTCTTGGTATTTTCCCAAGTATGGCATAATTTATTAAGAACAAAACGGATGCTCCAAGATAGATTAAAAGTAAATAGTGTAGTATCTCTAGTATGATCATAACTGTTGATTTTTGTGAATATTAAAATTGATAATGTTCCAAGAAACACCTCTATACAATGCTGACAAATGTTCTTTGTTAAATAAATACTTAAGTGTGTTTTTCGGAAATGAAATAATAAAGAAATAAGCCATCGCTAAATAGAATGTAAGCCCTTCAACATTCCGCCTCAAAAACAAAAGTCGATTCCTATTCAAATAATAAGTTTTTAAAGGACTATTTTTCCCTGTTGAAATAGATTCTTTATGTAAGATGTAAGAGTTTGGTTGGAAATAAATTTTATAACCTGCCTTTCTTACTCTTTCAGTAAAATCATACTCTTCGTAATACAAGAAGTATCCTTCATAAAGTAATCCCAACTCTTCTAAAATGCTTTTCCTAAACATCATGCAAGCACCATGTGGATAATACGTTTCTGTGACCTCATCAAACTGACCAGTATCTACCTCTTTATTCCCATAATGTCTTCCTCTGGAAGTAATCGGATCTATTGGAGATGTACCTGCATATTGCAAAACATTTTTTTCATGGAAGTAATAAATTTTAGGACTTACAATACCTATTTCAGCATTCGATTCCATCAAGTCAACCATACTATCTAAAAAATCAGCAGGAACCTCAGTATCATTATTTAAAAGTAAAATGTAATCTCCTTTAACCTCTTTTAATCCAATGTTATTCCCCCCTGCAAAACCTAAATTCTCTTTGCTAATAATCAGTTTTGCTTCTGGGTAATTATCTCTTATTTGATCTGGTTTTTTTGTAGGAGATCCATTTTCAACGATTATTGTTTCAAAATTAGGATAAGTAACTTTTCGTAATGAATCCAACATTTCGCAGGTTACTACCGGCTGATCGTAATTAATACTTACGATAGATACCATTGGTTTATTTCGTGCTGTTTCCATAGTTTTTATTTTAATTTTTCTGCTAATAAAACTTGCTCCTCATAGGTTAATTCTTCTTTTCTTTTTACTTTTTCTTTAATCTCATCTTGTGCTAATATTTTATCATAAAGCGGAGCTAAAAAAATCATAGGAAGACTAATAATCATAACCATTGCTGATGGTAACTGACTGTAAACAGCATTACCATAGCTTGTTGCCAATACACCAGCAAAGCCTCCGTAAAGCGCAATCATTTTATATCGTAGTTCTTGGTTTTTTAAATGCCATAGGATAAACCCTCCACGTCCGAATATGTAACCGAAAAATATAAAGTGAAGGCAAATACCAACTATTCCTGTTTCAGCCCAAATTCGAACATAATAACTATCTGTAGGTACTGCCCATTTTCCATGTGGATTGTATTTGTCTGCCCAATAACCTGCAGTACCAATTCCAGCTCCAATAGGTCGTGTTTTTAATAATTTATAAAAATATCTTTGATTATTTAACCTAACTTCTAATGAAGCGTTCTCACCAGACAATCCAGATCGCATACGAGCAACCTGCTCAATACTCTGGAACGCTTTGGTATACTTTAGCACATAAAAAGCTCCTCCAGCCATTGCAACACCAAGTATTAAA
Source organism: uncultured Flavobacteriaceae bacterium (assembly GCA_913052585.1). GTDB lineage: Bacteria > Bacteroidota > Bacteroidia > Flavobacteriales > Flavobacteriaceae > Marifrigoribacter. The sequence continues at coordinate 12,385 of CAJXEB010000049.1, read as the reverse complement.
ATTTTAACTTGTTTACTAAAAATCAAAAACATGAAACCTGCTACAGCTGGCACAGCCAATGCCCCCCTAGTTCCAGAAATACCAAAGCCCATAAATGTGATAACTCCAATAATAACTAGGAGCATTTTCTTTTTCATTTTTAAGGTTGGAGCAAGGGCACTAATAAAACAGACAGCAGCAACATAAGCTTGTGATGATCCAAATTGACCGGCATCACTATAAAAAGAAAACACTCTTAACTTACCAAACAATATGTGTTGATCTGCATGCTCTTCAGCATACAACCAATGATCTTCAGCAGCATTTGTTCCACCTATCATTTGTCTAAACCCCCAAGCAGTTCCCAATAATGAAAAAATGAAAACAATGTTTAAGAATTTATCCAAATACTTAGGATGTCTCAACAGCATCATTACTGCAGTCATTCCCAAGAAAGGATACAAGCCAATTGCTCTAACGGCATAAAACCATGCAACAGGACCGTTACTATCTGGGTTTATTATTTCTAATACCAACAACCCAAACCAAACAATTCCTAGCCTTGTAAAGTTATTATCTAACGGACTCCAATCAATGTGTCTAAAATGTTTAAAAAAGATAGACAACCAAGCAAAAACTAATGTAATATCAATTCCTAATCCAAATGGACCTTTTACGTAAAGCGCTAAACCTGCCACCATAAAAGACACTATTAATGCAGCAAATATTGCTAAACCAGCATCTTTAAAAATAGCATTAACACCATAAAGCACAATTGGCATTGCGATGATTGCCCCTCCAACAAGAAGCCCCATTTTAATCACTAAAAATCCCATTGCAAATGCTAATAACAGTATTGTTATTATAAAGAAAGGCGTATTTACCCTTTCTGCACCAGTGATTCTATTGACAATGGTTCTTCCCATTACTTCTTATTTTCTCTAATTTTTAATATGATGTCTGAAATTTGATCCACTCTATTTTCCCAAGAATTATTAAATCCAACTTTAGCTCTTTCAATTTGTTGAGTTAAAGAATCGTTCTCCAATTCGTAGTGTACTGCCTCTAAAAAAGAGGCTTTATTGTTTACAATTTTTGTTGAAGATTCAAAATCACTTAAATCGCTAAAACTGGTTAACACAACAGGAATACCTGCCGATAGATATTCATTTATTTTTAAAGGATAAATGCCTTTAGTAAACTCATTTTTCTCAAATGGTATAATCCCTAAATCGAATTCACCTAAAAATTTAGGCAAATAATTTGGAGGGTGTGGCCCAAGCAGAACTACATTATCATGTTTATTTAAGATGGCCTCTCCTTTAGGGAAGTTAACTCTGCCAACAAAAGCAAAAAGCGTTGTCGGCATTTGAGTAAACAGATGTTCTAACAACTCATAATCTAATCTAAAATCAATACTTCCAATATAGCCTACAACTTTACTATAGCTTTCTTTAGGAATTAATTTGCTTTTATTTTTATACTTAAATGCTGTATTAAAAAGATCAAAATCAACTCCATTTTTCACCAAGAATGAACTTTTGTTTAACGGTTTTCTTGCATTATGCAATCCAATAGAACTTGTGATTACACCATCTACTTTTTTAATGAATTTTTCCTCTAATCTTACTCCATGGTTTTTTGACCAAGCAGCAGCACCAATCTCATCATAACAATAATAAAGTAATTGTTCTTCATTCAGTTTCCCTGCTAAATCATTCCCGAAAAAAGGATTAAAAGCATTAATAACAATTGGCTTTGTTATATCCAATTGCTTCATTGCTTTTTTAATTGATCTCTTCACACTATTTGCGGCAATTCTTAATACTCTATCATAATACTTTGAGGATTTAATAAAGTTGGTTGGGAAAACTGGTGGTGGTGTTAAAACATAAATGCTTCCGCCCTTTTTAGCTGGCAATTTCCTTAACCTGTTGGTTAAACCTAAAATTCGTTTAACAGGAACTTCTTTTTTACCAATGATACCCATTAGTACATCTTTAAAAGTAAACTCATAATCAATGTAAAGCACCTTATTTTCTTTTGCAAAAACAGACATTAACTCTACCGTAGATTTCATGTAATCTCCTTCCCAAGTTGGAAAACCAACACATACTATGTTTTCTCCTTTTATCATCTGATGCTCCTTTTAGCTTTAAATCCTAATACTATAATCTTTTTCAGATGTCTTCTTAACCAGCTTCTGTTTTTTGGAATTTCTCCTACTATAGATTCTAATAAATCTGCTTTTGCACCATTAAGAATTACAAAAGGTTCATAATCCACACCTTTCTTAAATGCTTCCAATGCTTTTGTATCTGCCTCATCCCAAACTCTATTGGCTCTACAAACAAGTAATGAAATATCTGAATTTGCTACTAAGTCCACAGGATAATGAGCATGTAATAATGCCGGTATCTCTATAAATATGTAATCGTAATAGTCTGTTCTAAAATCTGGATTATTTAATAAATCTCCAATATTTTTTTTCTTAAAAAGCTCGTGATCTACATCGTATAGCAAATTATCTGGATGATTATCTAATGAATTAAATTCTGCAATAATCTTTTGACTTCCTCCATTAGAAGGAGACAAATAAAGCACCTTTTCACCATATTTTCTTAAAGCGCTTATAGAAGTTGAAGCTACAGTTGTTTTCCCCTCCACTAGCCTTGAACTCAACACCACTATTTGCTTACATTTTCGAGTTACATTTAATGACCTTAGTTCTAGTTTAATATTTTGTAATAAATTATCAGTACAACGTCCAACTAAAAATTTATAGTTGATTTTTTTTAGATGACTTTTCTTAACTGGGATTCTTGGGAATGCTGAGAATAATTTCAACTGCGTCTGTTCAATCGTATTTTTAGGTGTTTTTAAAGTACTGTCTAAAAACTCCATTACTATAATTACAATCAAAACAATCATAATCCCCGCAATAAAACCTACCGCTATTAAAACTTTCCTTTTAGAAGCTGCGGGTTTGGTTGGATAAAATGGTTTATCGAGTACTTTTAAATTGGCCGACATAGACATACTTTTCTCATGCAATTTTGCTTGATTTAAACTGTGTAAAGTTTCCAAGTAAGCTCTTTCCGACACATCTATTTGGCGTTCAATTCTTTTAATAATAGAACCTAATGGAGCAAAAGAACGATAAACCTCATCAAAATCAAGTGCTATTTGTTTAGCTACAGATAAACGTGCTTTAGTTTCTTCAATAATTATAGAATTTTCTAACCACTCGGTTAACAGATCTCCTACTGCTATTCCATTCACAGAATGTTTTAATTCAAACTCTTTTTCTGCTGCTTGTTTAATTTCTTTTTTAATTGCTTTAGCCTGCTTTTTTAACCCAACAATTAATTTTTCATTTCTAGGTTTTTGGTCTGGAGAGGCAATTTCATTTCTTGCTATTTGTGCCGTAATGCTTGATAACTCATCCCTACTTTTAGCAATTCTATTATTTACCGCTGAGATAGTACTTCCTTTATCTAACTGATGTTCTAATCTTTTCAGTGCTGAATCTGCTGCTGCTGAGTTCATTTGCTCCTCTCTAATAACGGTATTCAAATCCTCTTTTCTTGCCGAAATATATCTAGTTTGCTCATAGTAATTTATAATATTATTCTCTTTTCTAAAAGCAAGTAATTCTGCTTCATCGTCCTCTAATCCTGCATAAGCTTTCTGAGTTTCCAGCTCAAAATATTCTACCACCGATCCGGTTTGGCTATTCTTAATAACCTTATGTCTTGCAGTAGCAACCTCAACTAAAACCAATAATGTTTGTACACAAATTCCAGGATCTGTAGTTGCGTATTCTAACTTCAGAATATCACTATTTCCTTGAACAGCAATACTCACTCCTGACAAATGAGACAAACTAAAGAAGTCATGTTTTGATGCAATTAAATCTGCCACTTCATTAGACAATGTAGAATCACGAAAAACAACCAAATTCTCATAAGTTGACTCCTCTGTTTCTCTAATTAATTTATCTCGTAACTCTCTAGAAAAGTCAAATTGGTATAATAAATCTAAATTATGTTGTAATATTATTCTAGGATCTGCCTCTTCTAGCATCAATATTTTAGCTAAAAGCTTCGTACAAACTTCTTCTTGTGTTTCATAGGCATTAAAAACATTAATAATGTTTTGCATTTCTTTACCCGTATATTCTCTATCTGTTTTCCCTCCTTTACTACTCTCTAAACTATACCCAGTAACTAATCCTGTATTGATAAGCGTTTCTGTAGCATACGTTTTCTTCTCGCTCTTAGTAGCCATAAAAATAAGTGTAGCCATAATTATTCCTACAGCCATCATCAGCTTTAGGTTTTGGGCTATTAATCTTAGTAATTGTAGTAACGACATATTAATTTTCTATTTCAGTTCCAGTTATCTCTCTTAATAATAAAAAAGCAATTTTCACATTTGTCTTAGCCTTTTCAAAAGCTAGTATTGTTCCATTCCGTTTATCTATCGCTTCAGTGTAACCATTAATAGACAGCTCTCCTTCATCTAAATATTTTTTTGCTATCTGAACCGCAATTTTATTCGATTCCATAGTTGATAAGGTGATATTCATTTCTTGTATCTTAAATAACAAGTTATTGTATTCTATGATCAGTGTTTTACGAATTGTTGACTCAATTTCTAACGCTTTATCTTTTTCAATTTCAAAATTTAACTTGTCAATTCTCACTTTGCTTTTTCTTGAGATTAATGTTGTTAAAGGCATACTAAAAGATGCTCCGACACTATAGCTAGCAGTGGTGGTGGTGGTTAATGTATTTGCTTGCGAACTACCATCAGTTAAATTCAAATTATTTCCTTTACCTAAATAGTATCCTGATCCAATAGCGAAAGAACTCAACCAACTCTGTTGGGTAATTCGTAATTTCCTCTTGGTTATTTCTACCTGCACATTTTGTGCATGCAATAATGGAGAGTGAATTAATGCTGAATCGATTAAAACATCTAATGGTTTTAAATTGTAGAGCGGAGCATCTACTTCAACAAATATGGTATCAATTACCTCTTGCCCATTAGAGCAAAATGAAAATCCCATCATTAAAACTAATATGTAAATGATTCTACTCACCATTACACGTTTTCACTTTGAAATAAAGCAGGGATTGTTCTTAAAATTAATTTGATGTCATTCCCAAAAGAATGGTTTCTAGCATATTTATTATCCAATCCTTTTCTTTCTTCCTCACTCATCTCACCCCCACCTCTTTTTTCAACTTGCCATAAACCAGTAATTCCTGCAGGAGCCATAAAACGTTCAGCCCAATTATCAGAGGTTAGTTGTTCAGCCTCATATAACGGAAGTGGCCTGTTTCCTACAATAGACATATCGCCCTTTAATACATTTATTAATTGTGGTAATTCATCAATACTAATATTTCTAATAATCCTACCCACTTTAGTAATTCTTGGATCATCTTTAATTTTTATAAACGTACCAGCCGCATCAGCTTTTTTAATTCTCAAATGATGTTTTTCACAAATTTCTTTTCCATCAACAAATAAAGCTGGAGAACACAACTGCTCTTTCGCACAATCTGGACAAACTTTAGCAACAATCACATCATCTTGGGCGTCTGCGTATTGATTTAATCCTTTTAAATCTTTTAATCGATCTTCTGCATCAACATACATTGATCTAAATTTATAGAAATCGAAAATTTTATATCCTGTACCAACTCTTTTAGAAGAATAAAACCAAGGGCCTCGAGATTCGACCTTCATAGCTATCATAGTGAAAAGTAGAACCGGTGACAATGCTAAAAGTGCACTACCTGCCACAACAATATCAAACACTCTTTTAATCGTTGGAATTTTATAACCTTTTTTAGTTCTAGAACTTTTTCTATCTTTCCTATTAAGATGTCTATAGTTTGATAAAAAGCTGAAACGTTGAAAATAATTTTCCAAAGCAAAAGGCTTTACCATTACCTCATCTATTCCTTGTTTAATAGCATAAACACCTTCTTTTTTTGTGATGCTATCATTAACAAGAATAAAAGACACCTTATCGAATTTTTTATTCTCTCTTATTCGTTTATGAAACTGATATGGATTAATTCCTGAAATAGTTGACTCACAAAAAATAAAATCTGGTAATTTTCTACGGTTAGTCTTCATTAAATAATCATAAGCTAAAAACCCATTTTCTTTTTCAATTGTAGTTGCTACAAAATCTACGATAAAGCCATAATCATTTTTATAATTTTCATTATTCCCGATATATAAAATATTGATTGATTTCATAGTCTTACTTTTTAATTAGGGTCAGCGTTTAATCGATACTTGTCATTCTTTTAAAAATACTCGCAATTCTGAGCTGTAACTCTTCCGGATTAAAAGGCTTAACCAAATAATCATCTGCACCTCTTCTTAAACACTCTATTCTTTCGTTACTATTTTCTTTTGCAGATAATACAATTAATGGAATGTTTTTAAAGAAACTACTCGCCCTTACATTATCTATAAAATCCATGCCATTCATTTTAGGCATTGTTAAATCCGAAATTATTAAGTCAGGCACATTTCCTTCTTGCATATATAATAAGGCATCATATCCATCCTCTTTAGATTGCACATCATAGTGATCTTTTAATAAGTGCTCCAAAAGCATTCTTATACTTTCATCATCATCAACTGCTAAAATTTTCTTATTCATAATATTCTGATTAAAGGATTAAAATGGTTAACTCTCTCAAATTTGGAAAAATTTCCTTTTTTGAATACGACCTTCCCTTTCTTTATAGATAGGCGTTTCACTAATATTCGGTCTAGTTTCTTCATTGATATACGTTTCCATACAAAGATGTCACTAATTGGAGGCTAGCGAATCAGTACTATGCCCCGATTTGCCAATCGTTCATACCCTTAACTAATATAGTGTTACCACTTATTATAAATTACGTAGTACTCCTGACTACGTAGGCTTCTATTATTCAGATTTTTGATTCAGCACTTATCCATTTCCATTTTGGGAAAAAAATTAAGATGAATTTTAAGAGTAAAAGATGTGCCATTATTGAGATAAAACACAGATAAGAATTTTTAGCATACAAATAAAGAGATAGCAGTTTTTGAACTATTATTCTATAATTAACATTAATAAAGGAAACCAAACAAAACCAAAAAGTTATGATTCATTCAAAAAAAGAAAACAACGTAACCACTATTTCATTTAATGGAATGGAAAGCTTAGATGCTCAAAACGCTACAGACGTTAAAGACGAACTAAAATCGTTAATCAATGAAAAGTCAGCTCAAGTAGTACTTAATCTTAAAGGAGTAAACTTTATTGATAGTTCAGGATTTGGAGCTATTATTTCTGCTCTCAAAAATGCAAAAAGAGCTGGAGGTAATATGAAAATATGCAATGTATCAGAAAATGCACAAGAGCTCTTTCGGTTAATGAGTTTAGATAATGTTTTTGAATTCTTTGTAACAGAAGAAAAGTGTCAAGCAAGTTATTAAAGCCCAACTTATGTACTACATTAACAATTTTGCCTCGGAAAAAGATAATTTACCCATCATTTATAAATGGGTGGATGGCCTTGAAATTCCGACATCAACCATCTCAGAATTACATTTAAAACTTATCGTTAACGAAGGTTTTATTAATGCATGTAATGCTTCTAAAAATAAATTTGAACGAATCAACATTATCCTAAAAGTTAGAGATAACTCTTTAGAGGTTTTGATTACAGATATTGGTAAGGGATTTAAAGTGGATAACCACCAAGGTAATTTTCCAAGTAAAATGATTGGGAAAACATTTAAATTATTTGCTCACCCAATTGAGGAATTAATGGTTTCGGTTATTGATAAAGGTTGTATCCGATTTTTCTTTAATAAAAAGGAAGATGATATCGCTAAACTTTTAGAAAGTAATAGAGGGTTGTTATCTATACTTAAAATTTCTGATGTGGTAGAATATCACTACTCAGAAAATTCGTTGAATTACTTATATGTAGAATTGAGCAAATAAATGACTACCCGAGAATTAAATATAAAATCACAAATTTTAGTTGTAGATGATGATCCCATCATCTTAAAATTAGTGGAGAAGGTTATTACTTCTAAATTAGGCCATACGGTTACCACTATAACAAATGGAACTGATGCTCTATTAAGTGCTTCTCAAAAAGTTTATGATTTAATTATTTCTGATGTTCAAATGCCCAATATGAATGGGAATGAATTGGCTAAGCATTTAAGAAGCATGCCAGAATATAAATTTACGCCATTCATTTTATTAAGTAGCAATAACGAAAAATCAAATTGGGTACAAGGCCTAGATGATGGTGCTGATGATTATTTATCAAAACCTTTTGACCCAGAAATATTAGCAGCAAAAATTGATGCCAATTTAAAACGATTTTCATTACAGAAAAAAGCTATTGCGTATAAAAAAAACAAACACACTTCTATTGAAAATGGCAAAGTTGCTTATTGCACTAACAAAGATCATAAATTCATTATCCCTTCAGAGTTAATTGAATGTGAAACCATAATGGTTTATGATGAAAAATCACTCTATAAATGTATTCAAGAAAATAATATATGGCTACTCTTAATTAATGATAATGCTAAATGGATAAATAATAGATTGGATAAGATATTACCTCTTATTAAAGATAATGGATTACAAATAACATCTTTAGTAAATGGTTATAAAGATGAAATTGAATTAGAACGTATTATCAGTTCAGGTGTTGATGACATCATCATTAAAAAAAGGTCCTTTAAAATAATTGCTCACGAAATTAATGCCCGATTAAACCGTGAAATCACTTACAAATCAAAATATTTAAATGCCCTCAGATTAGCTGCAAACAACTCTCCTATTCGTATTGAGGAGTCATACCATAGTGTTACAAAAAACATTTCTACTTCTTGTTTTCACGAACCTTATGAAGGACTTCCTGGAGGCGACTTTTATGAAATTTACCCAATAAGTGAACATGAGTCATTAATTGCTTTTGGAGATGTAATGGGAAAAAAATGGGGGGCTTGGTTTTTTGTACTAGCATACATTGCATACATCAGGAGTACCTTAAAAATTCTCTCTCATAATTTAGATGAGCTAAAAATAAATGCCCAACCAGACAAAGTTCTAAAAACATTAAACAAATACATTTATAAAGATTCTCAACTATCAGAAGTTTTTACAACACTTAGTTTGATTTATATAAACAACCAAAATTCAACAGTAAAAATTGCTTCTGCAGGATCATTAGAGCCACTTCATTACCATGGAAAGACAGCAAAGGTGAGCCAAATACCAAGTAATGGAATGCTATTAGGCGTACTTGAAAATACAAAGTACAACCTTACAGAAATACAACTTAAGGCTGATGATCGCTTGGCATTTTATACAGATGGGTATAGTGAATCATACAAACTCGAGACCAACGAAATGCTAGGTAGTAAAGCTTTAATTGAAATGTTAAAGTCAAACTCTATAGATTCATACAAAACAGCCAAAGAGATGGATGGCTATTTTATAAAAAAACATCAAATAAAAAAAGTTGATGATGATAGAACATTATTAATCATATCAAATACTAAAAACCAATAAAATGGATACTACGGAAAACAACCTTCAAACCCAGCTCAACTTGTTTAATAGAGGTACACAATATGTAACTTTAAAGAGACCTTGCACAAAAGGTGATGGCATTAATTTCTTTTCGGAATTAGAAATAGAAAACTATAAAAACGAATATGAGAAAGCTTTAACCAAGGGTAAAAAGGTTATGAAGTTTGTACCTGCTTCTGGAGCTGCGAGTAGAATGTTTAAACATTTACATAACCTAGATAGTAAAGAAGGAAATACTCCTTTGATTAACAATTTTTTCTCAAAAATAGAAGCCTTTCCGTTTTATAATGAATTAGAAACAAAATTGTTTCAGGTAGGTATTGATTTATCAGAATTAATAAAAACAAAATCTTACAGCGAAATTGCTGACAAAATACTTTCTGAAGATGGATTAGGATACGCGGACACCCCAAAAGGCCTAGTAAAATTCCATCAATATGAGAGTAAAGTAAATACTGCATTTGAAGAACATTTAATTGAGGGAATGAAGTATTGCAAAAATAATGAAGAGGAAATAAACATTCATTTCACAATATCGGAACAACATATTTTACCAATAAAACAACACATAAAAAATGCTGTAAATAAATTACAAAAAGAGCATAAAGTAAAATTTAACATCTCTTTTTCAGTTCAAGATTCCTCAACAAATACAGTTGCTGTAGATTTAGTAAACAATCCATTAAAAGATGAAAATGATGATATCATTTTTAGACCCGGTGGACACGGAGCTTTAATCAACAACATTAACAAATTAGATGCAGACATTATCTTCATTAAAAACATAGATAACGTTGCTAAAAAGACTTTACAGGATAAAAACATGCTCTACAAAAAAGCCTTAGCAGGTAGGATGTTAGAGCTACAAGAGAATGTGTTTTACGCACTAAAACGATTAGAATCTAATAGAATAACTTCAAAACTATTAAACTGCATTGAGCTATTTTTAGAAGTTCGATTTAACCATACAATACCAGAGAGTTATTCATCGCTTAACACAAAAGATAGAGTTGACTATTTAATTGCCGTATTAAACAAACCTATTAGAATATGCGGGATGGTTAAAAACAAAGGGGAACCAGGTGGTGGTCCATTTATTGTTGAAAATGAAACTGGAACATCAAAACAAATTATTGAAAGTTCGCAAGTAAATTTAAATGATACCGAACAAGCACGTATTTGGAATTCTTCAACTCATTTTAATCCCGTAGATATTATTTGCAGCACAAAAGATTATAAAGGAGAAAAATTCAACTTAAATGAATTTGTTGATCCAAATACTTTCTTTATTAGTAAAAAATCTAATAACGGAACTGAATTAAAAGCTTTAGAATGGCCAGGCTTATGGAATGGAGGTATGGCAAACTGGCTCACTACTTTTGTTGAAGTTCCTAATGCGACATTCAACCCTGTAAAAACGGTAAACGATTTATTAAAAGAAGAACATCAAGCAGCATAGATACAAATACTTAAAAGGCCCTTCAGTATTAACTGATACTTAATTAAGTAGAAATACGGTTGAAATAAATTTAAAAAATAAAAACCTTTATCTAATAATTTTAAATCAACAAAATGAACACTGAAAAATTTAAATACAGTAGTGGCACTTGGAATTTTGAAGGAGAAAATCAAAATGTGAACTTAGTATTATGCTTTGGAGCAAGAGATCTATTAACCGAAGAAAACTACAATACTGTTAAGGGAAAATACCCAAATGCAGAAATTTCAATGTGTTCTACCGCAGGAGAAATATATGATGAAACTGTTTCTGACAATACCATTTCTGGAGTAGCAATAGAATTAGAAAAAACAAAGATTAAAACGATCCAAGTTAATATTTCCAACTTTAAAGATAGTAATGTTTGTGGTAAGCATATTTCTAATGCATTAAATACAGACGATCTTCAACACATATTAGTATTATCTGATGGAGGGTTGGTTAATGGTAGCGAACTTGTTAAAGGCTTAAATTCTGTTAAAACTAAAAACATTGCTATTACAGGTGGACTAGCCGGAGATGGTACAAATTTTGAAAATAATGGCCAAGAGGTTTGGTATGGGGTTGATGGTAATGCACTTTTAAGTAGTTCATTACATATAGAAGATGGAGAATATCTAGTAGCTTGGGAAGACAATAGATATCTTAGTACTGGCCACCCCGGTTCATATACATATGGGCTATCTTTACATGAAGGCATGGATATCTATTCTCATGAGCAAGCATCTCCACTTAGCTTAAACCCCTATCAGGGACCCCATGGTGGGAGCTATAGTTTTAGAGCAAAATTATCAAAATCAGATGAAGCTATAATGATGAATTTTCATCAGTATGATGGTCCTTATAGACAGTATATTCAAATGGTAGATTATAATTTAAATATTATGGGTAATGATTTAGGCATGGAGGTAGATAGCAATGGAGAGGATCAAAAGTATTCTGCTTTATGCTCATTGGATAATAATTTCTTTTTAGCTTATTCTAGTTTAACCGATATGGGTTCATATGCAATTTTCTTGCAAAAATATGATGATCAAGGACAAGAAGAATGGGCTTCACCCATTAATATTGTTGAAGCCTCTACTCAGGATCATCTTGTTAAGGCCATAATTCCAAATCCAAATTTTATAAATTTCAACATTTGATTTACATGAACAAAATCAGAATCACATGCATTAAATGGAACATACGTTCCTATTTCTTCTGGTTTAGTATCTTTGCGTTCTTGAAAACCATATTTTTTAGAAAACTCGGCATTTCCTGTGGAAGACCATTCT
>CAJXEB010000048.1 GCA_913052585.1 uncultured Flavobacteriaceae bacterium | reverse complement strand
ATTGTTGCCAAAAAACATTTTCTTCATTATAATATTCATCTAAATTAGACAGAGGACCAACATCTAAGAAAAATTGATATTGATCATTTGTATTCAATTCTGGAAGTGAATACCAAGATTCTTTTACTGGCTTAGTTTTTTCATAACCAAAAACTGCTGTCGCTCTCCAATAACTCAATAGGTAAGCACCATTATGATGAAAATCGTCAAAGTAAAAATCTCCGACACATGCTTGTGGTGATACTGCTTTTAATGCAGGGTGAGCATCTAATAAGGAATAAGTGGCATAAAAACCTGGATATGAAATACCCCAAGCTCCCACATTTCCATTATTGTTTTCTACATTTTTGATTAACCATTCTATGGTATCATAAGTATCACTGGCTTCATCGGTTTGATTTCCTTTTTTATTAGGAATATAAGCTCGCATATTATCATAGACCCCTTCACTATTCCAACGTCCTCTTACATCTTGATATACAATGATATTTCCTTCTTTCATTAAGAATTCATTGGGCCCCACTTTAATTTTATATTGATCAGTGCCATAAGGACGACAACTGTAAGGTGTCCTTTGTAAAAGAATTGGATATTTTTCGATAGTATTTTTTGGCGAATAAACAACAGTATGCAGTTTAATACCATCACGCATTTCAATAGTATGCTCTTTTTTATTATAGTTGTCTTTTACAAAAGTATCTTCTTGCGCATTTAGAACAAGAACAAAACACATACAAAGAACTGATAATAAATAATTTTTTATAGAAAAAAACATCTAATTATTTAAAATTAGCAATACCCTCAACCAACCATTCTTTATACTCTTCAATGTCTGGTGTATAGCCAATTGGAGGGTTTAAATTTTCCTCTTCTAAACTCATTAGCACATAGTATGGTTGTGCATTCGCTTTATAATTTTTTATTTGGAAATCACTCCATTTATTACCTATAGATTTAATACGTTTTCCTGTTGTCTCACTTGTATACTGCTCGCTTTCAGGCAACATACGTTTGTCATCTACATATAAAGAAATCAATATAATATCCCTATTTAAGATTCCTAATATATGTGGATTTGCCCAAACTCTTTCTTCCATTTTTCTACAGTTTACACAAGCATATCCTGTAAAATCTATAAGTACTGGTTTGTTCATTTTTTTAGCATACGCTAAACCAGTTTCATAATCATTAAAAGCAATAATGTCATGAGGACCTAATTCAGATCCATTTGGCATTACTCCCTCTGAAGTTAATCCACCTCCATTACTTAATTTAGTATAACCAACTCCATAAGGAGCTTCACTATAATTTAATGGTGGTGGAAATCCACTAATCAATTTTAAAGGTGCTCCCCAAATTCCAGGAATTAAATAAATCGTAAATGCCAACACTAATAATCCCAATGATAATCTTCCTACTGAAATATGATTTTCATTACTATCATGTGGTAATTTAATTTTACCAAAGAGATAAAAAGCAAGGGTACCAAATACTGCGATCCAAATAGCTAAAAACAATTCTCTTTCTAACCAATGTAGTTGCAATACTAAATCTGCATTTGATAAGAATTTAAATGCTAGCGCCAATTCTAAAAATCCTAAAAACACTTTAACGGTATTTAACCAACCTCCAGATTTTGGTAAAGAATTCATCCAACCTGGGAACATTGCAAACAATGCAAATGGTAGTGCAATTGCTAATGAAAATCCTAACATTCCAACAATCGGTGCTATCCCTCCTTTTGAAGCTGACTCCACTAATAGTGTTCCAACAATAGGACCCGTACAAGAAAAAGAAACAATAGCTAATGCTAATGCCATAAAAAAGATCCCTATAATACCGCCTCTATCTGCTTGGCTATCCACTTTATTAGACCAAGACTGAGGTAGTGTAATTTCGAAAGCTCCTAAAAAGGATACTGCAAAAACAACTAATAACAAGAAAAAGATGACATTAAACCACACATTGGTAGAAAGTGCGTTTAACGAATCTGCTCCAAATACTCCTACAATTACAGATCCTAGTAATACATATATAACAACAATAAAAATCCCATACATAATGGCATTTTTAATTCCAGCAGCTTTATTTTTACTTTGCTTAGTGAAAAAGCTTACCGTTAAGGGTATCATCGGAAATACACAAGGAGTTAATAAGGCCGCAAATCCAGATAAAAATGCAATAAAGAATATGGTCCATAATCCTCTAGATTCAGAACTACTTGAACGATCATCTTTCTTAGCTTCTTCAACTTGAGTTTTCCCTTTTTCTTTTGACGCATAAGCATCCCATTCATCATAATTTTCAATAAACTCAACTTTATTTGCAGCTAAATCAAAAACAACATAACGTTCTTCATTTAAGCAAACATCAATACACACTTGGTAATACAGTATTGACTTAATTACTTTTACATCTGGATTGTTGAGTTTTACTTTTTGTTTTAGAATCGCAATTTCTTTAAAGAAAATTTCATCAAAACCCCAAGTTTCACTGAACTCTCTATGGGTTTCACTTTCCTCTAAAGTCCCCTCTAAAATATAATCTTCATCTAATTTTTTAAAATCTACAAATAATGGAATTGGACCCAGTCCTTTTTCTAAATCTTCTGGTGTATACTGAGAATATACATGCCAATTATCATCAATATATCCAGTTAAGGAGATCTCGTAATCGGTATCTGATATTTTTTTAATAGACCCCTCCCATTCTAACGGGTTCTTAATTTCCCCTAATTCTTGACCACCAATTAATGGAGTGTCCTGTGCGTTTGAATAAAATAAAACTAGTAAAAGGCTTATTAGTAGGGATAACTTTTTCATAGGTTATTTTTGTGAAGTAGTAATTTTTAATATTTTTTTTGTTTGACTTTCAACTTTAAATCTATTGTCTGATCGCATTCCTACTACCCAAACTATATTGTTTTCAGAGGTTAAAACCCAAATTTTTTCTTTAGCGACCAAAGATAACTTTTCATCTTTAAAAAACTTACTTAATTTCTTTTTTCCTTTCATTCCAAAAGGCTGAAAAGAATCTCCTTCTCGCCATTTTCTTAATTGCAAAGGAAATTTTAATTTTTGAGCATCTAAATATACGATGCTAGGAATATAATCGGATGTCTTTTCTACAGGTTCGATTTTTAAATTAATTGGTGTATAAATTACACTATCTGATTCCTTAATGAAATATGTTTCTTCATTTTGAAGCACGTTATTTTCGACTAACAAAAGGCTTGTTCTATTTTTTACAATGCGATGGGTTTCCGAAAATATTTGCTTTCCACTTTGTGCCGATAATAAATCGGCAATGTCATTCCAAGCAGTAAAACCAAAAGGAGCTAATAGTTCGTATAATAAAGCAATGGTGTTTGGTAAGTCTTGTAGTTTCAAAACATCAATTTCAAATCCATCTTCAGTTTTATTTACAACTAAGTTTTTAATTAAAACCATATAATCATTCACTAAAGACAAGCTTTCATTAAGATGGTTTTGAGTTTGTTGAAATCCATTTAGCAAATTATGATCAACTTCTTTTAACTTCGGAATTACTTCAATTCGCAATTTATTACGTAAATAATCGGTTGTTTGATTGCTGCTATCTTCACGCCAAACAATATTTTTTTCTTTAGCATAAAGAAGAATATCCTCCCTTGGAAAGTTTAATAAAGGACGCACTATTTTGTCATTTATGATAGGAATACCTGTCAGGCCTCTTAATCCCGTTCCTCTAGAGAAATTAATCAGAAATGTTTCTAAATCATCATCCAAATGATGACCAGTAGCTAAAAAATCAAATGAATGCTCAGCACAAACCTCATCAAACCATTGATAACGCAAATTACGAGCTGCCACTTGTGTGGACAACTTATGTTTTATCTTATACTCTTTTGTATTGAATTTTTTGTTGAAAATTGGAATTGACAATTTATCTGCTAAGGAGATTACAAATTTTTCGTCTTCATCACTTTCTTTTCCTCTTAATGAAAAATTACAATGAGCTAGTGAAATATTGTAGTTCAACTCTTTAAACAACCTTGATAACACAACACTATCCAAACCACCACTACAGGCAATTAAAATTTTTTTTCCTTTTAAAGTTGGAAAAATATTGGAAATGTGGTGTTTAAAATTATTTAACAAAGGTCAAGATTTCTGATAAAACAAATATATAAAACATGGCGCTACCCACTTATAAACAAAGAGGTTAATATTATATTAATTCTCTAAAACTTCTCTCATCGCTTTCGCTTTAATAAGGCATTCTTCATATTCTTTTTCAGGTACAGATTTAGCGGTGATAGCACCTCCCACAGAAAAACTAACATACTTGTTTTTTGAATTGTAAAGGATACTCCTAATGATCACATTAAAATCGAAATCACCTTCTGGAGTAAAATAACCAACTGCTCCACTGTAAAGCCCTCTTTTAGCGTCTTCAAATTTTTCGATAATTTTCATTGCTGAAATTTTTGGCGCTCCTGTCATACTTCCCATTGGAAATGTTTCTTTAATTATTGAAACTGACGACATCGCATCATCTACTTCACAAGTTATAGTAGATACCATTTGATGTACTTGTGCAAAACTATACACCTTGCATAGTTCTTCTACTTTAACAGTCCCTTTTTTTGCAAAACGTGATAAATCATTACGAACCAAATCGGTAATCATGATGTTTTCACTACGTTCTTTTGGGTCATTTTCCAATTCAACTTTTAGCTTTTCATCTTCGTTTTTATCGGGATGTCGTTTAGCTGTTCCCTTAATTGGCTGAGAAATTATTGTGGTTCCATTTTTACTAATATACCGTTCTGGTGAAGCGGATAAAGAATGAAATTCTCCTAATTTTAAAAAGGTTGCAAAGGGAGGCTTTGAGATTTCATTTAAATGAATAAATGTATTTAGGCTATCTATTTCAGTATCTTCTGAATAAAATTCTTGACAGAAATTTGCCTCATAAATATCACCTCTATGAATGTGCTCCAAAATTTTATTAAGCTTATTAAAATAAGAATCTTTTGAAGTTCTTAAATGAATTTTTGCTGTAGAAGTGCTTTCTAAATCTTTAAAATTTTTATTATAATTAGTGATTTCTTCCCAATCAAGTTCTAACTCATCATCTACGAAATTGAGGTATTGTATTTCAACTTCATCATCCATAAAAAGAAATACTTTTTTAGGCTGAAAAAAATATAAATCTGGAAAATGCAAACCATCAAAGTTATTGGATTTTAATCGCTCTACATTATTTTTTAAATCATAGGTAAGATAACCAAACAACCAATCTTTGGTTTTAGATTGGTATTCCTCTAATTGATCAAAAGCTTGATGATAATCTGTTTTTATAGCTGTAAAAGCATCTACGGCTAAAATGGCTTTATATTTTGATTTATTTTGGAGGTTACTCTCCTCATTAGAATCTAACCAAATTACTTCTTCAAATTGTTGAGACCAAGAAAGCATGTTATGCTTTAAGGCATCTGTCAACGTAACGGTATACTTTTTTATGATTCGCATTAATAAATTAAAAAGGAATATTTTATTTGGTAAATATATTGCAAACTTAAAAACCCTCCTAAAATATCTTGCAAACAAAAAAAATCCACACTAAAATTAGTGTGGATTTTTAATAATATTCTTAAGATTCTTCGCTATGCTCTGAATTATAGAAAATTAAATATGCAACGGTCTATTGCCTGTTGCTGCTAATGCTGCTTCTTTTATTGCTTCTGCATAGGTTGGATGTGCATGACTCATCCGAGAAATATCTTCTGCACTCGCCCTAAACTCCATAGCAACTACTGCTTCTGCAATTAAATCGGCTACACGAGCTCCTACCATATGCACTCCTAAAACCTCATCGGTTGAAGCGTCACTTAATATTTTTACAAATCCATCAGTATCACCACTAGCTCTAGATCTTCCTAATGCACGCATTGGAAACTGACCAACTTTATAAACATCACCACTTTCTATTAATTGCTCTTCGGTTTTCCCTACAGATGCAACTTCAGGCCAGGTATAAACAACACCTGGAATTAGGTTATAATCGATATGTGGTTTTTGTCCAGCTAAAGTTTCAGCAACAAAAACACCTTCTTCTTCTGCTTTATGAGCTAACATCGCTCCTTTAATTACATCTCCAATAGCATAAATATTTGAAATGTTAGTTTGTAAATGCTCATTAACAGCTACTTGCCCTCTTTCATTTATTTTTACTCCTGCGTTCTCAGCTTTTAAACCATCTGTATAGGGTCTACGTCCTACAGAAACCAAACAATAATCTCCAGTAATACTTACTTCTTGATCTTTTTTATCGGTTGCTATTACGCTAACTTCATTTCCGTTATTAACAGCTCCAGATACTCTATGAGAAAGGAAAAATTTAACTCCTTGCTTTTTTAATGCTTTTGTTAACTCCTTACTTTGAGCCTTATCCATCGTAGGAATAATACGGTCCATATACTCAATTACAGAAACCTCAGCTCCTAAACGACGGTATACTTGTCCTAACTCTAAACCTATTACTCCACCACCGATTATAACTAGGTGCTTTGGTATTTCTTTTAGTTTTAATGCTTCCGTTGAAGTGATTACTCTTTCTTTATCCAATGTAATAAATGGCAAGTTAGAAGGTTTTGAACCTGTTGCTATGATCACATTTTTGGTTTCAATTTCTTCAGAAGATCCATCTTCTTTAGTAATGACAACATGAGTTGCATCTTTAAAACTACCAAAACCGTTAAGTACTTCAATTTTATTCTTCTTCATTAAAAAATCAATCCCTGAAGTAGTTTGCGCTACTACTTGATCTTTTCGGGCAATCATTTTCTCTAAACTGACTTTTACATCACCTGAGATTTCAATTCCGTGGCCTTCAAAATGCCTAATGGCATCATCATAATGATGAGAAGAGTCTAATAATGCTTTACTTGGAATACAACCTACATTAAGGCAAGTACCACCAAGGGTGTTATATTTTTCGATTAAAGCGGTTTTCATCCCTAATTGTGCGCAACGAATTGCGGCAACATATCCTCCAGGACCAGAACCAATTATGGTTACATCGTATGAATTCATAATGAGTATTTTGTTTTTGCGAATGCAAAGATAATTAATTGCCTATTGAATTAAGAATTTAGAATCTTAATTCAATCAAAAAATAAAAATAGTTTTGTTAAAATTTGTTAGTTTTGCAATATGATTAAAGAGATACAGCTTCGCGTTACTATTAATGAAGAAAAACAAGAAGGCATTCTCCTTAAAAAAGTTGCTCGTTTCTTAAAGATAGACAAACATTTCATTACTGGAATTAAAGTACTACGAAAGTCAATTGACGCCAGAAAAAATCCTATTTTTTTTAATTATAAGGTTGCGGTTTACATCAAAGAAAATGTGCCAGAAACCTCTAGTTATACTTTTCTATATAAAGATGTTTCTAAAGCGAAGGAAATACACATCATTGGTTTTGGACCCGCTGGTATGTATGCAGCTTTGCGTTGTATTGAGTTAGGGTTTAAACCCATTGTTTTAGAACGTGGTAAAAACGTACAAGATAGGCGTCGTGATTTAAAAGCAATTAATCAGGACCATATTGTTAATGAAGATTCTAATTATTGTTTTGGTGAAGGTGGCGCAGGAACCTATTCTGATGGAAAATTGTATACCCGAAGTTTAAAAAGAGGCGATGTCCGAAGAATTTTTGAAAACTTAGTATATCATGGAGCTACCGAACAAATTTTAGTTGATGCTCATCCACATATTGGAACTAATAAATTACCAAAAGTGGTTAAAAACATTCGCGAAACCATTTTAAAATATGGTGGTGAAGTCCACTTTGAAACTAAGGTTACCGATTTTGTTATTAAAGAAAATAAACTTAGAGCCATTCAGTTAAATAATAAAACTGAAATGACTGTTGAAAAAATTATTTTGGCTACAGGGCATTCGGCTCGTGACATCTATTATTTACTAGATGACAAAAAAATTGCATTAGAAGCAAAGTCTTTTGCTATGGGAGTTAGAGTTGAACATCCTCAACATATTATTGATTCCATTCAATATCATTGCGAAGGTAAAAGAGACGAACTATTACCAGCTGCAGCTTACAGTTTGGTACAACAAGTAAAAGAACGTGGAGTTTATTCGTTTTGTATGTGTCCAGGTGGATTTATAGTTCCTGCTGCAACAGCAAATGGAGAAGTTGTTGTTAATGGCATGTCTCCTTCCAAACGAAATAATTTATATGCCAATTCTGGGATTGTAGTCGAAATTAATGTTCATCAAGATATTCCTAAATACGATCATTTTGGAGCTTTAAAAGGATTGGAATATCAAAAGAGTTTAGAGAAATTAGCATTTAACGCAGGTGGAAGAGCACAAACTGCTCCAGCCCAAAGGTTGACTGATTTTGTAGATGGAAAACTTTCTAATTCTTTAAATGACTCTTCGTACCAACCTGGTTTAAAATCTGCTCCACTACATTCATTATTACCAAAAATTATAGGTGGTAGGTTACGGACTGGTTTTAAAGAATTTGGTAAAAAAATGAATGGATATTATACCGAAGAGGCTAATGTTATAGGAGTTGAATCTAGAACTTCTTCACCAGTAAGTATCCCTAGAAAAGAAAACTTAGAGCATACTCAAATTGAAGGGCTATATCCTTGTGGAGAAGGTGGAGGTTATGCCGGAGGGATTGTTTCTGCTGCAATGGACGGAGAACGATGTGCTGAATCAGCTGTAAAAGGGTATTAGTGATTGGTGATTGGTGATTGGTGATTGGTGATTGGTGAAAAAATAAAAATTATCTGATTAGATCATTCTTTCATTATCTCATATTCCTTAACAACTTTCCATTCCTGGAAATGCTAACATCTCTCCCATTCCTACTGTAAATAGCCAATTACCATAAATTGCATGTTCTATACTTGACAATAAGGTAGACTTTGTTTTGTAATAGGTATATGCAAATAGCAAACCACCAACAAATGTCAACACAATCACTAAGGTGTTTTTAAAAAATAAATGTGCCAATGAAAACAAAATCGCATTAACGAAAATCAATAATTTTTTATTCTGAAAGAGTGCTTCATATCTAGAGAAAAAGAAAGTTCGGTAAATGATTTCTTGTGGCCACACAGAAAGTATCGTATAGACGCCTAATATAGATAACCACAATAAGGGTTTATTCAAAACAACACAAAACAATTTGTTTGCATCTATAAAATAAACAAAGAGTGTTGTTGTAATAATTACTGCTAAAAACAACAATAAGATTCTTTTCCAAAACCTTGGCCAATCAATTTTTATAGTTGTTTTAAATGAAATTTTTTCAATTCGAAAAAGTACTATGGTTATGTAAAAGAAACCAAAAAATACAACTATTGCTTTTAGTAAAAAGGAATAAGGAAACACGAGACTTACTGGAAGTATTACGAATAGCAATAATAACTCAGAAGCTAAATAAGTTTTGTTTTTCAAGTGTCTATATTTATAGTTTATTAATGATCATACTTCGATAAGCTCAGAAGAGATATACAGTTCGCTATTAATTATCTTCTTGGTTTTTAAAAAATTTAACATGCTCGTTTCAAGTATCTAATGAAATTGCTGTGGTATGCTTCACTTCACTAATCATAAACGTACTATGTGTACTACCTATATGATCAATGGACGTTAGCTTTTTAACCATAAACTCTCTAAAAGCTTCCATATCTTTCACTAATACTTTTAATAAATAATCATAGTCACCACTAATATGATAGCATTCCAACACTTCATTTAATTTAGTTACTTCTTTTTCAAATTTCATTACATAATCTTTAGAATGCTGTACCAACTTAATACTACAAAAAGCAACAAAACCCATGTTTATTTTGTTTTTATCTAACAAACAAACACTCTTTTTAATAACTCCTATCCTTTCGAGTTTTTTGATCCGTTCATAGACTGCTGTAACCGAAAGATTCAACTTTAAAGAAAGTTGTTTATTGGTTTGCTTACTGTCCTCTTGAAGGTATTCTAATAGCTTCTTATCAATACTATCCAATGCCATATTTTGAAAAATTTTCTAAATGAAATAATATTTTATGCAATCTAATGAAATATATATTGTCATTTAGTTATATTATAGATTTATTATCTAAATAATTCAATGTCAATTGATTTTTAATCTAATATATAGTAATATTGGTTTAAAATTAAAAATATAATATCATGAAATTTAAACCAGCAAATAAAATTCAAGACTTACAATACTTTGGCGAATTTGGAGGAGTTAACCCTTCCATTTCAGATTCATCTACTTACACTTTTCTTTCAGCAAAAACGATGTTCGATACATTTGAAGGAAATGCTGATGGATGTTATTTATATTCAAGGCACACCTCTCCAAGTAATTTATATTTAGGAGAAGCCTTAGCCGCTATGGAAGGTACAGAAACTGCAAATGTAGCAGCAACAGGTATGGGAGCAATTACCCCTGCATTATTACAATTATGTGGCGCTGGGGATCATGTGGTATCTAGTAGAACAATCTATGGAGGAACCTATGCGTTTTTAAAGAACTTTACTCCTAGAATGCAAATTGAAACAACTTTTGTAGATATTACAAAGTTAGAAACTGTAGAAGCTGCTATAAATAAAAACACAAAAGTCCTTTTTTGTGAAGCAGTAAGTAATCCTCTTTTGGAAGTTGCAGACATAAAAGGCTTGGCTGAAATTGCTAAAAAACACAATATAAAACTACTAGTAGACAACACCTTTTCTCCTTTGTCTATTTCACCTGCAGAATTAGGAGCCGATGTAGTTTTACATAGTTTAACAAAATTCATCAACGGGAGTAGTGATACTATGGGCGGTGTAATTTGTGGAACCCAAGATTTTATAGATTCTTTACGTAGTGTAAACGATGGCGCTTCAATGTTATTAGGATCTTCTATGGACAGTATGCGTTCTGCATCTATTTTAAAGAATATGCGAACGCTACATATTCGTATAAAACAACATAGTAAAAACGCACAATATCTTGCGGAGCAATTTGAAAATCTAGGATTAAAAACAGTATACCCTGGACTTGTTTCTCATCCATCTCACGAATTGTTTAAGAGTATGATGAATGAAGAATATGGATATGGTGGTTTGCTAACATTAGATGTAGGAACTCTAGAAAATGCAAATAATTTAATGGAATTAATGCAGCATAAAAACTTAGGGTATTTAGCAGTAAGTTTAGGATTCTACAAAACATTATTTAGTGCCCCTGGAAGTTCTACATCTTCAGAAATACCAGAAGATGAAAAAGTAGAAATGGGATTAACCGATGGATTGATACGTTTCTCAATTGGTTTAGATAATGACATTGAACGTACTTTCCAAATCATGAAAGAATGTATGGTTAAATTAAATATTTTAAAGCCAGAACTTCAAGAATTAGTATAATTCTCAATACATTTTTATAAAAAAGGCGACCTTAAAAGGTCGCCTTTTTTTGTATTTGCATATCGCTACTCAAAATCGTAACATTACAAGACCAAAAAAGATAATACGATGCAAGACCAAAAAAATCTTTCAGAAATAGAGATAGGAGATCAAAAAATAAATGAAAATACGGAGCTAAATATTAAGGAAGCTTTAATTCCAGTTATTTTATTAATGGCAATGCTTGCTTATAATATTTTCTTTGTAGAAGATCAAGAATGGTTAGGAGCATATACCAATCAATTTATATTACTAATTGGAGGAGGAATTGCAGCTTTAGTAGGCTTTTTTAATAAAGTTACTTTAAAGGTTATGTTATTAGAAATTTACGAAAATATTAAAAGTGTTTTTGTTCCCATTATGATTTTGTTTCTAGTAGGAGCACTTGCAGGTACATGGCTTGTTAGTGGTATTATTCCTGCAATGGTTTATTATGGTCTTCAAGTTTTAAATCCTGATATATTTTTACCCGCATGTGTAATTATAGCAGCTATTATATCTATTGCTACGGGAAGTTCCTGGACTACATCAGCAACGGTAGGAATCGCATTAATTGGTATTGGTGAAGCCTTAGGGATTCCTTTAGGTATGGTTGCAGGAGCAGTTATTTCTGGCGCCTATTTTGGTGATAAAATGTCACCTTTAAGTGACACTACAAATTTAGCGCCTGCAATGGCAGGAACCGACTTATTTACTCATATCCGATATATGGCTATAACTACAGTCCCCACAATTATTATCACGTTAATCGTTTTCATTATTATTAGTCTAAATATTGAAACTACTGGTAATGCCGATGTAAGTGGTCTTTTAAGTACCATAAATGAAACATTCAATATTACTCCTTGGTTATTTGTTGTCCCATTGGTTGTTATTGCTTTAATTTTAATAAAAACAAAACCATTAATTGCTTTAGGTATTGGTGTAATATTAGCAGCAATTTTTGCTATGGTTTTCCAACCTGAAATTTTAAGTAGCATTTCTTCTTCTAATATTAATGCTGTTTTCAATTCCATTTTTGTTGATACAGAAATTGTTACTTCAAATGAGAAGTTAAACAAATTATTTAGTTCAGGAGGAATGAAAGGCATGTTATGGACCATATTCTTAATCATCTGCGCTATGGTTTTTGGAGGAACTATGGATGCTATTGGAGCATTAGCAAGAATTACTAGAGCTCTTTTATCTTTAGCCACTACTATATTCGGATTATTTGCAAGTACTGTATTTAGCTGTTTAGGTATAAACACTATTGCTAGTGATCAATATTTAGCAATTGTTATTCCTGGAAAAATGTTTAAAAAAGCTTTTGAAGATAAAGGATTAGCACCAGAAAACTTAAGTAGAACTCTAGAAGATGCTGGAACCGTAACTTCGGTATTAATACCTTGGAATACTTGTGGCGCATACCAATCTGGTGTTTTAGGTGTTGGTGTTGGCGAATATTTTGTCTACGCGATTTTTAATTGGCTAAGTCCTTTTACTACGTTATTTTTCGCAGCACTGAATATTAAAATTCGTCAAATAGCCTCTAAATAAACTTTAGCATAGATGCTAGTTTCAAAAGCATAGAAATTAACTATTGTAGGATAAAAAATTAAAATTTCAACTAATTAAAAGACTAACTTTCTGTTGTATTTTTGTGACTTTATATAATTATTAAATTTAATATAAAAAAAATGTCAGTAGTAGGTAGAAATGTAAATGAATTTTTACGTTTAATCGATGCATATACCTATATTCAAGAAAATGTTGAAGTTTGTCCTGCTAACTGGCAAGAAGTAAAAGATGCTATGCAATCAAATAGAGAAGGTACCGCAGATTATTTAGCTTCTCATTAAAAGGAAATAATTTTAGTTAATTTAAGTCCCTTTTAAAGTACAAAAGGGACTTTTTTTCATTTAAACCAAATAATAAATTAATTATGGCAACAGTAACATTAAAAGGAAACCCTTTTCAGACCCTTGGAGAATTACCTTCAATTGGCTCTAAGGCTCCAGAATTCTCTTTAACAGCTAGTGACTTATCATTAAAAACTCTTGAAGACTTTAAAGGAAACAAACTTGTTCTAAATATTTTTCCTAGTATCGATACTGGCACTTGTGCTGCTTCAGTTAGAGCATTTAATAAAGAGGCTGGAAATTTAGAAAATACAAAAGTAGTATGCATCTCTCGAGATCTTCCTTTTGCTTTAGGTAGGTTTTGTGGAGCGGAAGGATTAGACAATGTAATTACATTATCTGATTATAAGTATGGTGACTTTGGAAAAAAATATGGTTTAATTTTCACAAATGGACCCTTAGATGCCTTATTATCTAGAAGTATTGTTGTTCTTGACGAAAATGGAAATGTAGTTTATACAGAGCAAGTTTCTGAAACTACTGAAGAACCTAATTATAAAAATGCATTAGCAGCTTTATAATTACTAAAAATAAACTCGAAATAGAAAATTAGGTGTAATTCCTAAGGAGTATTTGTTGACCACTACAATAGGATCATTTACGCTGTTATTACCTAAGTACTCTCGGCTTAAATGATTCCTTTGGTCATATAAATTTCTAATTGAAAAACCAATCTTTCCTTTTATTTTACTTTTTTCAGAAAAATTAAAATCATACGTGGATGAGAAATCCAACCGATGGTAATTAGGAAGCTCTTCTGTATTAATTCCAATATAATAATATTTAGATTCTGGTGTTACATAAGCTTTAGTATATGGCTTACCAGTTCGCCAATTCCAATCCAATGCAATTTGAAATCGTTTTAATTTATACGCTA
This sequence comes from uncultured Flavobacteriaceae bacterium, assembly GCA_913052585.1. Classification (GTDB taxonomy): domain Bacteria; phylum Bacteroidota; class Bacteroidia; order Flavobacteriales; family Flavobacteriaceae; genus Marifrigoribacter. The sequence goes on along the minus strand of CAJXEB010000048.1, from coordinate 4,632 downwards.
CAGAACTTGTAAAAGAATGCCTAATATTGGTACTTGATGTAAAGGATTCGTTATTATTAATTCCATCAAAATTACTTATTACATTATTAAAAGAATAACTTATCCATGTTTTAATAAAACTAAAATCTTTCTTTGCATAAAAGTCAACTCCTAAAATATTTTGTTCTCCTATATGAAAACTACTGTCATCAGGATTTAAAAAACCTAAAGAAAGTGCAGTCTTACCAGCTATACTTTTATAATACCCATCTACATCTAAACTCCAACCCTTTGATTCATATAAGAAACCTGCCGATAATTGCATACTATTTATTATAGGAAATGTTTCTCCATCTGCTAAACGCCAAAGTTTATTTTCTAGAGAAAGATCACTTAAAACAGTTTCGTCTATTTCGCTAATTATTTGATTTTTAATTTCTCCCGAAAGCTGAATCTTTAAATTTTTAAAAATGTCTTTATAAATTAAAATTCTCGGCTCCAACTTTACCGCATCTAATTCTTGATAATAACTAGATCTAATCCCCATATTTATATCAAACAATTTTGGGTTTTTATAGTAATATTGAACATAAAGGGAATGTGTACTTATTATTGTTTTATCCGAATCTAAAATAATTGGTGAACCTGTATTTTCTTTAAACAAATAACTAACATCCTTCAAAATGTACTGATAACCTAAAGTTAGATTATTGTTCTTTTTTGTATTTAAAATAACCTCTGTAGAAACACCCGAGTCATAAATTTCATTCTTTTTTTCAAAATTTGAAATTTGACCTTCATTTTCTGAAGTTATATAATTATATGCTAAACTATATCTAGATAAAGAGACCTTTGTCTTCTGAATTATATTAGGGTTCCATATTTTATTCCAACCAAAACCGTAACCGTCATTTTTAATCTCTAAAAAATCATTATAAGATTTATCTAAATCTTTATCTTCTACTAAATAATCTAAATAATTATCTATAAAAATAGTACTTACATAAAAACTATTATTCTCATTTAGTTTATAATTCAATTTTATATTATAGTCTATAAAAAAGAAATCATTATTAGTATTTTGAATATTGATGATTTTGGTATCCTGAAATACTTTATCTGCGATTTCATTAAAGGTAATTGATTGATACAACTCTGTGTAACTTCTTCTTAATGATGCTTGAATGCTCAATTTGTCTTTTATAATTGGTGTTTCTAAGTAAACATCGGTATTAATACCATTGATACCAATTCCAACTTTAAAACGATCAGAAACCTGATTAATTGAAGAAATATCAATAACACTTGATACGCGTTCACCAAACCTTGAATGAGTTCCTTTATGATGAAAGATTACCTTACTAGTGCTGTTTGGATTAAATGCTGAAAGCATGCCAAATAAATGACCTTTATGGTACATATTTATACCATCCCAAATAACTCTATTTTGATCCATTGCTCCGCCCCTAACTGTAAATCCAGTAGCAGTTTCATTTGGACTTATAACGCCCGGTAATAATTGGATACTTTCTAAAATATCTGCTTCAATAAGTCCCGGGAGAATTTCTAATTTTTTAGGAGTTATCGTAAAAGTTGCATCTTTATTTTTATGGATTCCTTTTGTTAAGTATCCAGTGATGATGACGTCATCTAATAATTGTGTATTGTTTATAGTTATTTTAGACTCGTTAACTATAATATATCGCTCATCAATCTTTTGAAAACTTAATGAAGTTAAAACCGAAATTTCATCTAATACTTGATTTAGTGACCTGTCTATTTTTTTTAACGTTACCTTCTTATCTTTAAGTAAATGATCTTGATAAGAAAACCTAACATCATAAATTTCTTCAAGGGAAAGTAAAGCTTCAGATACTAAGGCTTCATTAAATTTAATAGAAAAAGTAGCCCCTTCCTGAGAAAAGGCTACTACAAGGGGCAAAAAAAATAAGAAGTAGATTAAATTTTTCTTTTTCAATACATTTTATTCAAGTCTTAATATTCCATTTTCCTCTTTCATATATTTTATATTCATCGTTTTAAAAACGGATGTCAATGCTAGTTTTAAATCTTTATTACTGAAACTTCCAGTGAATATTATTGAATCATCTATTTTAATAGCGTCAATTTCAAGATTATATTGCTTTTCCAATTCTAAAATTACATATTTTAACGGAACACTTACAAAACTACTTTCTCCTTTCACCCAAGAAGGGAAAAGTTTTTCGCTATCATATTTTTCAGAATCATTACCATTAATTTTTCTAATAGAATTACCCGGATTTAATATATATTCTTTTTTATTATTAGTAACGCTAACCTTGCCCTCATAACAAACCACTTCAAAAAAAGCCTCTGCATCTTTTATATTAAATTGAGTACCTAAAACAGTTACTTGACCATTAGAGGTTTGTACCGTAAACGTACTTCCTTTTCTAACTTTAAAAAAAGCCTCTCCAATTAATTTAATATTTCGATGTGCTTCCCAATCTTTTTCGGTAAAATTAATAGTTGACTTTGCGTTTAACACCACTTCAGAACCATCAGGTAAGCTAAACGTTTTTTGCTCGGCATATGAAGTTTTGTAACTTCTTTCTTGAGAATTAAAAGCAAAAAACAATCCAAAAATTACCAGAATGGATGCCGCAATAGAAAGTCCCCATTTAAAAATTTGATGTGATTTTTTATCTTTTCGATTTTGATCAATTTTGTCATTAACAATAATAAAAGAAGGTGCTACTGGCCTCTCTAATTCCTCCAATACGTCCAATCCATTTTTAATTTTTTTATAAGCAATAAAATCTTCTTCAGAAACTAAATCTTTTAATCTAGTATCCGAAATAGTTCCATCTAGCCATTTTGCTAAAAATTGGTCTCCTTCTGTAATTAATTTTTCCTTCATTATTTATTATATGACAACTTTAAAATAAAAAACCCTACTTTTTATAAACAAATTAAACATTACCAATTTTCTCTTTCATTTTTATTAACGCTAAATGCATTCTTTTTTCTACTGCTTTTACTGAAATACCAAGTATTTCTGCAATTTCTTTATATTTCTTTTTTTCTATTCTACTTAATAAAAAAACTTCTTTTTGCTTTTCTGGTAAGTCTGAAATAGCTTCCTCAATTTTTACTAAAAACTCTTTTTCTACTAATAAATATTCTGGAGTTTCATTATTACTAGACTTTACGGATCTTCTTTGGTGTTCAATAACTACCTTTTCATGCTTTTTATAATTAAAAAACATATTCTTAGCTACCGTAAATAAAAAACTCTTTGCTTTCGCAGGATTTACATTGTTACAATTGTCCCATAATTTAATGAAAGAATCCTGTAAAATATCTTCAGCAAGATCCAAGTCCCGTGTTTTAAAAAATAAAAAACGTCTTAAATCTTTTGCATGGGTATTAAATAGTCTTTCAAATACTTTTTGATTACAAATATTATTTAATTCCTTAATCATTCTATATTGCAAATAAATTATTTTGCAAAGCTAGGTAAAAAATAAATTTTTTTTTTAGTAGGGTATTTTGATTTACAGATGTTTTATATAACATTAACTAGAGATTTACATTTTTTATAAGTTCAAAAAAAAAACTATGAAATCCATTAAAATTTTATGCTACAGTTTGTTTATTAGTACAATAATACTAACATCCTGTACCAACGACGATGTTAGTGAAGTTCCAGATTTACAAGAGAGTCAATCCATGCAAATTGCTCTTAACCATCTCATAAATTTATATAATGATGATGGAACAGAAATTGGAAATATGAATCCTTCTGGCAATCTTATTTTCGACTTTTGCTTTGAATTCGTTTATCCAATAAACCTTATCTATAATAACGGTTCCATTATTACTATTAACAGTAATGAGGAATTAATTCATGTTTTAATTAATTCAACTATTCAATTATTTATAGTAGGTATTGAGTTTCCATTTAATGTTGAGATTTATAATCCAGATACCAATGAAATTGAACTTTTAACGATTACAAACGAAAATGAATTTGCTAATTTATTAATAAACTGTATTTTTGAAAATTCTTGTATTTGTACTGCTGAATATGATCCAGTTTGTGTCGAAATAATAGAAAACAATCAAACTATCATCATTACATTTCAAAACGCTTGTTATGCAGAATGTGAAGGGTTTACTGAAGAAGATTATTTTGATTGTGACAGTACTTCTACTTGTGATATTTCTGAACTAGAAATAGAAGTGGGCGAATGTAATAATGACGGAACCTATCCCGTAACAATCAATTTTGAATATGAAAACGCTAATGGGCAAGAGTATTTCGATCTATATCTTAGAAATGATGAATTATTAGGTTATTTCCAATTATCTGAACTTCCATTAACAATTGAACACTTTCCTTTAAGTGGTTATGAAAATGATTATATTAAGGTTTGTATCAACGACAACTTAGAATGTTGTGAGGATATAGAATGGTTAGCACCAGATTGCAGTCCAAATGACTGCACCGAAAACTTAATAGTCTCTTATTTAATAGCATGCCCTTGGGATGTAAATGCTAGTAGCGAAGATTATATTTATATCTTTAATAGTGATTTCTTTTTTAGTATTACTTTAAGTGATAATTCGTACTCAACATCAGGAACTTATAGTCTTAGTACAAATGCT
>CAJXEB010000047.1 GCA_913052585.1 uncultured Flavobacteriaceae bacterium | reverse complement strand
ATCCTATTATTGATACTATGTATATTGTTACTGGAGATGATGGTTTAGGATGTTCAAGTGTGGATACTGTCAATGTTACAATAAATGCTTTACCAGTAGTGATTTCTAGTGTTGATACTTCAGTTTGTGAGGGAGGAACTGTGAATTTAAGTGCAACTGGGGCAACTATATATACATGGGATAATGGATTGGGTGTAGGTCAGAATCAAACAGTAAACCCTATTATTGATAACATGTATATTGTTACTGGAGAGAATGCTTTAGGATGTTCAGGTGTTGATACTGTAGTTGTAATTGTTAATTCATTGCCATCAGTAATTGCATCAATTGATACATCTATCTGTATTGGGGATTCTGCATTAATCTCAGCAACAAGTATTCTTACGAATTATACTTGGGATAATGGATTAGGTGCTGGTCAACAACATTTTGTTTCATCAATATCATTAACAAGCTATATAGTTTCAGTTACAGATTTAAATAACTGTATAGGAACCGATACTGTAAATGTTGATGTAAATAGTTTGCCAATTTTGGTAACCAATTTAGATACAAACTTATGTACCCTAGATTCACTTATTTTATTTGTAAGTGGAGCAGATACCTATTTATGGGATAATGGTTTAGGGGCTGGAGATATTCATACTATTCTAACTCCAATGGATACAACTTACAGTGTTCAGGGAACTGATATCGATGGATGTATAACTAATGATTCTGTAGTGGTTACAATTGGTCCACTAAATCTAGTAGTAAGTAATGATACTTCAATTTGTTTGGGATCGTTTGCAACAATTAGTGCTTCAGGCGCAACTTCTTACACATGGAATAATGGTTTAGGGTTTGGCTCTAATCAAGAGGTTAGCCCAAGTGAATCAACTACCTATGTTGTAACTGGTGATGATAATGGATGTATAGGTTCTGCTTCAGTTATAGTTTCTATTGATAATATGTGTTTTGAAATACCAACTGTATTTACTCCAAATGGGGATGGGAAGAATGATATTTGGAATATAGGTGGATTAGAACTTTATCCAGAGATTGTTGTAAAAATATTTAACAGATGGGGAGATCTTGTTTATGGATCAGATGCAGGTTATACTGATCCTTGGGATGGAACATATAATGGAACAAACTCACCTTCTGCGACTTACTATTACATCATAGATTTAGGTGATGCAGTTGAGAGTAAAACGGGTACAATAAATATTGTTAGGTAAAAATCCTAATTAAGTATTTAGGAATAAAATAAAGAGATATGAAAAATATTGTAAAAATAGTTGTATTGTTCTTTTTTGTAACAAATGCATTTGCACAACAAGTTCCAATAACGAGTCAATATATGTTCAATAATTATTTATTGAACCCTGCGGAAGCTGGTAGCGTAGATTATATTAAAGCTTCAATTTCAGCAAGAGCTCAATGGACTGGGCTTGAAGGTTCTCCGAAAACTCAGTTTTTCAGTATGGAAAGTAAACTTGGTGAAAAAATGGGGATTGGAGGGTATGTTTATAAAGATGAGACGGGACCAATAAGTGAACAAGGGATTCAGCTTTCTTATGCTTATCACTTGAAGGTAAGTGATGCAGCTAAAATATCTTTCAGTTTGGCTGGTATGCTATTTTCTCATGATATGAATAAGGCTTTGTTGCAAGCAGAAGAGTATGATGATGACGCACTAAACTCGATAAAACTGACTTCAATGTCTCCAGATATTAACTTTGGAATAATGTATTACACGGATAAATATAAAGTAGGAATATCTTCTCCTCAATTACTTCAAAATAAAAAATACGCTTCTTATTCAGATACAAACAACAATGTATTGGCAAGACATTATTATTTACATGGAGAGTATAAGTTTAATGTTAGTGACAAAATTTCGGTTGTACCTTCAACTTTAGTAAAGTATGTTTCAGGTGCTCCATTTCAATTCGATATTAATGCGAGAGGGGTTTATGATGAAAAATACTGGCTTGGTGTTTCTTATCGACACAGTAACGCTGTAGTTATTTTAGCAGGATTAAACTATAAAAATCTATCTTTTGGATATGCTTATGATTTCACGATGACTGATATGAATAGTTATTCAAATGGAGGGCATGAAGTCTTTTTGTCTTTGAAATTATTTAAGAAAGCGACAGTTTCAAGCAAAAAGTTTAATTAATTTTTTTAAAGAATTGACTAATTTTTGAAAGTGGCTTAAGAATAAAGGTCATTTTTTTAGGTTTTAAGCCATTAATTTTCCATGCTAGCTTATCTTCTCGGTTTGCTTTAATTCTGTTTACCAAGCTAGAATTACTTACACCTCCAACTCTCATCCTAACAGTTACTCTGTTTAAATAACTGACAGTACATTCATATTTATGAATGAAACGTAACATAATTTCGTAGTCAGCGGCAGACTTTAGTTTTAAGTTAAAAACACCATATTCATTATACACAGCTTTCTTTACAAAAAAAGTAGGGTGAGGAGGCATCCAGCCCTTATAGAAAGTACCTTTTTTATATACTCCAGATTTCCAATAACGAGTAACTTTGTCTGTATTATCTGCTTCCACATAATATAAGTCGGTATAGAGTGTATCAGTCTTTTCTGCTACCATTTTTGCAACAACATCAGTAATTACATTTTCATCAATGTAAAAATCATCAGAATTTAAGTTGGCAATAATATCTCCAGTAGCAAGTTTAATCCCTTTGTTTATAGCATCATATAATCCATTATCTTTTTCAGAAATAATGGTTGTAATTTGCCCTTTATATTTATTTGCAATATCTAGCGTATTGTCTGTAGATAAGCCATCCACAATAATATATTCAACATTATCATAAGTCTGATTAATAACAGACTTGATAGTATCCTCTATAGTCTTGGCACTATTATAGCAAACGGTTATTATGGATACTTTCAATTCGATTTTACTTTCTTGAAATAACACAATTTTCTAAAACAAGCATATCCATTTCTGTTCTTAAATAACAAGATAACGCTTCTTTTGGAGTATTAACAATTGGCTCATTCTCATTAAATGAAGTATTTAGTAAAACTGGAGTACCTGTTTTTTGTCTGAATTTTTCAATCAAATCATAATAGCGATCTCCCTTAGCAACTGATTGAAGTCTTCCCGAGCCATCCACATGAGTTACCGAAGGTATTTCTGCATGCTTTTCTTTTTTAATAGGATAAACCTTTTCCATAAATGGAACTTTATCAGTCTTCTCAAAATATTCTGAAACATATTCTTCTAAAATAGAAGGAGCAAATGGTCTAAAACTTTCTCTTCTTTTTATTTTAGAATTTAATAGTTCTTTAGCATCATTTCTTCTTGGATCTACAATTATTGATCTATGACCTAATGCTCTTGGACCAAACTCTGCTCTTCCTTGAAACCAGCCAATAACCTTACCATCAACAAGAGCATCAGAAACCACGTCTATCAATTGATTATCATCAAATTTATCATAAGTTATGTTCTCTGCTTTAAGAACAACTTCAATTTCTTCCGTGCTAAACTTAGCGCCTGTATATGCATCGTAAATTGCAGGTAATCTATCTTTTTCTAAGATATGATTGTATAACCACAAAGCACCTCCTAAAGCCGTTCCGGCATCATGTCCAGCAGAAGGAATATAAACATTTTTAAAAGTGGTTTTTTCTAAAATTTTACCGTTAGCTACAGAGTTTTGAGCTACGCCACCTGCAATACAAATATTTTCTAAACCAGTTCTTTTTTGTAAATGGTTTAAGATGTGAAAAATCAATTCTTCAGTAACTCGTTGTACAGAAGTTGCAATATCTTTATGATATTGAGTTAATTCATCTTCTTTTTGTCTAGCAGGGCCTAGTAATTTTTCTAATTCCTTAGAAAAAATGGATTCAATAAAAGGATCTCCATTTTCCCAACTCATGGTAACACCTTCTTTAGCGTGAGTAAAATATTTAGTATCAAGTTCAAATAATCCATTATCTTTAAAAATGATTATTTTTTTTAATTGTTCAACATATTTAGGTTCGCCATAAGGTGCCAAGCCCATTACTTTATATTCATCGCCATAGTGAGGGAAACCTAAGTATTGTGTGAGTGATGTGTAAAAAATACCAGCGGAGTGCGGATAATTAACTTGATCTAATACCTCAATTTTTTTATCATTCCCTGTGGCAATCATCGTAGAAGTAAAGTCACCAAAACCATCTATTGATAGTATTGCAGATTTTTCAAAAGGCGAGGCAAAAAATGCACTAGCTAAATGAGTTCGATGATGTTCAATATTCTTTACTTCTGCTTTAATAGAGTCTTCACTAATATTAAATGCTTTAGCAAGCTCTCCTTTAACACTAACAACTTTCTTAGAATTTGCTAAACGGTCTTTAAGCGCTTTTACAGAAACTAAATTTTTAACGGAGTGTACAATTTTTTTATGCAAATTAGCTGATGGATCACGAGAAATGGTAATGTAATCTACTTGAGTAATGTCAATATTTGCTTCTCCCAAACAAAATTTTATTGCTTCAGAAGGAAATCCAGCCCAATGTTTTATTCTTCTAAAACGTTCTTCTTCTGATGCTGCAATTATTTGATCATCATGCATGATGCAAGCAGATGAATCTCCATGGTATGCGTTAATTCCTAGTATGTACATATTGTTTTTTTGAAAGGTCTAAATTATGAATTCAAATGCTATAGTTAAAGAGTTTATTGTAATCTTCTTTTAACTGATTATCGTTAATGATATTTTGAGAAAAATTATAAGCATTTTCAGAAAGTTTGTTGAATTCGTTGCACTCCATTTTTGCTAAGTTATCTATTGCTTCTGTAAACTTATTTGGTTGATTTAAATCTATATCAAAACCTATAGCTTTTTGTTCTAAATTTTTCCAAGGCGTTTTGTCAGAAATAATAGGAACACAAGAGTTCGACATTCCTTCTATAATGCTATGACCAAAATTCTCTCCAGTTGACGGTAAATAAATAACATGGTAGTTTTTTAATGTATGGTTTAATAAATCGTGATTTAAAACTCCTTTGTATTTAATTACGATGTTAGTTGGTAATTGGTTGATGGCATTTTTACATTTTTCGAAATAATCTTGATTATAAATTGGACCATAAATATCTAGCTCTATATTTTGAGTACATTTTTTTAAAACTTCAATTGCAAAAAGTGTATTCTTTTCTTGAGCTATACGACCAATAAACACCATTTTTAATTGATTTTTTTCTTTAGTTTTCTTGCTATAAGTAATGTTTGTTTGTTCAGGTAAATTTTGAGCAATTATCACTTTGGTAGTATTGCCAATTCTTTTTAGGATATCATTTTGTTCGTCACTGTTAGTCGCATGAAAAATAGTCTTATTAAATAAACCAATTCCTTTAATAATAGAAAGGAAAATATTCTTTTTATGAGATTTAACAGATAGAGAACCTCCAGAAAGCATTCCTCTGACAGCTAAAATAGTTTTAATGTTTAATTTTTTTGCAATTCGAATAGGGGTCAGTGTAAACTTAGGTGAGTATAAACTATTACAATAAATAATATCTGGATTTACTTCTACGGTCAACTTTTTTATAGTTGATTTACTAGTGTTATCATTAGATAAATAAAAAACTTGAGCACCGTCAATCTCATTCCATTCATTAGTTTTTATGGTTGAGTAGGGTGTAGAATCTAAATAATCTGTGTTTCTTGTAATAATAGAAAAATCAACTATATCCTGAAGTTGATTTACAATATTACTAATAGAGCGTATTGGCCCTCCAGCTTTATATCCAGGCTTGTACCAATCGATAAATATGAGTATCTTTTTTTTCAATTAAAATTAATTAGTTTATTAAGATTTAAATATAAAATTTCATAATCAATATTAACTGATTAATTTGTTATTTTCGTTTTTTTAATCAAATTGAATGAAGCTAGCTATAATTACAGGGATTTCGGGGCAAGATGGAGCTTATTTAGCTAAACTTTTGTTAGATAAAGGGTATAAAGTATTAGGAGTTATAAGACCTAATAGAAATCGAGAATTATCAGGTTTAAATTTTTTAGAAATTGAAGAGAAGGTGGACCTTAAGGAATTGGATATGCTTAATCAAAAAGCAGTTGAAAAGCTAGTTGAAGAATATCAACCTAATGAATTTTATAATTTAGCAGCACAAAGTTCTGTTGGAGTCTCGTTTAAAAAACCTGTAGCTACTTTTGAATTTAACACAATAAGTGTTATCAACATATTAGAAGCAATCCGCTTAAAAAGCCCTGAAACTAAATATTACCAAGCCTCAAGCAGTGAAATGTTTGGGAATATAGGTGTAGAAAACCTACCATTAAAAGAGTCTGTTTTATTTAATCCTGCCAGTCCTTATGGGATTTCTAAGGCTTCAGCTCATTGGATTACTGTTAATTACAGAGAAGCATATGGAATAAAGGCCTGCTGTGGTATTTTATTTAATCACGAATCATGTTTGAGAGGCGAAAATTTTGTGATTAAAAAAATTATTCGAACGGCATTAGAAATTAAATCAGGAAAAACAGATGTTCTTGAATTAGGTAATTTAACTGTTCAAAGAGATTGGGGATATGCACCTAAATTTGTTGAAGCTATGTGGCTAATGTTACAACAAGATGACTTTAAAGAGTACCTTATTTGTTCGGGGGAAGTGACTAGTTTAAGAAATATTGCAGAAAATGTTTTTGAAAAATTAGAATTAGATTTTGATAAACACGTTAAAGTTGAGCAATCCTTGATGCGAAATGTAGAATTAGATATCATTTATGGAAACAATTCTAAAGCAAAAAAAGAACTAGGTTGGGATTATGATCTTTCTTTAAACGAATTGATAGATACCTTAATAAAGGATGAAAAGGAATATATGGAGTGGAAAGTCAAAAAAGTTAATTAGCAACTTTATTATAGACTTCTATATACTGTTTTGCTATTTTTTGAGGTTCAAACCGTTTTACATTTTCAAAACCTTTATTAATATAGGTTACTCTTAAACCATCATTATTGATAAGTTCCTTAATACCATTTCTAATATCATCTATGGAATAAGGATTGACTAATAAAGCTCCTTCACCAGCCACTTCTGGCATGGAAGCGATATTAGAAGTGATTACGACTCTTCCAATTGCTTGTGCTTCAATAATAGGCAATCCAAACCCCTCATAAGTAGAAATAAAAGATAGAATATCAGATTTTTCATACATTCTGATTAGTGCTTCATCTGTAATGTCTTTAAAGTTTTGATAATCAATATTATATTTATTCAATGTTATAATTTGTACTCTACTTAAAGAGCCAACAATAACTAATTTAATCTTTAACCCTTTAATAGCTTCTAATAAATTACCTAAATTTTTATTGTCTTTTGTACCTATTTGTAATATGGTGGGTTTTGTTTTATTGAAAGTATGTTTATTGTATTTGAATTGGGGTGAAATACAATTGTAAATTACATGGATTTTACCTTTAGAATGATTGAAATGTTTTAATATTTCAGATTTAGTAAATTCCGAGACTGCAATTATTTTTTTTGATTTTTGTATAGGAATGGTAAACCAAAAGAATTGTAATACTATTTTTTTAACCCCTTTACTTCTATATATAGGGTATATATCATGAATGGTTAAAATCGTGTTTTTTTTCTTCATGAAAATATTTACATAATTAATATCTCCAGAAATATGGTTAATAGTAGCTTGGTTAAATGCAGTATAGAAGATATTGCCAATTCTTTTAACTAGCCCCTTACTCTTATAAGGCATTTCTAGTTTGACTACTTTAAGGGTGCTTAAAAAGGGAATAAGAGTATCATACACCTTCTCAATACTGTGCATGTCTTTTGTTTTTTTTCTATAGAAGAGGTTGATTATCACTCTTCTATATTTTTAAAACCTTCAAAAGCACCAATAAAGAAGAATAATGTTGCACTAGGATTTAATGTGAGAGTAGTACAATATAGAAAAAAAACAAAGATTGAAAACTCATTCCTCGAAGCAATTTTATTATTAAATACTATTTGAGTAAGAGGTATTACAATTATTAATAATCCTAAAAGCCCAAAATCGAAAAGGTATGTCATCAATGCAGAATTAAATGGAATTAAAATTCTACCTTGCTCACTTAGTCCAGCTTCTTCAGGGTATTCTTTTGAAAGTGCAAAATTATAATTGCCAGGCCCCAGACCTAAGATAAACATTTCTGGATAATTTAATATAAATTCTTGACCCTTCACTTCTGCTCTAATTTCTTCATCGTCTATTTGCTTACCAACTCTCACCTCATATAAGGTTTTTATATATTTTTTTTGATAGATGAAAGTGGCTAATCCTAATAGCGTAATTATAGATAGTTGCCGAAAAAGTATTTTATTAAATTTAATAAAGAACGTATAGATCATTAAAAAAGCAATAAAAATAGTAAGTATTATGTAAATAGAAGTTGCATAGGTTAACCATAATACAATTCCATGAAGTAGAATCAAAAAATAATAAATAATGAAATTTATTTTGGTTAATACATCTTTTTTATATTTTAATAAAATTAGTAATCCAATAACTAAAAAATAAGTTAACCTTTTAGGTTCGTTTGCAAGGGAGTTAACTCTGAAAATAAAATCCTTACTATTACTAAAACCACCAAACCCAGTTTTATTTGCACTATAAACTATTCCTCGATAAGGCCAACCAAATTGATGTGCAAAGTGTTGATATAGCCCGTAAAGACATAGGATACTAGTAGTAATTATAAAGGATTTTAGTAAAATATTTTTCCCATTTAATTTACTGCATTCTTTTCTAAGAATAATAAATATTAACATAAAATTAATATAGCTAATAACCTGAATAAGCATTCTTGTACTAAAGAGAGGACTCTTAACGTGTTGAACATAAAAATCTGTATAAATTAAACCAATAACGATTGAGAAGGCAATTAATAACCACATTTTACCAGACCAATTATTTGAATTCTTATTTTGTAAAGCAAAATAGCTAGAACCTTTACTTAAAACAACAGAAATAATAAAAACGGTAGGAACTAGCTTGTCAGCAGTTAAGTTTGAACCAACGGGTATAAAGAAAAAACAACTTAAACAAGCTGGTAAAATGTATAAAATACGATGAGGTTTTGTTTGTCCAGCCCAAAAGGCATAGTACATCATAGAATAAACAAAGGCATAATCAATAAAACCATGGCCAATTAAATTATCACCCATTGTAGATCTTTATTAATTGTTCTGCAGCATTTGACCAAGTGTAGTGTTGTTTAAACTTATTGAGTAGTGTTGGACTTATTTGTATTGAGTCAAGTATTTTACAATAATGTGTTATAATTGGCTTAAGTGTTGGTAAATGGTTTTCAATGAGAGTGCCTCCTACCAATTCTAACATTTCAGGAATAGCACCTACAGGGGGTCCTAAAGTAGGTATTCCGTATGCAATGGCATCCAAAACCGTCATACAAAAACCTTCTTCAGCTGATAACTGGATGTACATGTTTGTGTGACTGTAAAAAGCTTTTAATTCTTCATTTGTAGCTTTGTTGTGAAGATAAACATTACCAGTCAATTTAAAATTAACAAGTGCTAACTTTATTGTATCTACATATCGTTCATTTCTTGCTGGACCGACAATGTTCCAAACAAAATCAATATTTTCTTTTTTTAAATGAGCAGCAATAGCAGGAATTAAGTGTTGATTTTTATGAGGAACCATTCCTCCAACTGTTAGTAACTGTATTTTGTTATTCTTAGTTTCTGTTTTTTTTAGAGTATGAATATACTCTGCACCACCGTGGGCTATCACGTTTATTTTAGAGGAAGAAATGTAATTGCTTAATTCATTTTTTACCATTTGGCTAGGAACTATATAAGTATCAAAAACGTTTTTTTTGATGCGCTTTTTATTGATCCATTTTACACCAAATTTACGGATGTTATCTTTATAATAATTTAGGTGAGTATCTCCTTTCCAAGAGTTAGCACATTCTTGAGGAGGAATATTGTGTATGGTATTAATAGTTTTAATACCTAATTGTTTTAACTGAAGTGTATTTAGTGCTTCAGCTAAAAATAAACCAAAAAGGAGGTGAACAACTTCGATGTTATATTGCTCAATAAGTTGAGTGATATTATCTTTAACCCAATTACAAAGAATAGTTCTCTCTTCACTATTAAATTGAATAGAATGATCAGCTACACCTATTTCTAAAAGTGTAAGATTAGGCTCTTGATGGGGGGTAGAGGTTACACTTTTTAATTTACCTAAAGCTGGCACTAGTAAAAACACGTGTATTCCTTCTTTGGCTAATTGCCTTGCAGTATTTTCTACATAAGATACGGTTCCTCCAACTTTTGGATAATAATGCTCAGAAAGTAATAATACATTCATTTAGTGAAATTTACTATAACCAATACGTTTTAAGGTATAGAATCGTTCAAAAATAGTGATATTTATTTTTGAATTAGTGATTATTGGTGTCATAAAATGAATGTGAATAAAAATATGGATTATTGTATTTATTCAAATTAAAAAAATTAGATGTCTAAAAAAATAATTTTCTTTAAAAATTAAGATGCATGGAGGTTTATAGCTTTTCTTGCTGTTTTTTTATTTCATACATTACATAGCTCCCAACCAGTTATTCTGGAGAATCAAGTTTATATTTTCTTAAAAAGTATTTATGGCTATGGGCATATGGGAGTGAAATTATTTTTTGTGTTAAGTGGGTTTTTAATTACTTATTTACTTTTGGTAGAGGAACAAAATTCTACTATAGAAAAATATAATATTTCAAACTTCTGGTGGAGAAGAGTTTTAAGAATTTGGCCACTCTATTTTATGGTTATTTTTTATGCTTTTGTTCTTTATGAACCATTAATCAAGCTTATTACACATAAAGAAAGTTTTGAAAATGCGAATCTATTTAATTATCTATTCTTCATTCCAAATTTTCAATTAATATTAAGTAAGGTTTATCCTTTGAATAATTGTTTAACGGTTTTATGGTCTTTAGGTATAGAAGAGCAGTTTTATTTGTTTTGGCCATTATTGTTTTTTATAAAAAGAATAAGACTCTATGTTATAACTTTCATTATTATTTTTTCAATAGTGTTTAGATACCTTAATTTTGAAGAAATTAAGGTTATAGAATATCATACCTTTAGTGTTATTGGAGTTTTAGGGATTTGGTGTTTACTAGCAGTTATCACTTTTAAATATAAAATACAACAACATTCTATCCATTTACCCAAGCTTATTAATGCTGGTATTTATGCCCTGGGAATTTTATTAATAATTATTTACCCTATTTATTTTACATCTAGTTACGCAATAGCCTTATCTACAAAAGTCACAGGGTTGTTTTTTGCATATCTTATTTTTGAACAAATTTTTATTCAAAATCCATTAATAAGTCTAGGTAGAGTTAAGTTATTTACTAATTTGGGGAAATATACTTATGGTTTATATTGTCTTCATCCAATAGGTATATTAATAGCGTATAATATCACCAAAATCCTTCATAAATAAGAGTCTATATGGTGGCTTGTTATTGTTGAAACGATTACGGGGCTTTTAATATCTATGGGATTAGCATGGGTTAGTTATCATTTCGTTGAAAAACATTTTTTAAAATTAAAAGGGAGAATAAGTTCAATAACGAGGTAGATTTTAAAATAATTTTAGTTGCCAGCTATAGGAATAACCACATAATCACAAAGATTCAGATCAGAATGAATTCCGATAGACTCTATCTTTAGTAATTTCGTTAAGATTATTGAAATGTTAAAGCACTTTTAAAGATTAAGAAAAGAATCATTAACGTTATATAATAACTGTTACACTAAAAGTTTAAGATGAAAGAAAAATCAGTTTATTTTCCGGGGTTAAATGGATTAAGAGCTATTGCAGCTTTAGTTGTAATAATTTGGCATGTTGATATGTCATTGGCGAGTTTTAGTTTGTCGGATTTCGGATTCCAGCAAAATGGTTTGGCTGGCTATGCAGTTAACCTGTTTTTTGTTTTAAGTGGATTTTTAATCACTTTTTTATTGATGAAGGAAAAGGAAAAAACTGGAACTATAGATATAAAAAAATTCTACATGAGAAGGCTCTTGAGGATATGGCCATTATATTACCTCTCAATATTTATAGGGTGTATTTTGATGTATTTTAAAGTTATTCCTATACCAGAAAACCTTATAACATCTATGATGTTTTATATTTTTTTACTAGCCAATGTCAGTTACGTAGCAGGTATAGGTGTTTTAACGATTAAACCACTCTGGTCTGTTGGAGTGGAAGAGCAGTTTTATGCCGTATGGCCATGGATTATTAAAAAATCAACTTCAGTTTTAAAAAGTTTGATTATTGTTATTATATTATATTTTATTATAAAGTCTTGTGCTTGGGGTTATGATTATAATTCTAAAGTTTATTCTTTTATCTCATATGCGAGAATTGATCTAATGGCATTTGGAGGGATAGGTTCATTAGTTATTTTCAATAATTATATTATAATTAAACGCCTATTTTTTTCAAAAATATTACAGTTTATCTCTTGGGCAGTACTATTTATTTCATTTGTATATAAGCCTATACATATTGTCTCTTTTATTGATAATGAAATAAATGCTTTTTTTTATTTAGTGATACTGTTAAATGTAAGTTCTAATCCTAATTCGATAATTAAGTTAGAAGGAAAGGTTTTTAATTTTTTCGGTAAGATATCGTATGGCTTGTATATCTATCATATGATTGTGATAGTTTTGTTTGTGAAATATCTTGATAACTTTGAGTTTTTCTCATCATCTTTAATAATTAAATTTTCATTGCCATTTTTAATTATTGCAGTCACTACAATTATATCTTGGCTTTCATATCACTATTTTGAAAAACCAATTTTAAAAATTAAGAATCGTTTTGAGGTAGTAAAATCTAGTGCGAAAAAAGGTTAGATTAAGAAAGCTGTTTTGGTCCTGCTTTGTAAATTTTGTAAGCTATGATAAATGAATGTAAACACCTTTTAATTGTAGTAGGGTAGAGTGAAGGCCTCGTTAAAATTGTTTTGTTAAGGAAAAGATATCTTAAGGTTATAAAAAATAACTCTAGCTTATATTTTAATGGCATCATTTTCAGATTAAAGTAAATAGCACCTACCATGTGATGTTTCGACTTGATGAAACTGTTTTTGTCCCAAGATCTTATACCACCTAGTGACTCATTCATGTGAATTAATTTTGCATTGGGGTCATATAAGAAATCTCCAAATTTATTACTAACTCTTAAACAGAAGTCCGTTTCTTCTCGATGGGCACCTCTAGTGTAGTTTTCATCCATAGCACCTACATCAATGGCCACATCCTTTCTAACACTTAAATTATTTGATCTCCCAGAACTAAAAAATGTATTACAACCATAATTTTTAGGGTAATACAAAAAGCCAACGACTTTATTAAAACTTCTAGGAGTTCGGCTAAAAGGAGTTTTATCATGATCATAACTTCGACCTAAAACTCCAATAATATTTTTATCTGCATAATGCTTAAAATGTTTGTAAACAAAGCAGTTGTCCTCTATTAAAATATCATCATCAAGAAATAGTAAAACTTCTCCTTTACTGTTAAGTATACCAATATTACGAGCAGCAGATGCTGACTCTATGTTCGATTCAATAAATGAAATGTTTGATTGAGAACTCTCAGTATTTAATGTGCTGAATTCAGATTGATGAATCACAATAATTTCAAAATTAACATCTATTTGTTTTTCTAAGCAAAGTAGAGTTCGGTTCAAACTATCCTCTCTATTGATTGTGGGGATAATAACTGAAACTTGTGGAACAGTCATACATTAAAATGCTTTGGACCTTTTTTTAACAAGACTAAAGCATTAATAATTCCTTTAATCAGTTTAAAAAATGTAATTATTACTAAATCTGGTCTTTTGATAATTTCTTTTCGATAAAAGAAAAAATGAAGTGCAGCAAAAAGGTGAATCGGATAATGTTTTACTTTAACATTATTGAATATAAAATAAAAAGAACCATCAAAATGATGTTGAGCTTTTGTCTTAATGTTTTTACTCCAAGATCTAACTCCGCCAGTTTTCCGACCTATATGAATTAAAGCACATTTTGGGTCATAAATAAACCAACCAAACTTCTCTGTATATCTATAGCAGAAATCACCCTCTTCACGATGTGCTCCTTTTACAAAATTTTCATCCATACCACCAATACTAATTGCAAGGGACCTTCTAACACAAAGGTTTCCAGATCCACCAACGTTCATCTCACATTTCTGATCATAATTTCTTGGAAAAAATAGCCATCCCCAATCTTTATTGAAACTTCTTTTGTGACGAGTGTTTGTAGTCGTTTGATTATTGACATCTATTATGGGCCCAATAACTCCATTTATAGAATCATCTTCGAAATAAGTTACATATGTCTTAAGGAAATCTTTATCTTCAATAATAACATCGTCATCTAAAAAAAGAACTATCTCATATTTTGATTTTAATAAACCAATATTTCGAGCAGCAGAAGCTGACTTATTAGTAGATAAGATATAATTGATATTT
Source organism: uncultured Flavobacteriaceae bacterium (assembly GCA_913052585.1). Lineage (GTDB taxonomy): Bacteria > Bacteroidota > Bacteroidia > Flavobacteriales > Flavobacteriaceae > Marifrigoribacter. Next base: position 4,712 of record CAJXEB010000047.1, on the reverse strand, counting down.
GTTTTAGATTTTAGTTCAGAAACTACAGATTCATTAATCGTATCAGTCTGATCAATAATCAATATTTCAAAATCTTGAAGGCTTTGATTAAATAGATCATTAACTGTGTTTTGTAAATCCTCGTAACGATTAATGGTTGGTATGATAATGGATATTTTCAACTTACTATTTATTGATTTTGTTTAAAGACTAAATCTATTCTATTCTTAACCTCTAATATGTTTATATTTTTCTGTAGATCATTCATAGTAAAAGCACTATAAGATACAGAATCTAAGAAATCAGCTAAATCCTTAATATTTTTTCCTGAATGAATATAATCTTCAGGTGTAACTTCACAATAGATAACAGGTTTTTTTTTGCTGTTGAGGATATATGGCTTTAAACTCTCTAGCACTGTTAGCTCATAGCCTTCAGTATCTATTTTGATTAAGCTTGGAGTCAATTTGTTTTTAGCAATATAATCAGTTATATTAGTTGTTTTTATAGCCTCTTCAATTCCTTTATGATCCTCTTTCATCGAGTTTGAGACCATTGAATTGTTTCCAATATTTTCAGAGCTATTAAGCGTTATTGTGGATTCTCCTTCTTCAGTACTAATAGCTAAATTGTTCGGTGTAATGTTATAACTAGGGTTATCATTAGCGATATTTTGTAATAGGTTAAAGTATTTTTTTATTGGTTCAAAAGAGTGGACTTCTCCAGAAGTTCCAACAATACCAGCGCCTAATGCGGTAATGTACCCAATGTTTCCACCTATGTCAATAAAAGTATCACCCGGTTTTAAGAATTTTTTTAACGCCAAATAAGTTTCAATTTCATAACTCCCTGTATACATGTATTTAACCATAGGAGATAAGCTAAAGTCAAAATTAAAGATAACGCCATTAAACGGTTCTTTTACTACTTTTTTAGATAACCAATTACTTTTGGTATTACGCTTGATTAAAATCCTTAAAGCAAGTTTAGGATCAACTGAAATTAGTTGAAGTAATGATTTTATTTTATCTAGTAGAGTCATTTATTTCAGTGTTGAGTAGTAATTGAATTGAAAATTATTTTTGAGAGTTCCTTTGTTGTATTGTATCTAGTAAAACTTTCTAAATATTGTGTATTAACTTTTAATTGGCAACCTTTTGTGAAGAGTTCCTTAAGTTTAGTACTATTTAATTCTGTTTGGTCTGGATTGAAAATTAAACCAGTATTTGAATTTTTAATAAATTCTTTTTGTGAACCTTCAGTTACAAAGGCTAGTATCGGTTTTTTAAATTTGATATAGTCAAAAGTTTTTGAAGCAATAGCATAATCTAATCCATCTTTAACTTTGACCGATGTCGCTAAAAAGTAGTCTATATCTTTAGTCGCTTCGCTAAGTTTCGCATGTTCAATAAAACCTCTGTTGTCAAAATTATTTGTCAATCCAAATTCTTCAACCATTTTTAAAAGCCAATTTTGAGCAGTACCAATAAATATAAATTTCAATCTATTTTTATAGTTTGGATTATCTGTAATAAATTTACTCATTGATTTTAAAAAGAAATAGGGGCTTCTATAGATCCATCTTTCATGTACCGGAAAATACTGAAACCATCTATAAGGTTTTTTTTGCCACCAAGAGCTCAATAAGCTTTTTTCAGCAGTGGGATTGTAATAGAATGCTCCAATATAACCAATTTTTATTTCTGAGTCAACGTTATGTTTTTTTGCTTCTAAGAACTCAGGAATCTCTTCAGAAGTTACATCAAATCCATTAGGAATAACATGGAATTTATTAGTTCTTATATTTGGATGGGTTTCAATAAAAACATCTTTTAGAACATTAGTGACAGTGATAATTGATTTTGCACTTTTAAAGTAGGTACGTTCTTTTAGTTTTGTTAGTTGATAATGAATGATGGAAGCATAGGGTGCAATGCACCACTTAGACCAACCATCCCTCATGTCTAAAACAAGGGGTAAATTGTATTTTTTAGCTGCATTAATAGCTAACTCACCATTGCTAAAAGGGGGTGCAGTAAAGTAAATTGCTTTAATATCATGTTGGTTAATGATATAATCAATGGTTGTTTGTGCATTTTTTTTCCATCTTTTATACTTGTTATCGCCTATACTGCAATAAATTTGAATAAATTTATTTATAATGGATGGCTTAGTAGGCTTAATAGGAACTTTCTTGATGATGACTTCTTCAGGTAGTTCAGAAATTAACTGGTGAGTTTTATCAGTATTATATTCATTTTGATGATCAGAATCGAGACATAGCACGATTGGCTTAATACCAAATTTTGGCAAATATTTACTAAACATATATGGCCTGATAGCACCACCAACATTTATAGGTGGGTACTGAAAAGAAATAAATAAAATTTCTGTCATCTTAATTTTTTATATAAAAGAGAAAGAGGTTTAAGGATCTTAAGTATTAATTTAAGCCTTAATTGTTCTTTCTCATCAGTACCATAAGATTCATGCGGCACATTCTTTAAATTTAATATTGTATCAAATTCTTCAGCTGTCCAACCTAATTTTTTTGCAACAAAACTTTTGTCTGATATTGCAAGCCTTGAGTCCATCGGAGGATTCTCTAACTCTTTTAATGCCTCATTTTTTGTTATTTGACCAGAGCAAATAAGGTTTGATAAATGTGCTTTTCTTTTATCTATACCAAACTTATTTGGAAGGATATAACCTTGATAAAATCGAGTAAAAATAGATTCATAATGTTTGCCTCCATAATCAACCCAATCTAATTCATCAATGATTTGTTGTTTTACAATGGCTTTGTTGTAATCAATATAATTTAGTATTTGAGTCATTTTTATTCCTTTAATGGAAACAAAATAAAGAAACTGTAAGTAGCCAAATGATTTTAATTTTACTAAAGGAAGGGTGCCAAATTTGTGGTGTATTTTTTTGAGATTGATAATATCAAATTTTCGATAATTCCAAGTTTTTGGAAGTAAGGCTTCTGTTACTACATTATGCCCACTTATAATATGTTTTATATTGTATTTGGTTGCAGTTCTATAAAGTGCTCCAAAAATCATGTGGTCCGCAGGCACATCTAGGTCTAATACAGATGCTTTAAAATAAGACCGTTGTAGATCTTTAAACTCTTCCCAGTCCATAACAACAGTTTCTAAATCAAACCCAGTTTTAGTAACAATATTTTCAATATTCTTAACAGCTAATTCAGAATTCCATCCATAATCAAAATGAACTAATAATACTTTTACATCATGTTTATTTAATAATCCAGCTATAAATGTACTATCAACACCACCACTAATACCAACAATACAATCATATTTGTTGTTTTTGCCATTTGTTTTAAGAGTCTCTATGGATTTATTTAGCTTGTCTTGACCTTCTATGCCTTTATATACCTCTTTGAGTTCTGTTTCTCTATATTCATGCCAGTAATTACAAATGCCATTCTCATCAAATGTGATGTTAGGATCACAAATGTTATCCATTACTGTCTTTGTACATTGTTGGTAGTTTTTTGGTGTAAAAACGGGATTTCCCCAGTGTATAATATCTTTACTCATTTATTTAGTTTAAGTAACTCTGTACAAATGTTTTTACTAGCATTTCCATTACCGTATAGGTTAATGTTAAAGTTAGAGTTTTTAGTCATTGAATTACTTATAGTGTTAATAATTTCAGATTTGGTTGCTTTTGAGAGAATATTGAGTTGATTATCAATTAATTCTGTCCATTCTGTTTCATCTCGAATTGTAACACAATTTTTCTTGAAAAAGAAAGCTTCCTTTTGTAAACCGCCACTATCAGTAACCACTAAGCTGCATTTTTTTAATAACTCTATCATGTCAAAGTAACCAATAGGATCTATTATTTTAACTTTTAATTCTATATTTAATTCCTCTATTTTCTTTTTGGTTCTTGGATGTAAAGGCAAAATTATTGGTGTAGAATCATTTATATGATTTAAAGCTTCGATAATAGCTTTAAGCCGATTAGGATCGTCTGTATTTTCTGCACGATGTATTGTACATAATATAAAGTCATCAATGTTTAATTGTTTAATAATGGTTGATTTTTCTGCAGATTTATTAGAGTAATACATCGCTGCATCTTGCATAACATCACCAGAGGTTATTATTATCGTGTCAATATTTTCATAACCTTCTTTAATTAAATTAGATACAGCTACTTCTGTCGGACAAAATAAATAATCAGAAATCCGATCTGTCAGAATACGGTTTATTTCTTCAGGCATGCTCATGTTAAAGCTCCTTAAACCAGCCTCAACATGAGCTACTTTTATATGTAACTTTTTAGCCGCTAAAGCGCCTGCTAAAGTTGAATTGGTATCACCAAATACTAAAAGTATATCTGCTTTTTCTTTTAGTAGGATTTTCTCTATTTCTTCTAGCATTCTACCTGTCATAGCACCGTGACCAACATTGTTAATTGCTAAATTGTATTTTGGTATAGGAATTTCCATTTCTTCAAAAAATATGTCACTCATATTTTTATCAAAATGTTGACCTGTGTGTATTATAATTTCATTAATACTTTTGTGCTTTGAGAATTCACGACTTAAGGCTGCTGCTTTAATAAATTGAGGGCGGGCACCAATTACAGTGATAATTTTAAGTTGTTTATCCAATTTACAGGTTTTATTTAAGTGAAAACAAAGTAACTATTTTAGTTACGTTTAAACAACTAATAAGGATGGAATTAAA
>CAJXEB010000046.1 GCA_913052585.1 uncultured Flavobacteriaceae bacterium | reverse complement strand
TTTCTGTTTCAGACTTATTTTTAGCCTGTTCATTTTTTTTAATTATATTTTTCTCTCTTTCAAAAAACACTACCCCTACAGTAACTATAATGAACAAAATAGTTAATGTAATAAACCACCAAGTAAACCAAAAAGGTGGAAGAATACAAAAGCTTAAACTCGTTGGATTTTCACTCCAAACACCATCTTCGTTTTTTGCTTTCACTTGAAATTTATAATCTCCAAAGTGAAGTGCAGGATACCTTACATCCCTAGTAGTGGTTGTTATCCAATTGGTATCCACCCCCAACATTCTGTATTGATACTCGATAGTTCCACGACTTCTATAATTTAATGCTTCAAAAACAATATTCACGTTATTTTCTATATGACTAAACTCATTATCTCTCGTCAATTCTTTCTCTTTTTCATTAACCTTAAATTTAGATATGAAAACAGAAGGCGGAACAGAATTTACCTCTATTTTAGTCTTATCAAATTGTACTAATCCTTTTGCCGTAACAGCATAAATCATATTTTTATAAGACTCTATATCTTTAATTTCAGCTGAAATTAAACCATGTTTTTGAGTGATGATCTTTAGTTCAAAATCATTAATTGTTGTGAAGGTAAGTTTACAAATCCCTTTATTTGTTCCAAGCCAAACATCATTTTGATTATCAATATGTATCGTACGTATCAGATCACTGACTAACCCTTTCGATTTATCTATAACGCTAACAACAGAATCGTTTTTCACAACTAATAACCCAAAGCTCTTTGTTCCAATCAAAACAACATCATCATTAAGCTTAGCTAAGCTTGTAATTGCGGTAGACAAGTATTGGTTGTCACTAAAAGGGTTAATCATTTTTTCATTGGCATATATTCGTATACCATCTTTTGTTCCAATCCATACATCATCACCAACTTTTACTAGACTTGTACACCATAAACTAGATACTCCCTCTTTATAGGAGTAAAAAATTTCTTTATTCTTTTCTATTATTGACAATCCAAAATCACTAGCCTTATATATCCTATTCGAGTCAATTAAAAATGATTTACTTATTATATTAATAAGAGAGTCTTTGTCTTTGTGAGTAGTCCATTTTCCATTTAAGTAATAATACTTTTCAGCTAAAAGAGAGCCATCAAAATAATTGTACTTTATACAACTATTAAAAATAATCTTTCCAGTTTCAGCTATTACTTCCTCCCCCCAACGCTCATCTTCTAATGACTCTTTTGTAATACTCCCATCATTATATGATTTAAAAAAAATACCATTAACACTATCAATTTCAATACTTTCTATTAAATTCACATCATTCTCATAATGACCAATTTCATCATTCGACAAATAAACTACGCCTTTATTTAATGTTAAAAACCAATATCCCTTTTGTCTATCTTTAAAAATTCGAGAAACAGATTCATTTGGCAATAGATGCTCCACAACTTTCAATGAATCATTCTTATATTCACATTTGTAAACCCCTTTGTTTCTAACACAAATCCACAAATAACCATCAATAGAAATTAAAGAATAAATAATCTCATTTTTCAGCCAAGAAATTTCTGTTTTAACATTCGAAGACAGTCTTTCATCATCCAATGTAATCATCTGATCACACAGAAACAGAACAACTTTTCCATCATGCCGAACTACACCGAAACTATATACAATATCCCCTTTTTTCTGAAAGATAAATTCTCCTTTTTTATTTAATAATCTTTTCTTTGGAGTATACTCCCAATAACATTTCATACCACTGAGAAATCCATCAAGCCTCTCTCTTTGAAAAACTCGACCTTCATAAACTCCATAAATAATTTCATCTTCTACATAAATCATTTTCATTTTCCAGTAATCTTTCTCCGAGACTTCTAAAAACCCACCTTTTCCGTTACTGTCCAGCTTATAAATACCCTCTGAATACAATCCTAGCCATATTGTCTTGTTTGAATCAACATAAAAAGAGCTCATAGCACGCTTTTCAGTAAGATCATTAAATAAAACATCATTAAATTCATATGGATAAATAACACCCTCTTCATAATAAGACAATTGATAATTAAATGTTCCAAACCAAATACGCCCTTTAGAATCTTCAGTAATTAGAAAAACAGTATTATCTGTTAAACCATCACTCGCATCAAAATTTTCAAACTCATAACCATTAAACCGACTCACTCCTGCATCAGTAGCAAACCACATGTAACCTTTAGAATCCTGAAATGCAGAATAAACTTCAGAGCTTGGCAAACCATCCTCTACGCCATAAGTTTTATATAAATGAGATTGAGAAAAAACATCTACCACACAAACAAGCAATAACCCTACAAAAAGTAGCTTGCTTAATACGTTTATAGTTAGGTTTCTCATATATATGCGAACTTACAGATTCTGTTTATTTTATTACTGCCAATTATCAGTTTTTCATTTAAACTCATTACTTTTAACGCTCATACTGTAATTAAAAAAAATATGAATCTTTTTCAAAGTAAATATGCACAGCATATACTAGCATTTTTCATCCTTCTTATTGTTGCTGGGGTATATTTTCACCCTGAAACGCAAGGAAAAAAAATTCTAAGCCATGATCAAATTAGTGCTGTTTCGGCATCTAAAGAAATTAGCGATTACGCAGAAAAAGGTGATAAAATTTTGTGGACTAGTAAAATATTCTCTGGAATGCCAGCTTTTCAAGTGGCTTATTCTGTTGATGAAAACTTGTTGATTTGGGTATACAAATCAGGTAAATTATTACCAAAAAGTTTATGGCTTTCTTTCATGCTTATGCTAGGGTTCTATATCGCCTTATCCATACTTGGCTACCCTCTGACAATCAGGCTTCTTGGAGCAATAAGCTTCTCCCTTTCCACCTGGTTCTTACTTTCAATAGAGGCGGGTCATTCCACAAAAATGATTACCATAGCTTTTATTCCACCACTTATAGCTTCTATCTTAATTTCCTACAGAGGAAAATGGCTTTTAGGCGGAATTTTAACAAGTTTATTTTTAGGATTAGCAATTATGGCTAATCACATTCAGATTATATATTATTCAATCTTTTTTATTGCGATCTTATTTTCTGTAAAGCTATTTCATGCTTATAAAAACAAACAAATACAACCATTTTTTAAGCGTACAATCATTTTAATTGGTTTTGGATTATTAGGTGTTCTACCAAACATTACCTTGTTATGGACCACTTACGACTATGGAAATTCATCAACCAGAAATGGAAAAACCGAGCTTACAAAAGAAGCAGAAAAAACTAGAGATGGTCTTGATTTAGATTATGCAATGGCTTGGAGTTATGGTAAAGCAGAAACAATTAACTTATTAATTCCAGGTATTTATGCTCCTGGTGCTAGCTTAGAAAAAGGTTCAGAAACCTATGAGGAATTAGCACGGAAAGGAGTCCCAAAAAATCAAATAAAAAACTACTTAAAAGGTATTCCGATGTATTACGGAACTCAAAGCACTCCAACAGGCCCATCCTATTTGGGTGCTGGACTGATCTTTTTGTTCATCCTGATGTTTTTCCTTTACAAAGGTAATTTTAAATGGGTATTACTTGGAACGACTATCGTTTCAGTTATTTTTTCATGGGGAGGAGACTTCCTTATCGTTAATGAATTTTTCTTTGACCACCTCCCTCTTTACAATAAGTTTAGAACTCCATCTATGTGGTTAAGTTTAACTATGATAGCAGTAACATTTGGGGCTATGATGGGTTTAAAAATCATTCATGATAAAGAATATGAAGCTGACAAACTTAAAAAAGCATTAATTTATACTGGAGGGATTTTAGGCGGGATTTCAATTATCACTTATTTATTTGGCGGTAGTCTTTTCGATTTTGATGGAGCTTACGATGCTCAATTGGCTCAAAAAGGATTCCCTATGGATTCTGTTATTCAAGATAGAATTAACCTTGTTAAAAGCGATTCATTAAGAACTCTTATAATTATTGCTTTAATAGTTGGCACACTATGGGCTATACTTTCTAATAAATTGAAAAGTTTAAGTTTAGGAATTACCATAATTACTATTGTTATTATTGGCGACATGTGGATGGTTGGTAAACGTTTTTTAAATAGTGATGATTTCACGAAAGCTAAATCGTTTGAAAAATCTATTACAGCTTCAGCTGCAGATCAACAAATTTTAAATGACAAAGAAGTCAATTACAGAGTATTTAATGCAGCTGTTAACTCGTTTAACGAGCTTACACCATCTTACTTCCATAAATCTATTGGAGGTTATAGTTCGGTTAAACTATCCCGTTATCAAGATTTAATAGAACGTCACTTATCAAAAGGTAATATGAACGTATTTAACATGTTAAATGCAAAGTACTTTATTACCGGGCAACCAGGACAAGAGGTGGCTCAACAAAATCCAGATGCTAATGGCTCTGTATGGTTTGTAAATAATATTGATTGGGCAAAAAATGCAGATGAAGAAATGGCAAAAATGAGTGATTTCAACTCAAAAAACACTGCCATTGTAGACGAACGATACAAGGAGTATACAAATGGAGCTACCCCAAGTAATTCGTCACAAAACACTATATCATTAGCATCTTTCCATCCCGACAATATGGTTTACAACTCTAATTCTAGTGTTGAAAATTTTGCTGTATTTTCAGAAATATGGTATAAAGGAAATGTTGACTGGAAAGCTTATATTGATGAAAAAGAAACAGAATTTATAAGAGTAAATTATCTGCTAAGAGGTATGAAAATTCCTGCTGGAGAACATAAAATTGAGTTTAAGTTCTATCCTAAATCTCATTATATCGGGAGTAAAATATCCTTGATTTCATCTAGTTTAATTATTCTCACAATACTGGGTATTATAATTATGATCTTCTTAAAGAAAGATTTACCAGGATTGAAAGAAGATGAAAATTAAACGAAATTAAAAAGTATCAAAATCGGCCCCAATGAATTGAATTTTATTGGGGTCGAATGTTTCATCAAATAAATAGAACCCAATATTTTGATCCTCTTCAAAACTTAAATGATTCTCTAACATACTAAAAAGCCAATGATTTTCAGATAAAAGAAATACCACTTTTTTACAGCCTAATTTTTTTGCTAATGTTTTAACAGTATCTAATAATAGTAAAACTTGAGAATCTTCAATAGACTCAATATTTCCAATATACAAGTGTGTTTTTGCTTTCAATAAAATTGTAAATCCGTTTACTCTAACCAATCTACAGTTAACTCCTTTCAACTTATACTTTAAAAAGTTTTCATCCTTTTTTACATGACCTAAAACCTTTGAAAGGTTAAATTTCTCAATATTTACTTCAGCAATAGTTATCGTATATTTTTTTATCCTCCATTCAAAATATGAATTGTAATAACATTCTAAAAAAGGGAATTTAGAAGCTAATTCGCACAAAGGAAAAGTCATCACTTTAATTGTGAATTTTCTAAACTTCCCTGTAAATACCCAATTCAATTTCTTTTTAAAACCAGGATAAGAATTCTCATTTGGAAAGCCATAGATCATCCGAATTCCCACTTCATGAGCTAATCCATATGTTTCTTGAGCTAAGCGTGTAAACAGCCCTTTTTTTCGGTGTGCAGGAGCAGTCATTGTATCTCCTGACTGGGCAATTATAAAATCTTGAGAATTATAGTGTAATGTTATTGGAAAAACGCCATAGTACGCTGCAGGCTCTCCCTTTTCATCAATAGCAAAAAGACCTACATTAGATTTTCCAAAGATTGAGGTATTGTACTTTAGATAAATTGAAGAAAGTGATAAATGAACACCAAATGACTGCTCAATTAATTGCTGAATTTCAACATAATCATCATCCCCTATTCGTTTTGTAGAATAACCCATTTTTAAATTTTAATCCCTTTATTATGAAATGATTTACTTAGCATTAGCATATTTGATCCAAATGTAGTGGCCGCAGACATACAATGCCTATTCATAATACGCTTATCCTTCACATCAGTTACATTGATGTAATCAACGGCTAGTTGATAGTTATAGCCTAATGACATAGCTAATTCTTTTACTTCATCTGAATAACTACCATCAGGATAAGCCAGTAAATCTATTGGTTTTTGAATCGTTTTTTCTATTAGCTCTTTAGATTTTACTAATTCACTTTTTACCTTATCGATCTCAACATTTCCAAGATTATAATGCATATAACCATGAGAACCTATATCAACTATTTTAGATTTAGACAACTCCAACAAATCAGTAGCTGTAACTAATTCCCAAATTTCTTTATCTAGTGAAAACAACTTATCTTTTAAATCATAGGCCTTAATTAATTCGCTTAACAACTCTTTTCTTAACTCATAATCTGCGTCCTTAAACACATCATGGATATGAATGTTAGAATTCTGATCTATTAAGTTTAGGAATTTATAACTCCTTAAAACAATCATTTCATCTTTATAGAAATACCGTAAGGCAGCTATTATATCTGGCCATAAACATTCTTCACCTTTGTTTTCTACACATATACCAGATATAAAAAATGTAGTTGGAATATTATACTTCTCTAACAACGGAAGCGCTGTCTCTAAATTATTCTTATAGCCATCATCAAAAGATAAAGTAATGGTCTTCCGATCAGGTTCAATATTATTTTTGAGCATTTCAAAAGCTTCATGAAAGCTGATGATCTTAAAATTTTTCTTTAAATATTTTAAATGATCTTCAAACTTGCTCTTCTCAATATGCCTTGGAGAGAAGAAAGTACTGTCCTTTTCCACAACACCATGATACATAACATTGAGTAAATTGTTTTTAGAAAATTTTCTAACAACAACATCCATACCTACTCCCATCATTGTTGGGAAAACAATTTTTTTAGCAATTCCTTTTGTAATACTCATCTTATTTTATCCTTATACAATTTACTATCTTCTACACAATCTTATCAAATTCTATACTCGTTTAAACATATTCTTGAATGAAATGGTTACAACAATAACCAATATTATAGAATTTATAACTTGAGCATAAGCAGCTCCCATCATATCGTAGTTTGTTATTAAATACCAAGTAGGAAATACTCCTAAAATAAAAGTAATTAGAATATTATAAAAATTAACATTCACTTTTCCATAGCCTGTAAATAATGGCCCTACTAAAGACACTAAATTTCTAATTAACCATGCCAAAAGCAAAAATTCGAAATAAATAAAAGATCCAGCAAACTTATCGTTGAGTATAAAATTAATTATTGGTTCTGTTATAAAAAAAGCAACTACACCAATAACAGTTGAAATCGAAATAAAAATGATATTAGATTTTTTAAAAGCCTTTAACAGTTGTTCAATATTATTAGAAAACTCTGCATAAAAAGGAGTCAAAAACTGTTGAGATGAGTTTGATATTATTCGCAGTCCTGCCAATAATGTTAATCCAAAAGCAAAATATCCTAACTGAACTTTATCAACAACAAGATGATTTAATATCAATATATCTAAATACAAATTAATCGTAGAAATCAAACTCCCTAAAAAAGCAAATTTTGCATACTGCCAATGTTCTTTAACACTATTAAGAGTCAGTCTATTAATATTAATTTCAACCTTTAATCGAAAAAAGAGAATAGCAAACGTTAATAAATAGCCTATAAATATTGCGGAAATAAATCCTTTAATACCAAACAGATAAGTTAAACTTATAATTATAATAATTTGAAACACTCGCGAAATAACCAGTAAGAATGAAACTTCTTTAAACTTTTTCAATGCTTGAAAATAAATCGTTATAAGAACATTCAGAGCAGAAAATGGAATACCTAAGGCATAATAGATAAACAAATCATTTGTAAATGGATCACTCGATAAAAAACTGAAATAACTTAAAATAAATATCAATAAAAAGACAATGATACTAACTCCAAAAGTTAATATTAATGCTGTATTAAATAGATCTTCCTTTTCATTTTTTGATAGCTTTGGATTTGCACATAGTTTTAAAATTGAGGTACTAAACCCCATGTTTGCTACTACTCCTGCAATGGCAAAAAACACTTGAAAAGACTTAATTCTACCTACATCTTCAGAAAGTAAAATCCAAGCCACAAAAAATTGTGAACCAAACTCAATTATGTGAATTAAAGTATTCGCAGAAAAAAGATGGAAAAATCCTTTTTTATAAACATCTGTGATGGTTGACCTTATCATTATTTACAATAAAACGAAATAAGCATAAATTATTGTACTTACTTTACATTCAAAAAGAGGTAAATATAATAATACTATAAAGAGACTCCATTGAAAAAGATGATTTAAAATGCAATTCTCTTACTTTCCCAAAATAACTTAAAAATAAATTATACTTTTGGAAAAATAGGTTGATTGATTATGAATAATATTTCAAATTGTAGATTTTGTAAATCTTCTAAAATAGAAGTTATCAGGCCAATAGCGTCACATTGTTTTGACAATACCTATCAACTGTATCATTGTAACAATTGTTTATCTAAGTTTTTCGATCCCAACGAGCATTCTGTTGATTTGGATTCAATGTACCAAGAGCTATCTACTGCCGAAGGAAGATTTAAAGCTGATGTAGTTTTTACAAAAAATAAAGTTTGGGCAAAACAAGTTAAAATCATTCAAAACGAATTAGGTAAAATTCCTAATTCCATTATAGATGTTGGTTGTAGATCAGGAGATTTTCTAATGCACTTTAATAAAAAAGTACAAAAAGAAGGTGTTGAATTATCTAAGCACTCTGCTGAAATTGCTGAATCAAGAGGTATAAAAGTTCATCAAGATTTTGCTGAAAACATTAAATTTGATAAAACTTATGAAGTTGTTTCTTGTTACGCACTGCTTGAACATCTTGAACACCCATTAATTCTTATTGAAAATTTAAAAAAAATCACTTCTAATAACGGACTACTTGTAATAGCGATACCTTTACACGAATGCCTTAAACAACAAGTACTTTCGTTTTTCGGGATTCAATGGCACATGTATTCTCCTCCAGAACATTTAAATTTCTTTTCTACAAAATATTTTAATAATTTGATCGAGAAAGAAGGTGAATTTAAATTAATAAATAAAACGATTACTTCTGGCGGTCTAATCAATCCTTTCCGGAAAGTTCCTGTACTAAAAAGAGCTTTTTCTTTATTTATGACCTTATGGGATTCTTCTCCTTTAAATAAACTCCCGATTTTTGATCATATGTATTTATACTACAGAAAAAATTAATTATCTCTCAAAAAATCAAGATCCCAGACTCCCAAAAATCGATCTGGAAATGCATCCGACTCGTATAATTCAGCTATTGGGTTTGGGAAATTATAAGGCTCTATTTCTAAACAAATCTTCCTGAAGTTACCGGTATAAATATCTTCATTTGCACTCATTTCTTTATGAGAAGTTGTAACTAAATATTTTGCTTTAGATTGCTTTATGTTTTCTATTAATTTTTTTCCATCTTCAAACGATAAGTGAAACAATACATCTCTGCAAAGTACAATTTCACCTTCTGGAATTTTTTCCTCTATAGCATTTGAATGAAGAAAAGTAATTTCATTGCTTTGATATTTCTCAATATTTTCCTCAACCACAGATTTTACAATATCAGTTCCGATATACTTACAACCCAACTGAACCTCTTTCATCCAATTATAGTCACCACAACCTACATCTACAAGCGTTTCTACTTTATATTTTTCAACTAATTCTGGAAGAAAAGTTCTAACTTGCTTAGTTACTTCTAATGTAGAACCAGAGCCAGATGCTGACTCTTTATTCGCATACCAGACTCCGTCTTCATAAATTTTTGAAAACCTATCTTCAACATTCCTGTTATTAATAGCTTTATCAACTTTTCGTTGATGAAGTATTTTATCGACAGATTTTTTGACTCCTAAAAACTTCAATATTCCTTTTACTACTTTTTTCATTCTTCTAACAATACTTTTTTAGAACTTAAATATAGTCCTTTTTGATTAAAATAATCATAAATAATTGCACCTTCCGCTCTCTTACACACATTACTAGCAATTGCAGGACACCCCATATCAATAGCTTCAGCTACACTAATTCCAAAACCATCATAAACTGTAGGTCTTAAAAATAAATTAACTGATTTAAATAAAGGCCAAATTTCTCTTTGCCCACCTAAAAACAAAACGTTTTCATCTAGCCCATCTTGCTTAATTCGTTCTTTTAATATTGAATAATATTCAACATTATATCCATCATCAGCAATCGCAATTATTAACCCAATAGAATTATTATTGATAATTAGTTCTTTTAATAATTCTATAGACTTATCGATACCGTACAAATCTACACCCTCATTTGTAATAATCAACTTATAGGCACTAACAAGGATTGTTTTATCGAACTTTTTGATAAAAGCGTTAAGTTCTGTAGGATATGTTTTTAAAATATTTACTTCATCCTTATTATTAGGGGGCAAGTATGAAGATATTACTTTAATTTCTGTTGTCAATTCAACTCCACTAGAATTGTAAGAATCTACAATGTGTCCACCAACCATAACAATTACGTCTGTTTGATTTAGTAGTGCTATATTTTCTTTAATTCTTGATGAGACATGTGGATTGTGAATTGTTAAAATTAATTCAGTTTTTTTTAGCTTACAAATCAACAACACTATCTTATAAAATAATGGTTCAAAAAGTTGTAAATGCACGACATCATAACGATTAAAAGCAAGGTGAACTAAAAAAAGACTCCATTGTAAACCAGGAATTTTACGTTTGTTTAGCTTAAACTTTTTTACATTTAACCCTTGGTTATCGAGTAAATGAAACAATCGTTTTGTATGAACAGAAACCCCCCCTAAAGGCTTTGGAAATGGTCCTGCAAGCAGTATAGAATCTTTTTTATTATAGAGTGATAACATTCTATATTAAAAAAGTAGCCTCTGTTGTTTGAATCATATCGTCTAAGGCTATAGGCCATTCTTTCTTATTTCCTTTCAAAGTTTCATAAAGCGCTTCTAGCTCCTCTTTCTGTCCTTTCTCACTTCTGCTTAAGCTAATCTCTTTAAGACTTACTCCATGTCCTTTTAAGGTCTTATAATCATCCATTATGATGGTTTTTTCATCATAATGAATTTCCATATACTCTTTTGAAATTTGCTTACTTCCTGATGCAAAATAATGGATGGTACAAACCGAACCATCTTCATATTTCAGAATCATTGCTACATTATCTTGTTGTGAAAACTTATCATTATTTGGTGATAGTTTTTCATAGCTAATTGTACTGATCCTTGAACCAGTTAATGAAGACATCAAATCAATTAAGTGACATCCTTCTCCAATAATTCTTCCACCATGCTCATGCACCCAAGTATCTAAAGGAATAAATCCTGCATTCATTCTATAATGGACAAACAATGGATTAATTCGCTTATCTGTATGTTTTTTTATTTCAGTCGCAATCGGACTAAATCGTCTATTAAAACCAGTCATTAAAACAGGTTTATTAGCAACATCAGAATTATAAAATTCTTTTATCCTATCTAATTCTTCTTGATTAATTGCTAACGGTTTTTCTACAAATGTGTGCTTCCCCGCTTTTAAACTTCTTAAAACATAATCTGCATGACTATCGTGACGCGTTGTTATCATTACCAAATCAATATCCTTATCGTTGATAATTACCTCAAAATCTGTAGTAGAATAATCTGCCCCAAATTGTTTCGCTACAGCATCAGCACTAAACCCTGTTCGGTTCATTACAGCTTTTAAAGCATACTTATTACTTAACTTTTTCATGTTAGGCAAGTGCATTCCTGTTACAAAATTACCAGCACCAACAATTCCAACATTAATAATATCCTTATTTACTCGCGTAGATTTAACCGCAATTTTCTTCTGATCTTCTGTGTGTTTATAATCCAATAAAACGATAATAGGCTTCTGCCCCTCTACATCTAAACTTGCAAATGCCTCATCTACTTTTTCAATATCGTAAACAGCGTCAATTAACGGTTCTAATTTTATTTGCCCTTCATGCAATAGCTGAAGGTATTCAGTCATATTTCTATTTTCCGTCCATCTTACATATGACAACGGATAATCCATTCCTTTTTCTTCGTAATTGCTATCATATCTTCCTGGACCATATGAGGTAGAAATTTGAAAATCTAATTCCTTAGCATACATATCGCCTCTGTTGATTTCCATACCAACAACACCAACTAATACTACCTTACCTTTTTTACGACACATTTTAAATGAATCGGATAAAGGTTTGCTACTTGACGTTGCAGCTGTAAACAATACACAGTCAACACCATAACCTCCAGAAAAACTATTGGAAACCTTTACCGCATCTTCTTTAGTTGGATTGATGCATAAATCTGCACCTAACTCTTTAGCTAATGCTAAACGATGTTCATCTAAATCGGTAACGATAACTTTTACACCACTTAGCTTTAACATCTGTAATGCCAATAACCCAAGTATACCCGCTCCTACAACTACACAGCTTTCTCCAAACCTTAAATCAGCTCTTCGTACACCTTGCATGGCTATTCCGCCCATTGTTACAGTAGATGCATATTTATAATCTAATCCATTTGGCATTTTCATCACCAAATTAGTAGGAACATCAACATATTCAGCATGATTAGCAATTCCAGCTCCAGCTGCAGCAACTTTATCTCCAATTTGGAAATTAGTAACCTCTGCTCCAACAGCTATTACTTCTCCAGCAACAGAATATCCTGTTTGCTTTCCTCCATCAATCACTCCTCTAACTTTCTGAATTGTTTTTTGAATTCCATTCACCTTAACAAAATCAAGTACCTCTTTCACCTCATCTGGTGAATCGATAGCTCTTTTTATTAATGACTTTTTAGTAGTCTTTACACTTGTCATTTCTGTTCCTGCAGAAATACAACTGTTTTGAACTTTAATTAACACACTGCCACTACTCACATTTGGAGAAGCAACATTTTGAGCAATTACTTTTCCTTTTTTTACTACCGCTTGTTTCATACTGCTAAGATATAGAAATTGAATTATTTTAACTTTAAAAAGTTAGTTGATCTTTATGTCTACAAATGTTTCATCAAGTACTTATACAAATCAACCATTGCAGTAATATCATTTTTATGTACTTTCTCATCTGGTGTATGTACAAAATCTTCTGGAGCTCCAATAAAACACCAATCAAAAGGATATGGAGATCTTTGTAATGAATTACCATCACTTCCACCAGCACTTTCAACTTCTAGTTGGTATGGCACTTTACTTTCTTTTGCTAACTCAATAATCCTATTTAAATATAATCTTCTTGGTATTCCTGAGTCACGCATAGAAACTGCAACACCTTTATTATGCTGAACGCCTTCTGTAACCCATGTGATATCAGAAATCAATGCTTGTTTCACACCTAATTCTTCATATAAATAGCGTGCTAAATAACCAACACTTCCTCCACCATGTTCTTCCCAAGATGAAAATACAACAACTCCATTCTCTAACGTTTCGGCAACTTTAATTGCATTCCACATTCCCAATCTGTCATCCATATAACAACACTGAATAAACTCATCATCTTCTCTAAAATCAGGCTTATATGTAAATGTTGTTCCCCTATCAACTTCCCTATCATATTTAGCAGAATAAGTTAAAAACTGATGTTCGTCCTCAGTTACTTCTAACTCACACTCTATTTCTCCGTTACTATCTGTTCCAACTAATTTAGTGCCTTTTTTTGCTCCAGGACCACCAATTTTTATTAAGTTATTTTTATAACCTGCTGTGTATCCAATAGAATCCATATGCGCAAAAATTGCAGTAGCAGGCTTTCCAAAAACCAACATTATATTGTCTTGAAATCCTTCACCAGAAATGATTTGAGGTTGGTTTTTCCATTTCGCTTTATTTTCATCAATATAAGCTAATAAAAATTCCGCCATTTTATATTCACTACCCGCTGGAGCATGAATTTCACAAAGTTGCTTTAATAATTTCATATCGTAAATCTATTGAAAAACGAAAATACTCATTTGGACCTAATCACAAATAATTGTATGACTAAATCTTTTTGTTACTTTTAGAATCCTATTAAAGAAAAAGAATAATGAAACACATAAATTTAACAGTAAGTATATTAGTTCTGATGATGTTTTTTAGTGCATGTAATAGTCCTGAAGAAAATGAAACGCAAGCTAAACCTATTATTAAAGAACATATCTCACAACAGAAAATTGATGATAGCACTACTGAAACAACTGCAGCAGATACAAGCTCAACTGGAGTTTTTCAAGAAGAGGCATCCGAAGATGGAGAGAACTTACGAGAAGCAATAAAAGCTAATTCGGAAAACATCATTAAAGAAGAAGGGCTTTCTTTTTGTGACTGCGTGATCAAAAACAAAAAGTTATCAGAGATCATAATGGCAGATAAAACCAGTGATACTGATTTTGATAAAGCCATGAAAGAGCTGGAAGACATGAAAACGGGACCTTGTAAAATCATGTTTCCCCAACAAAACAATATCGAAGAGCAGCAAGCACATCAACAGAAAGTCAAGGACTGTTTGAATAAATAAATTTTTATTCAACCTTTTGCGTAATTTTGATTCAACACAACGATACTTCACTATATTTATTTATCCATGAGAACTTTTTATAATATTATCTTCATAGCAACAATCCTTACTGTTTCTTTCACATCATGCAGTAAAGACGAAGAAAAAGAAGGTTGCACTGATAACACTGCATTAAACTATAATGTTTTAGCTGTTACAGACGATGGGTCATGTGAATATTTAGATTCTTCTTTTACAATCTGGGAAAATGGCTTACTTGGCTTCTGGGGTAATTCAACTACAGGATCTTTTGAAGTTAAAAGCTGTGCAACTGGAGAGACAACTATACTCTTAAATCCTGATTCGACAATAACTCTTGCAGACACAATTATTGACAATCTTGTAAGTCCACCAGACACCACAATTACACCTGGAGATACAACTATTACAGGAGATACTTATCTATTAGTAAATAGCGATTTAGACGGGAACTATAAATTGATCATTCAGCTATTAAACAAGCAAAGTGCCGTTGATTTTAAAAATGGGAATTTAATTTTTACTGCAAAGCTTCATCCAGATGCAAACATTAACGATTTTCAAATAATGATCCATGGAAATCAATTGAGCTCAGGAGGTATCAATTGCGATGAATTTCATTTTAGCGATTCAAAATTCATATCTAGTTCAATTTTAGATACCACTAATTTTACAAAAATTTCTATTTCTCTGGCAGAATTCACAAATAGACATATGAAGAATATTGATTTGGTGTTCGGAATAAAAGGTTCTAACGCAGCCCCAAACACTCCAATCTTAATGATTAACAGTATTAAATGGGAAGTTAAACATCAAGAAGATTAATTGATATCTCGTTCTTTTTCGATTGCTTGACAAAGAGAAATTTTTTCTCCATTAAAAAATGCGATTACAAAAGAATCAGAATACCCTTTTTCAACAACCTGAGCCCTTGCTCTATCCGCTTCTATATACTTAGAAAAATTCCCAGCAACATACCTATAATAAGTATCATCGACCTTCATAGATAACAGTGGGAAAATGCCATCAAAATGTTTGGGTGGTAATTGATTTTTAAAAAACGCCATCTGAACTTTAAAAACAAGTCCTTCTGGGATTTCACTATCTTGAGGAATAGGGACATCTTCATTATAAAAACCATATTTATCGGTCTTAAAGATATCTTTATGAACGAACTGTAACATCTCTTCACTTAAATCATTCCTTACGCTTATTAATCGATCTTCACTATTTTTCATTTTCTTAGAGCATTCTTTCTGTTCAATCTCTAATTGAGTTATTGCTTCGTTTATTTGAGCTAGTTTATCACCACTATTTTTATCGGATTGCTCATTAAGCAAGTTTAACTCACCACCAATTTCATCCAATCTTTTTCCATAGACTTCTTTTATTGTCATATAAGAAAATTCATCCACCTCTAATCTAGTTATTTCTCTTGGTTCGTTATTTAATACAGTATCTATAATTAAATGATCACAATCAATAGCAAATTCTTCAATTCCAAGATCAACAATTGAATCAATTAATTCCTCATAATAAAGATACAATGAGGCCTTATAAGCTTCTACAATAGCATCACTAACTGCATACATAGATTTTTCAGAGAAAGAGCGAATAGCACTTAAATTACTTTCTCGACTAATCCTTTTCAACCCTTCAATTGCTTTTACTTGATAATCTTTAGCAACCAAAATTACAGTCATTCCATATTCACAAGTATCATAAGCAGCATTAAAAGCGCTATCAGCATAAAGCATTGCATATTGAATCAATAAGCTTGCAGTATCACAATTCTGTTTAATGTCATAAATATTTGAAGAGAAATAACTTTTTTGAGTTAGTAAATACGCTTCTGTACTGTACTGAGCTGACAACACAGCAAAGACCTGCGCTTGATTATCTTCATTAAAAACATTTTTATTTTGCGCTTGGAAAACATTACTGAATACCAATGTAAAACAGAGTATATATAATATTTTCAAAATTCGAAGCATCTCACAAAAATACAAACAATGTTTAAGCAAACCTTACTCAATATAAATTACACCTCTACAAGTTTGGGAATAAGCAACAAAACTTTACCTTTGCTAATTAACGAAATTCTATCTAATGGCTTTTTTAAGATATTTAATTTTCTCTTTTTTCATTATCTCTTGCATTTGTGGTTCATATGGCCAAAGCAATACACAAGATCAAACTACAAAATCATCTAAAAAAGAGAAAAAAGCAAAAAAACCTAAGAAAGAAAGAAAAGAGAAAAAGGTAAAAAAGCCTAAAAAAGAAAAAACAACATCAACAGAATCCGATAATAATGCTGAGGATAAAAACTTTGGCCCTGTATTCGATGGTGCTTCAGTAAGTGTTTCTGCTGGAATTAATACTTATTTTGGAGATTTAGCTGATTATAAAGTGTTTCCACAATTTAAAGATATTGGAAAATACACAACCAGTGCATTTAAACTATCTATAGCAAGAGACATAAAATGGGGACTTGGCGCTAAATTAAACTTCCAATCGGGGAAGTTAGAAGGTACTCGGAAAACTGGAAAAAACTCTACTACAAAATCTTTCGAAAATAGTTTTTTTGATTTATCAATACAACCTCGTTATTTGATCAGTGATATCTTATTTAAAAAAACAGAATATTCACGTTTTAAAATTTATGCTCATGTTGGAATAGGTTTAATGTGGTATAGAACAAAACTTTTTGATACAAACACTCTCAACACTAAAGATTACGAGGGATATATTGAAGTTGAAGGTACGCAAAGCCTAGCACAAAAAACACTAAGTGATAAAGTTGCTAAGGCTAAAACGCTTACTATCCCTTACGGTTTAACTGTAGTGTATAAATTAAATCAAAAAATTGATCTTCATTTAGATTTCACACAAAGTACCACATCCACAGATAGACTAGATGCTTTTGATAGGAGCTGGACTGCAAAAGATAAGTATGATTATATTGGTATTGGATTAACATACAATTTTAACAGAACGGCAGATGATGCACCTAAGAAACGTCCTAAAAAAGATCAAATTAAGAAGTTTAATGAAGATACAAGTAGCCAACTAGACACCTCTAATTCATCTACAACTCTTCCTATGGCTTCTTTGCCTAAAAAATCTAAAAAAGGATTATTTGGAAGAAAAAATAAAAAATCTAATGATGATGATGAGCTTTTAAACATTAGACTTAAGTTATTTGAAACACAACTTAAGCTATTTGAAATGCAATATCTATTAGGGAAATAAGTATTTATTACAACCTAAAGACAGCGTGTAATCACTTCCTATTCATCGTACTTTTATACAACCCTAACCTAGAGCACCATATTTCTAAGAAAAAGGTATAGACATCACTCTAAACACTTTTGTTTAAACAATTACATCTAACACCAAGAAGCTTTTTTCCGTTGAGATTTTTTTTCTAAGAAAATAGAGGTTTAGCGAGCTTAAAATCCAAAATTAATTCCTCCAGAGATTGTCGTTTGAGTTCCTCTAAATATCGTTGGAGTATAATTCACATCTCCATCAATTTTACTTAACCTCACTCTCGCAAAAACAAACCCATCATTTATAACTTCATACTTAATGGCTCCTTCAACTGTTTGATTTTCCCATACAACAGTTTTTAAAAATGGTAATCCTGTTACATTAGCATTCCCTCTAATTAGCTCATAGTTATGCTCACTACCTTTTTTTGCAAGTGTATAAGCCAATGTTGCTTTAAACCCTCTAAAAAGCTTTAAACCGGCCTCTAAATATATTTCTTGTGCATTCTCTCCCAAATAATGTCCAAGGTTATAATTATTTGAGGCATATGTAGTAGACTCTATTTGATGTCTGTACGTCCAAGGGTTGGTTCTAGTATATTCTACAAGGAAATAGGTGTTCTTCACTGGAAAATTATCAACTCTAACTCCCAACTTACCACTTGCGATATTAGAGCTTTTTTTAGAGTCAAACACTTTCCCAATACTTATCTCATCAATAAATAATGACGCATATAAATGAACATGCTTAATTTGTCTGGAACTTATATTTAAAAACATCTGAGAATTTTGGCCAAGGGCATTACTTCCCGCACTATTGTATGTATGATCAACAGATTTATAAAACATAAAAGGGATTAAATAAACTGGTTTTATACCGTCATCAGCATAAACTATAGAATTTCCAATGGAGAAATAAAAGTTCTTCAGCGGCTTAAATGTAAACATATTTGCTGCTCTATTCTTATTTACAAAAATTTCTCTTTTCTGATTATTATAAACAAACATTCTATTGCTATCTAATATCTCTGAAACCAACCAAGAATGTGTATAATTTAATTCGAACCATTTTACTGGAGCCAAATTAAAATCAATATAACCTACTGAAGGTGCCTTATTAGATCGAATATTAGCTCCGTGATAATTATCACCCCAAGTAAAATTATTCTTAGCGAAACCTAATCTCATCCAATCAGTAGAATAATAAACCGCACCTAATGCTTCACTATAATCACTTCTTGCACCTGTTTGCCCTTGGTTAATTTTAAAATTACCTCCCTGATCATAAGTCAAGTATTCAGGAGCAGTTAAAATTTCTGAAATTCCATTATCTCTTAAACTTCCTGAGAAACCTAAATGATCACCAACATAGCCATAAAACTCACCACCATTCCAGCGATGTAGGTAGTTTCCTGAACTATTAGTTCCATATTCAACGCCAATTATAGGGTTAACAGTTAAAGTAAAGAGGCTATCTTTATAAAAAAATACATCTTTCCTTTTCTCAAAATCACCTTTTGCTTTTAATTCTTTATTAAAATCTTTGAAATAAAATTCTAATTCCTTCCCTTGCCTCTTATTCAATTCTACTTTATTCTTTTCTATTTCAATTAACTTTTTGACAATAAAAATTCTGGAATAAGGCTTAATTGCAGAGTTCAGTTCAATATACTTCATTTGAGCCATCTCATCCAAAAACTCATATACACTGGATGTAATAGGTTGCATTACAACTTGAGAATGAATTGATGTATACGCTAATATTGTAATAATTAAAGGTGCTAATTTTTTAAACATATTTTGAATTAATTACTTCTTACTCTATTAATAATTATATTAGATGTTGCTTTAAAAAAATACTTAAAGTCTGTGACTATAGAATGTTCGTTGTAAGCATTTATATACCGTATTTCCGATTCCATAATTTCATCTAAAGTATTTGGCATGTCAGCATAATAAGGAGGCAACAAACCAGGTTTAATTCCTTTTCTTTTCTCTTTTAGTTCGGCACTATACAGACTAAAATACTGCGCACTTAATGGTCTAACTCCTACAAACTTTAACTGACCTTTAAATAAGTTAATTAACATTGGAATTTCATCAATCCATGTTCTTCTTAAAAACTTTCCCCAGGTAGTTATTCTAAAGTCATTTTTAAATTTACCTCCCGTTTGTAAATTATGTATTTTGTAGATGTAGGATTGTATATATTCTGCATAAGGGTGCATTGTTCTAATCTTATATACAGTGATCAGCTTATCATTCTTCCCAATCCTATCCATCTTAAACAAGATACTAAATCGAGGTTCTTTTACAGATTCAACAGTTTTTACTTTTTTAACGACAAAGTAGTGTAAATTATCTATTTCACATTCATCTACTATTTCAAAACCACAATACACTAGCCTACCTAAAGCTTCTGCCCTAGACAAAACTTGGTTTCTTCCTGCTGTCACAAAAAAATAAAACCATTTTGTTATCCAAAGCTTTGAAAAAACTCTTTTAAAAATAAAATCAAATAAATA
>CAJXEB010000045.1 GCA_913052585.1 uncultured Flavobacteriaceae bacterium | reverse complement strand
AATGCTTCTTCATTTAATCAAGATATTGGAAATTGGGATATAAGTAATGTGAATGATATGGGTCATATGTTTGAAGGTGCTACTTCGTTTAACCAAGATATTAGTGATTGGGACGTAAGTAATGTAAATGATATGTGGGCGATGTTTAGGTGGTGTAGTGATTTTAATCAAGATATTAGTAATTGGCAATTCCATTCAACTGTTACTTTAATTGGTTTTGTTTCTTTTTCTGGCTTAAATGTTGAAAATTACGAAGCATTATTGCAAGCATTTGATGATCAAGCACTACAAAATAAAACACTTGGAGCAGACGGTTTGTATTATTGTGATGATACGGCGAGAACCAATTTAATAACTAATAAAGATTGGACTATTTTAGGTGATACTTATGGCTTATTTGTTTGTGTGGAAGACGCTTTTAGAGGAACCGATGATATAGATAATACTTATACCGTACTAGGGGGCGAATTTGATCCTACTGACTATTGTTTTGATACAGATTTTACCGTTACCAACGATTATAATAATATGCCAACCCTAGATGGAGAAATTTTTGAAGAAGGTATATACATCATTAATTGGACCGCAACAGACACCAATAATACTACTGCTAATTGTAGCTTTGTATTAACGGTAGATGCTGAATTAGCAAATGAAGATTTTAACTTGGCTAGTATTGTTCTATATCCTAATCCAACGAGTACAATTGTGAAATTGAGCAATCCACAAGCTTTGGATTTGGAAAGTATTGCTATCTACGATTTAACGGGTCGATTAATAGATAAAAAGAATCTAAATGCAATGGGTAATGAAATCTCTATAGACGTGTCTAGACTTTCATCTGGAACCTATTTAGCGATTATAAAAAATGCAGACGGAGGTTCGATAAACAAACAATTAGTGGTAATTAATTAATATTTAATGGAAGTTTAATATTCGAACTATTTTAAATCTTAAAACTTATAACTAACAGCTGCAATAAAATTAATTCCCGCGGCTGCTATTCCTGAGGAATAAGTACGATAACGTTGATTGGTAATATTCTCTAAAGTGGCATTGACTTGTAATGCCTTTGTAAATTGATATTGAGCGCCAAAATTTAACGTATACCAAGAAGGTGAATATGGATTGCCATTTTCATCTAAAGCATATAAATAGGCCTTATTTTGTTCTTCTGGTGCTAGATCTTCATAATCAAATTGTCCATTATAAACGGTATAGGCATCCAATTTCAATTTTTTGCATTTCCAAACTAAATGAGCATTCCCAAATTGAGGAGCGACATGTCTTACCGCAACTTTACTTCCATCCTCTTCTAATTGATAGCCGCCCGTATAGTTATATTGAGAATTAAATTGTAGATTTTCGTTAAAATTAATTTCTACACCTGCTTCAAAACCATATATCTCTGCCTTACCTCCATTTTGTATTGCTTGCACATTACTAAGTTCTCCTTGGTAAATTATTTCGGTTTGACCGTTTAAACTAAAATCTCTTCTTACTAAAGCATCTTCTAAAAATGTTAGATATCCCGTAACGTCTACTTTTACCACATTTTCAAAATTTAAGTTAGCTCCTAACTCACCTGTATAAGAGAATTCTGGGTTTAAATCTGGGTTTGGTACCACAACAGAACCTGGTTCGCTATCAAATATTTTACCTACATCATCAATATTTGGTGCTCTAAAGGCTGTCGAAAAATTAACCCTCCAACCTAAAACATCACTCGCCTGCCAATTTATTCCAGCACTTCCTGTTAATGCTCCTGTATTGATATCTGCTTCGGTAAAAGGGAAATCATAAAAAGGGGTATCAAAATTAGCATTTAATACGATGTGGTTATAACGAAGTCCCGCTTGAAAAGATAGGCTTTCTGCTAATTTAGATTGCAAACTAACGTATGCTGCCATAGATTGCCAAGTAGATCCATCTGGATAACGAGAGGCAGTTACTGCCGTATCACCAGTATTAATATTGGTTTGTTTTCCGTTAGAATTTACTTTGTTATAAACGTACTCTAAACCATAAAACAATTTACTCTTACCAAACTTTTTAATAAAATCTAATGCTGAGGTATATGCATCTACTTTCTCTTTAGTTTCATATAATTCATCATCTCCAAAGTCTCTATCTTTTCTTCCTTCTGTAAAGTTTTGATAAGAAAGTGTCAAAATACTTTTGTCGTAAAATGAGGTTCCTTTATTGGTGATTCTAAGGTTTCCATTGATCCATTCTTGCGGGGTATAATCCCAAACTGCACTTCTTAATTGTCCGTCTCTTTCTCTAATTAAACGATCGTATCTTGGATAATCGGTAGTTGTTGTATAAAATAGTCCCAAGTTAAAATCCCAATTATCTGAAGGCATAAACCTTATTTTTTGCATTGCATTAATTTGGTCGTAACCTGTTGGCACTTGTAATCTAGGATCATCGTTAGTTACTATAACATCTTCTCCATTGATGGTTTCAACATATTCAGGTCTTAAATAATCGTCAGGGCCATATTTCCCCATTCTTAAATCGCCAAAATCGGTGTACGAAACACTTGTTAAAAATGCCCATTCTTTAAGTCCGATATTAAAGTCTAGATGTCCTGTTTTCTCTTCACTTGCAGTTGCATACCTTGCGGTTGCATTTCCAGAAAAAGAGGGTTCTTCTTCAAAAGAAAATTTTGCGTTTTTAGTATAGAAGTTCATAACTCCACCAATCGCATCACTTCCGTAAACAACAGATCCTGGTCCTAATATAACTTCTGTGCGATCTACTGTAAAAGGATCGATTGATATCACACTTTGTACATTTCCGCCTCTAAAAATAGCCGTATTAAAACGAATACCATCAACAGCAATTAGCAGCCTATTTGTTGAAAAACCACGAATGATAGGACTTCCTCCTCCTAACTGACTTTTTTGAATATAAACATTACCGCTACTTTCTAATAAATCTGCGGAAGTTTGAGGGTTTGAAAACATGATATCTTCACTGGTAATACTCGTAATTTTTTGAGGTATGTCACCTTTTCTCTGTTCGAATTTAGAAACTGATAATACAACCTCATCAAGCGCACTAGAATCCTTCTCTAAATACACTTTATTTCCAGCAGTTATTATTTCATTTTTTGATATTGATAAATTGATATGTGAAATATGTTGAAATGTGATTTTTTCAATATCAGAAAAGCTTGAAATATCAACATATCCATCAAAATCGGTATATCCTGTGGTTGTTTTATTAAGATTAAATATTGCAACTCCAGAAACCGGTTCTTTTGTTTCTTTGTCTAAAACTTTAATATTTTGAGCTAAAATTGTAGTAAGAGGAAAAAGGAAAAATAATATAATTGAGGATAATTTTATGCTCATTCGAAAATTTGATTTAGGACTAAAAGTGACTTGGGTTTTTTAAAACCGTGCAAATGTAATTGATAATATTGCAACAGCAAAGTCAACAAGTTGGAACGTTGGTTTTTTGTAAGTTTTATTCCGTTTATTTTATCAAAATCTATGCCGAAAAACATCTTTAAGTTGTCAATTACAGCTCCGGTTTCACTATATTTTCCTGTATTAACATCTTGAAAATTTCCTTCTAATAAATTAAAATATGGTTTTGCTATGGTAGAGGTATCTGGGTAGAAGCCTAAATGTAAACTTAGTTTCAATAAAAACGAGATATGAAAGTTTGGTATATCCTTAGAGTTATCTAGCCAGCGTAGGGAATTTTCTATAAAGTGAAAGAGTATTTTATCTTCAGCTTCTTCATTTATAGTATTACTTAATATTTCAGCTAAAAAAATTACCAAACTACTTTTTACCACATTAGTATGTAAGGATTGGTAGGGATAAAATAATTTTGCATCATGAATCCGCTCTAAAGTACCCTTGTTTTTATGGGACGCCTCAATTTCTAGTAATGATAATAATTGAAAATAAGAAGGTCTTAACTTCCCTTTTTTAGACTTCAAGACATTACGTAACAGGTAACTTTTTAACCCTGAAGATTCCGTAAAACATTTAACAATTAGGTCGGACTCTCCATATTTTAAAGAAGAAAAAACAATGGCTTTTGTAGTTATAACCATTATCTAATAATCATAATTTTTGCAACTTTGGTTAACAGATTATCATCTGATGTTATTAAAACTAAATAAACTCCGGAAGCTACTCTATACTTTCCAAAAGCTGTAGTATCCCACTGAACACTACCACCTTCTGAAGTTGTTTCAAAAACAAGGTTACCTGTGATGTCTGTTATTTTTACATTTGCCTTCGCAGTAAGTCCGTCAATAGTAACATTTCCAAAATAGGTCGGTCGCACTGGGTTTGGATAAGCGTAAACACCTTCTAAATCTTCTCCTGGAGCTGTTGAGGTTCCATTATAGGCTACTAAACCATCTTTAGTTGCAAAATAAACGGTTCCATCACTATCATCTATGGATATATCAAGTACATTATCTGATGGTAAAGGAGAATTATCTGCTGTAAGCCTTAATAAGGTTTCTTGTCCGTTAGACGATAAATAAAACACGCCTGAAGTTGCTGTAGACACCCATTTATTATTGGATCCATCTACTTCAATATCTGTAATTGATTGAAGAAATAAGAGTTCTTGTGGTACTCCATCCTCTAAAATAATAATGGGTTGAGCATCTATATTTGCTCCACTTTCAAAAAAACTTCCAACACTATATAAAACACGAAGTCCTTTTCTTGTTCCAATCCATAATCTATTTTGATTATCAAATGCTAAAGCTTTTATATCTGTAGATGGTAAATTACCATTTCCTATTTCTTCTCCAATTTTATTAAGTTCATTATTAGTAGGGTTATATCCCACTAAACCACTTTGTACTGCACCAAAAAAAATATAACCCTCTCTACTTACAGCTAACTTAGTTAGTGCTAATTCTTCTTCTGCATTAATTATATTTGAAATGTCAATTGTTTGAAATTGTCCCTCTGGAGTTAATTTAATTAAGCCTTTATCGATTCTAGATTGAACAAACCAAAAGTTATCTTGTCTATCGAAATCAGATCCATATATTCTAATTCCTAACGCTTCATTTTGCCCTGGTATAATTAAAGGACTATTTGTTTCATTATATAAAATAGTTGGGTCTTGATTTTCAATTTTAAGTAACCCTTTTTGGTATGAACTCATATAAGTTTCATTCGAATTGTTTGGATTACTTTTAATAAAAACTAAATCATTTACATCGTCTACCCCTAATAAATCTGTTAAACTATCATATTTAATATTAGTCCAACTTTCGTTTCGATAATTACTAATTCCTTTTCGAGTTAAGGGAAATGGGTTAAATGTTAAATCAACATCACCAAAAGCAACCCATAATTTTCCAGGTGAAGCTTCAATTGCAAAAGGTTGATTAAATAGCGGTCCATCTGGTAAAACTTGAAGAGCTTGATTTGTGTCAAAAGGAACAATTAGCATTCCTAAATCCGTCGTACCTAAATAAAACGAATTATTAAATGCATAGCCTGTTTGTAACAAATAATCATACTCAAACAAAGAAATTAATTCACTTATTAAGCTATAACCTTCTGAAAAAGCATGAATAGAGCTTTCAGTCGTTATTGTTAAAACTCCTGAAGTAACTCCAAAACCTACCACAGGTGAAATAAAAGAATCAATAGGTGAAAATCCTAAATCAGGATCCCATTTTAAAATTGTATTACTATTATTTACAGTGTAAATTTCAGATTCTAATGATTGTATTCCTTTATATCCTCCTCCAATAACTGTTGTCCATTGCTGATAGTCTATAATATTATCATCGGCAACCAAAGCACTTCTTATTCCGTTATTAGAAGTGGATGCGTAAATTAAATCTCCAAACACTGTTGTTTGAGTTATGTTAATTTGACTTCCTAAATCTCCAATATAATAACTATCTCCAAACTCTAATGACTCTAAACTGTATACAGATATACCAAATCCAGTAGAGATATATAGCATACCATTATATTCATTAAAATGATTTATTATTTTATTATTTGGTGGAATAGTAGGCTTGTCTATAATGTCCACTACTTTTAAAATATTATCATCTCCATCAATTACAATTTCTATCAAGCCATTTTCATAACCAATAATATATAAGCCGTAATTTTCACTGTAATAAGCAGTAGAAATTGGGTTTCCAGACAATCCGTTTATTGTAGAAATAGTAGTGATTTCTTCTGTAGAAAGGTCGTAAGTGAAGATTGCATTTTCAGCAGCAGCATAAATTTTATCATTCCCTTGAGAGATACTTTTAATGGATACATAAGAAAAATAACCAGTCCAACTATTTTCAAAATTCTGGGCTTGTAAAAAAAAGATTTGTAATATTAATACAACTCTTACTAATTGCTTCATAATAAATAATTTCTATAAGTATAACAGGCTAAAGTACTATTTATTTTGATTTATGATTAAAAAGAAAAAGGCTGCCTTTTTAAAGACAACCTTTTTCTTTTTATTAAGACATTAATTAAACAACACCTTGTGCCATCATTGCATCTGCTAACTTAACAAAGCCTGCAATATTAGCCCCTTTTACATAATCAATATATCCTGATTCGTCTGTTCCATATTTTACACAAGCATCATGAATGTCATTCATAATTGTATGTAATTTATCATCTACTTCTTTTGCTGTCCAACTTAAACGGAGTGAATTTTGAGACATTTCTAATCCTGAGGTTGCTACACCACCTGCATTAGATGCTTTTCCTGGAGAAAATAATATTTTATGATCTGCAAATATTCCTACTGCTTCTGGTGTGCAAGGCATATTAGCTCCTTCTCCCACACAAAAACATCCATTATTCACTAGTGTTTGAGCTTCTTCTTTATTAACTTCATTTTGAGTCGCACAAGGTAAAGCAATATCACATTTAACACTCCAAGGACGTTCACCAGCTATATATTTAGCTGAAGGATATTGTGAAACGTATTCACTTATACGACCACGTTTCACATTTTTAAGCTCCATTATAAAAGCTAGTTTTTCAGTATTAATACCGTCTGCATCATAAATATATCCTCCAGAATCTGATAACGTTACTACAGTACCCCCAAATTCAATTACTTTTTCTGCTGCATATTGAGCTACATTTCCTGAACCAGAAATAGTAACTGTTTTTCCTTCAAATGAATCACTTCTTGTTGCTAACATATTTTTAGCAAAATAAACATTTCCATATCCAGTAGCTTCAGGACGAATTAATGAACCACCATAAGAAAGTCCTTTACCTGTTAAAACTCCAGTAAACTCATTTCTTAGACGTTTATATTGTCCAAACATAAAACCTATTTCTCTTCCTCCAACACCAATGTCTCCAGCAGGAACATCGGTATTTGGACCTATATGTCTTGATAGTTCAGTCATAAAACTTTGACAAAAACGCATCACTTCAGCATCTGTTTTTCCTTTTGGATTAAAGTCAGCCCCTCCTTTACCACCTCCCATCGGAAGTGTAGTTAAGCTATTTTTGAATACTTGTTCAAAACCTAAAAACTTTAAAATACTAAGATTTACAGATGGATGAAAACGCAAACCACCTTTATAAGGTCCTATTGCAGAATTAAATTCTACTCTATATCCCCTATTTACCTGAATTTCGCCACTGTCATCAGTCCAAGGAACTCTAAATATTATTGTACGTTCTGGCTCAACCATACGTTCTAATAATTTTTTACCTTGATACTCTTTGTTATCCTCTATAAAAGGAATTACAACTTCAGCTACTTCAGTAACGGCCTGAATAAACTCAGGCTCGTTAGGATTCATTTTCTCAACTTTTAAAATGAATTCTTTTATGCTATCTTTCATAAAATTTAGTTTATTGAAACTTTAAGATTAATGTTTATGCAAATATAAGAGTTCTCTAAAAATTGAATGTTGTTTTTTAATAAATAAACGAAAAATTGCTATTAAATTTTAGGGTTACATTTGTTTTTATATATTTGTTGAGTCTCAATCTAAACCTACAACAAAAAATGAATGCCAGAATATTGATATTGGTATTAGTATTTCTTATTTTCCCAAAGCAAGAAGTTTACAGTCAACTCGGGTTTTCCCATGAAGTTGGAGTTATCGTTGGACCTTCTTCTTTATATTCAGATTTTGGTCAAAGAAGTAGCGTAGAAAACAACATAGGGAATACTGGTATTGGTATTGGTATTATACATTACATAAACTTTGCTTACAGAGCAGATTGTAATTGTTATACTCGTGATAAATATTGGAATGATCACTTTAAAATTCGTACAGAAATAGCTTTACATAAAGTAAATCTTAAGCATAGAGGGAGATGGGTAGCTGATGACCAACAAGGACAAGCTGCAGATTTTCTTAGATCTATGTCTGGAAAAGCGACCAATTTTGAAATTGGTTCTCAATTAGAATATTTTCCTTTTAGTATTCGTGACTTTTCTTCTAGAAGAGGAAGTTTAGCGCCTTTTATCAGTGCTGGAATCCATTTTGTTGGATATAATCCTGAAGTTACTTATGTAAATGACGGTGATTATTATGGAGGAAAATACAATCCTGCTACTGCAATTAGACAAGACGGAGGGAATACTTGGGCTTTTGTAACTAGTATAGGTATACGATATAAGTTATCTACTTCAAGCGATTTAATGCTTGACAGTCGTTTACAATATTACTTTTCAAACTGGGTAGATGGTTTAAGCCCTGATGTGCCGGAAAACTTAGCTAATGAGTGGATTTACTGGTTAAATTTCGGATATATTTATTATATCAATTAAAATGGTATTATTTTAGAATAATATAGAATTCCAATTTAATTACTTACTAGTTACTGAACTATTCTATTGCTAGTTTAAGGTCGTTAATTAAATTATCTTCATAGTAAATTTTGTGTAAATATTTGTAAAGAAACAATAAGAACCTCCATACAAATCATTGTTATAAATCACTTCATCTCCATGGCCTAATAATTTTATTATTCCATCTATTGCTGTCCTCCATGGATTGTTTTTTTGTTAAATTTCATTGTTGTCATTTTAGAAGAACAAAAGCGATAATTTTAAATTTTCAAAATAAATTGAGAAACATTTTAACATATGTCTATCAAAATAAAAATAGTCTTTCTGTTCTTTTTAATAACCTTTAGCTGTAATGAAGAGCTTACTAATGTTCTATCTTTTGAAGAATTTCAGGGCAATTGTAAAGGTGCTAACTGTGCAACAGTTACTATAGATTATTGTAAAATAGTGGGGGAGAAAGAGGTTACTGACAAAATTAATTTTACTGTTGGAAATGCAATTATTTACTTTTTAAAATTAAATTTTGAAAAAACCATAAAAACTAAAACCATTACTGAGGCTGCAAATAATTTTTTAAAATCCTACGAAATTGATAAAAAAGAATTTCCAGAAACAAACCCTTACATCGCAGAAGTTTCTATTTCCACTTCCTATTCTAGCCCTTCAATATTATGTTTAAAAACAGATTTTTATTCGTTTACGGGTGGAGCTCATGGATACGGAAGGACTAAATTTTTAAATTTTGATCCTTTAACTGGAAATTTAAAAACTACTTCTTCAATATTAAATAACAAAAAAGAATTTACCGCTTTTGTATAAAAAGCATTTAGAAATGAAAATGGAATTCCTTTAAATGACCCTATAAATTCAACGGGATATTGGTTTGAAAACGAAAAATTTTATTTGCCAGAATCAATTGGAATGTCCAATACTGAAGTTATAATTATCTACAATCAATATGAAATAGCTAGTTATATAGATGGCCCAATCGAAATAAGGATTCCAATGGATGATGCAAAACCCTATCTTAATCTTTAGAGGGTTCTTTTCATTGCTAAAATATATCCAAAATGAATTCCTTCATGGAAGCTATTAAACGCTAAAGCTTCATCAATAGTTGTTAGGGTTGATTTAGTAGAAACTGTATATTCTATATATTTTTTAAATAATCCATTTTGATAATCTTCTTTTGTTTTTTCAAGTGTTGTAAAAAGTTGAGATTTTAATAACTCTAAGTCTTCAATTGTTGCTTTACCTTCCGATTTTGTTCCTTTTTTAAAAGCTTCTATTTCGGCTTCCGAAACTAAAACAGGCAATCCTGATAATCTATAGGTTAATAATTGTTGCGTAATCACCACATGTTTTATATTCCAAAAAATAGTGTTATTAAATCCTTCAGGTTTTGTATTGAGTTTATCTAACGTTAAAGTTTCTAAAATATGATGAAATAGTGATCTTGTTTTTAAAGTGATATCAAAAGTGTAATCCATAGTGTTTTATTTTAAGGTGAAAATAAACTATTCTTACTACTTTTTTAGATTACTTTGTAGTATCCTTTTACTTAATAAATATTCTGATTATAATAAAATAACGAATGAAAAAAATATACCACCTCTCTACTTGTGACACCAACAAACGTATTTTAAAAGATTTAAACCTTCCTGAAGCCTTCATTAAACAAGATTTAAAAACAAATCCAATTTCTAAAGCAGAGTTAGAAGAACTTTATCAATTTTCTAAAAATTACGAAGCACTAATTAATAAACGAGCAAGATTATATAATGAACGGGATTTAAAAAACAAAGACTTAAAAGAATCAGATTATAAAAATTTATTATTAGAGCATTATACTTTTTTAAAACGTCCAGTTTTAATTAACGAACAAGAAATCTTTATAGGCAATAGTAAGAAAGTAGTTACAGCTGCAAAAGATTCAATATTATAATTATTATAGGTATTTTTGAATTGCATTAAAGTATTTATGAAAAAGTTTCTATTCTTCATTTTTGTTTTGTTTGGAATTTGTGGTTATTCACAAACAGATTCTCTAAAATTTAAGAATACCAATATCGTTGTAGGTGAAGTAAAATCTCTTATTAATGGTGTTATTACCATGAAAACATCATTTAGTGATAAAGATTTTAAAATTGAATATAAAGAGGTCGAAGAAATTTATTTAAACCAAACATTCTTAATAAACTTAGCTAATGGCGGTCATTATCTTGGAAAAGTTAGGTCTATTAAACCAGAAATTATCTTAATTGCAGATGAAAAAGGCTACTCCTTTGAAACCAACATAAAAAATT
Organism: uncultured Flavobacteriaceae bacterium; assembly: GCA_913052585.1. Lineage (GTDB taxonomy): Bacteria > Bacteroidota > Bacteroidia > Flavobacteriales > Flavobacteriaceae > Marifrigoribacter. Next base: position 9,880 of record CAJXEB010000045.1, on the reverse strand, counting down.
TAACGCAATTAAAAGCTTCTGGAACTAAAATTTGGGATCGGTTTAAAGGAAGTATAGATTTAGGTTTTAATTTAACAAAATCAAATAATTTTTCTCAATTCACGGTAAGTAGTAATCTAAAATATGTGGGTGAATTATGGAGTTTTAACGCTGGATATAGTTCCTTACTAACCAATCAAGACAATGTTGACGAAATTAAAAGAGTTGATTGGAACTTGGATGCTCAACGGTTTTTATTTAAAGATTATTATGGGATTGTACAAGTCTCATTTTTATCTAATACAGAACAAGCACTTAAAGGAAGAGTTACTACACTTCTAGGAATAGGAAAATATATAGTAAGTAGTAATAGATTATCTCTTGGAATAAGAACCGGTCTTAACTATAATGTAGAAACCTATTTTGATCCAACATTAGATAAAAACTCTACAGAGACTAACCTCGCGGCCGAATTTAATATGTTCGAATTTGGCGATTTAAGTTTGTTAACAGATTTCACAGCCTATTATAGTTTATCTGAAAGTAAAAGATTTCGTTTGGATTACAACGTAGTCTTCAAATACGACCTACCCTGGGATTTATATATAAAAACAGAATTTAACCTCAATTATGATAATCAACCCGCTGCTATAGGAAACGAATTTGATTATGTTTTAAATAGTGGCTTTGGATGGGAATTAAAATAACCTTTCTTTTATGAACCAAAGAGCCCTAGCCCTCTTCGCGGCTGCTACTGCAAGTGTTATATATGGCGTTAATCATACGATTGCTAAAAACTTAATGCCAGATATAATCCAACCTTATGGATTTATTTTTTTACGTATTAGTGGTGCCACACTTCTATTTTGGCTATTGAGTTTATTTTTCCCTTTTGAAAAAGTGGAACGAAAAGATTGGCTTCGGTTTTTGGCTTGTGGCTTATTTGGTATGACTATTAATATGTTGATGTTTTTTAAGGGATTAAGCTTGTCAACACCTATAAATAGCTCAGTTGTAATTACTTTAGTACCTGTTATTCTTCTAATATTGTCAGCCATATTTTTAAAAGAAAAAATTACTTGGCGTAAATATGTTGGAATTGGTTTGGGGCTTCTTGGAGCTTTATTTTTAATTTTCTTCGGAATGAAAACCCAAAATAACGCACCAAATATTCCATTAGGAAATGTTTTATTTTTAGTGAATGCTACGTCCTATTCTATCTATTTAATTATTGTTAAGCCCTTAGTTAAAAAGTACAATTCTATCACATTAATGAAATGGTTATTCTTAATTGCTTTTATCATTAATTTCCCTATTGGCATCAATGAATTCATTGCGGTTGAATGGTCTCAATTACCTTTAGATATTATAAGCAAATTAGCATTCGTTGTAATAGGAACCACTTTTTTTACCTATCTTTTTAACATCTATGCTTTAAAACAATTGCAACCTTCAACCATTGGAGCTCTCATCTATTTACAACCAGTTATAGCTGTTTTATTTGCAATAATTGTAGGTTCAGATTCGTTAACTCCGATTAGAGTTGGTGCAGCTGCATTAATATTTATTGGTGTTTTTCTTTCTACCAGAAAACCAAAAAGCGCATAGTTATAAGGCGATTTCGTAATAATGGCTAAGGACCATCTGCGAATTATTTGTATTTGTCACTGCGAATTTTACTTTTTCAGTAATACGTGGCAGTCTCACTATATTATAAAAATTGCCGCTTCATTCCTCCTTCGAAATGGGACATTAATTAGGTATTTAACTTATTACAAAACAAATTATACAACACTAACGTTTATAAATTCTGAGGGAATTGTTCGTGTTTACGAGTATCTTCTTTCGTTAAAATTTTAAAATCACTTGTTTTTTCTAAACTGTTTAAAGCAGATAAAAGCAATTCTGGTAAATCACGTAATTTTCGAGTTTGCAAATCAATCCAACCTCCCATCATATTGCAACGAGCCATGTTTACACCTTCTGCATTATAAAAATTATGCTGAAATTCAAAATACATACCTCCTTCAGAAACTCCTTTTAATTGCAAAGAAACACGGACAGGTTTTCCAGGAAAAATCTCCTTAAAATAAAACATATGTTCATAAAAAACTACGGGTCCAATATGATGTTTTACCATATTACCTTGACCAAAACCTTTCTCCATCATAAAACTAAGACGGGTATGACTCATAAAATTTATATAACTACTGTTTGCTAAATGACGATTAGCATCAAGATCGTTCCAACGAACTTCAAATTCTTTTAAATACATTTTTTAATTTTTTTCAAAAATAAAATACTTTTTGAAGTATCTCTAGAAACTCGTTATTCATTTTGAGTATTTTTCATCAATTTTATCCTAAGTCCAAATGGAATATTGATGAAATTTTCTATTATTCTTTTAGGATTGGGATGAAAAAAGAGAATATTTGATAGTTTTAGGTGTAATTTCATCAAAACGCACTACGGGTTATAGTAATTTCTTACTTTGCTAAAAAAAAAGATGCCCCTTATACAAAGTGATTACCAACCTTCCTTTATTTTTAAGAATGGGCATTTTTCTACAATATATTCTGCAAAACTGAGGATTTCTCCTGGGTTAATTCAAAAAAGAGAACGCGTTACATTACCTGATCATGATTTTATTGACATTGATTGGTCGTATGCTAAAAAACCAACCAAAAAAGTAGCTATTTTACTCCACGGTTTAGAAGGGAATGCTCAAAGAATCTATATAAAAGGTGCTGCCAATCCCTTATTGGAAGATCATTGGGATATTGCTGCTATGAATTTTAGAGGTTGTAGTGGAGAGGATAATACAATGTATCAATCCTATCATTCTGGAAAAACAGATGATTTAGAATCGATTATAAATCACATTCTAGAAAAGGATCACTATCAAGAAATCGTTTTAGTAGGATTTAGTTTAGGAGCAAATTTGATTTTAAAATATTTAGGCGAACGAGAAACTGTTCCTAAGGAAATAAAAAAAGGAGTTGCTATTTCGGTACCCACCAGTTTAAGGGGTTCTTTAGAAAGCTTAAATAAACCCGAAAATTTGCCATATAGGACTGTTTTTTTAATAAGCTTACGCAAAAAATATCAATTAAAAATGAAGAAACATCCCGATAAAATGTTTGCTTCAGAATTAAATAAAGTTAAGTCTTTAAAGGATTTTGATGACATCTACACCTCCAGAGCTCACGGTTTTAAAGATGCTCACGATTATTACAAAATAAACAGTAGCAATCAATTTTTACCCAACATTAAAGTTCCTGTATTAATTTTAAATGCAAAAAATGATAGTTTTCTAAATCCAGAATGTTTCCCTTTTGAGATTGCAGAAAATTCGAAAACACTTTTTTTAGAAACTCCTTTATATGGGGGACATGTGGGTTTTCATAAGCCTAATGGCACTTACTATAGTGAATCACGAACTGTTGAATTTTTAAAAGACATAAAATAATCCTGAAAATAAATTATTTTTCACCTTAATTATGCATACGTTTTTAGTTAATCAACAAATTCCTTTATTTAAAAAAAAAATTCAAAAAAGAAGGAATTCAAAGTAATCTAAGTTTTTACACTCCCACACTAATTTAGTACCTTTGCATCTTATAAAAAATCAGTTTATGATTCAGTCAATGACCGGGTATGGTAAATCGGTAATCCAGTTACCTACTAAAAAAATTACCGTCGAAATAAAATCGTTAAATAGCAAAAGCATCGATTTAAATGCTAGAGTTCCTTCATCCTATAGAGAAAAGGAATTAGAGATTCGTAGAAGTATTTCGAAATCGTTAGTAAGAGGAAAAGTAGATTTCAACCTTTATGTTGAAATTACTGGAGAAAAAACGAGTGCGAAAGTGAATGAAGTAATAGTAAGGCAATACATGAATCAACTTAAAAATGTCATTTCTGTTGATGATGTAGAGCTTTTAAAAATGGCTATAAAAATGCCGGATGCTATGAAAACGGAACGAGAAGAAATTGATGCAGATGAGTTTAAAACTATTTTGGAAGCAGTTAACGAAGCATTAACGGCAATTAATATTTATCGCTCTGATGAAGGCAAGGTGCTTGAAAATGATTTTAAAATGCGAATTAATAGCATTTCAGAATTATTAATAAAAGTAACAGATATTGATTCTGATAGAATTGAAATCGTTAAAGATCGCCTTCGCAAAGCAGTAACAGATTTAAAAGAAGCGGTAGATGAAAATCGATTTGAACAAGAGTTGATTTATTACCTAGAAAAATACGACATTACTGAAGAGAAAGTGCGTTTAAAAAATCATTTAAACTACTTTAAGGAAGCGTTAGATTCTTCCGATTCCAACGGAAAAAAAATTGGTTTTATTTGTCAGGAAATTGGTAGAGAAATCAATACCATTGGATCAAAATCAAATCACGCTCCTATGCAACAATTGGTCGTGCAAATGAAGGATGAATTAGAAAAAATAAAAGAACAAGCCTTAAACGTTTTATAATGACAGGAGGAAAATTAATCGTTTTTTCGGCACCATCTGGAAGTGGTAAAACAACCATCGTTCAACATTTACTCAAACAAGAGATATTAAATTTAGACTTTTCTATCTCTGCTACTTCAAGAGAGCCTAGGAAAGGTGAAATTCATGGTAAAGATTACTATTACATTAGTTTAAAACAATTTAAACAACACATAAAAAATAGTGACTTTTTAGAGTGGGAAGAAGTGTACCGAGATAATTTTTACGGAACTTTAAAAACAGAAGTCGATCGTATTTGGGCAAAAGGTAAAAACGTTATTTTCGATATTGATGTGGTTGGTGGATTGCGAATTAAAAAGAAATATCCAGTGGAAACCTTATCTGTATTTGTGAAGCCACCAAGTGTGGACGAACTTAAAATAAGGTTGAAAAAACGTAAAACTGAAAGTGAAGAAAAAATTAATATGCGAATTGCAAAAGCTTCAGTAGAATTAGCAACTGCTCCACAATTTGATTTTATAATTGAAAATATTGACTTGGAAGTTGCTTTAAAAGAAGCTGAAGTATTAGTTGAAAACTATATAAACAAATCCGATGAGTAAAAAGGTAGGCTTATTTTTTGGCACCTTTAACCCTATTCACGTAGGGCATTTAATAATTGCCAACCATATGGCAGAATTTTCTGAACTAGATGAAGTTTGGTTGTTAGTAACTCCTCATAATCCGCATAAAAAAAAGAACACCTTGCTAGAAGATACCCATCGATTGGCGATGGTTAGAATTGCAACTGAAGAGTACCCAAAATTAAAAGCTAGTAATATAGAATTTGACCTTCCACAACCAAATTATACGGTTAATACCTTAGCGGTTTTAGAGGAAAAACATCCAGACAAAGAATTTTGTTTAATTATGGGTGAAGACAATTTAAAGAATCTTCATAAATGGAAGAATTATGAAGTAATTTTAGAAAGGTATCCCATATTTATTTATCCTAGAATTTCTAAGAATTCTGAAAGTAAATCAAATTCAATTCTAGAAAAAAACAACTCCGTAACTGTCATTAACGCACCAATAGTTGAGCTATCATCTACATTTATTAGGAACAATGTTGCGCTAAATAAAAACATTAAACCAATGTTAAGTAAAAATGTTTGGCACTATATTGATGAGATGAATTTTTATAAAAAAAGCAATATTTAACATCGTTTGTAGAGCCTGTTATTATTACGTATTTTTGAATTTAATACTATTTATTTATGTCAAATAAACCAAAGTTTGCCGTTTTTGGAGGAGGAAGTTGGGCTACAGCAATAGTAAAAATGCTTTGTGAAAACCTAGAAGAAGTTGGTTGGTATATGCGAAATGAAACCGCATTAGAACACATTAAAAAAGACAAACACAATCCAAATTACTTAAGTTCTGTCGAGTTTGATGTTTCTAAATTAAAACTAAGTAACGACATCAATGAGATGGTAATTTATGCCGATTATCTCATTTTTGCAATTCCATCTGCTTTCTTATATGCTGAGTTGAAAAAATTAAACGTATCGTTAAAAGGAAAAATTATTTTTTCGGCAATTAAAGGAATTGTTCCAGAAACGAGTTTAATAGTAGGAGATCATTTCTTTACAAATTTAAATATACCCTTTAAAGATATTGGTGTAATTACAGGACCTTGTCATGCAGAAGAAGTTGCATTAGAACGACTTTCGTATTTAACCATTGCCTGTGCAGATGATAAAAAGGCACAAACGGTTGCAGATCATCTTAGTTGTGATTATATAAAATGTAAAACCAGTGAGGATATTATTGGTACAGAATATGCTGCAATGCTTAAAAATATCTACGCTATTGCTGCTGGAATTGCACACGGTTTAGGATATGGCGATAACTTTCAAAGTGTGTTGATGAGTAATGCTATTCGGGAAATGAAGAAGTATGTGAAAAAGATTTACAAAATGAAACGGGACATTAATGGCTCTGCATATCTCGGGGATTTATTAGTGACGGGCTATTCTACATTTAGTCGTAATCGTATGTTTGGTAATATGATTGGAAAAGGATATACCGTAAAAAGTGCCCAAATGGAAATGAGTATGATTGCCGAAGGTTATTACGCTACAAAAAGTGCTTACCTGCTTAATCAGGATAAAGAAAAAAATGCTAAAACACCTATTATAGATGCTGTTTATAGTGTTTTATATGAAAATAAAAACGCTAAACATGTCTTTAAAACATTAACTGATAAATTGGATTAATAGTTTGACGATACAGTAAAAAAACCATATTAATAGACGGTTTTTTTATAGAACTAATTTATATTCATTTATATTAGCAGAACCTACTAATTAAAATGTATCAAAAATGAAACTCCCAAATCTATTTTTGATAGCTTTATGCTTTTGCAGTATTCAGTTATCAGCACAAAAAAACAAATCTAAATCTTTTTCAAAAGCCGAATCAAAAGCTCAATTTTCTTTAAAAGAAATGGTTCAGCAAAAAAGCTCTGATTATGTAATCACTTCAGAGCATATTGATCAAAGAAACGGAATACATCACATTTATTTGAGACAGGCTATTAATGGTCTGGAAGTTTATGGAACAGAATCTGATGTTCATTTAGACAAAAACGGTAACCTTATAGTTTCACACAATAATTTTTTATACGACATTCAGTCTACTGTAACTAGTAATGCTGCAAGTTTGAATTCAAGCCAAGCTATTTCGGCTGTTGCTGATCAAATGAAGTATAATCTAAATAACCTTCAACAATTAAAAAATGAAGGGGGAATCAACCAAAAAGCAATTTATGATAAAAGTGGAATTTCTACAGAAGATATTCCAGTTAAACTCATGTATTATTATAGACCAGAAATTGGCACTATAAAAGTATGGCAACTATCTATCGCAGAACTTGACTCTGATGATTGGTGGAATTTTCGAGTAGATGCGTCTTCTGGAATTATAATAGATAAAAATAACTTTACTCATTATTGTAATATTTTAGGTGATCATAGTGATCATGACCATAGCATTAATGTTCTAAATAAAAATCAACCCTTTATTGGACCTTTAGAAGAAATAGAAAGAATTAATAGTTTTTCTCTCGCTAGTGGTTATAATGTTTATGCCATGCCTGTTGAATCGCCAGATCATGGCTCTAGATCCTTGGAATCAGATCCTGATAATAGCATAGCATCTCCTTTTGGCTGGCATGATACCGATGGCAATCCAGGCCATGAATTTACAATTACTAGAGGAAATAATGTTTATGCATCTGAAGATAGAGATGGAAATAATGTTCCAGGCTTTTCGCCTGATGGTGGGCCAACACTAAATTTTGTTTTCCCAATAGATTTAAGTCAAAATCCAATAGTAAATCAATCTCCTAATATTACTAATTTATTTTACTGGAATAATATTATTCACGATGTAATGTATCAATATGGTTTTGATGAAGCAAGTGGTAATTTTCAAGAAAACAACTATGGTAATGGAGGTTTAGGATCGGATAGTGTAAATGCAGATGCTCAAAACCCAGGAAATTGTAATGCTAATTTTGGTACTCCATCAGATGGTGGGAATCCTAGAATGCAAATGTTTGTATGTAGCAATTCAAGTCCTTCACACGATGGGGATCTTGATAATCTGGTAATTGTTCATGAATATGGCCACGGAATATCCAATAGATTAACTGGTGGAGCTGGTGCTTCAGGTTGTTTAGGAAATCAAGAACAAATGGGTGAAGGATGGAGTGATTATTATGGATTAATGTTTACAATGAAATCTAGCGATATTAGTCCTGACTCTAGAGCTGTTGGTACTTATTTATTTGGTCAACCAATAAACGGACCTGGAATTCGCCCTCATCCTTATAGTACAAATTTCGCTGTAAATCCTCATACGTACGATGATATAAAAACTGTAGTTGCTCCTCATGGAGTAGGTTCGGTTTGGGCTATGATGCTTTGGGAAATGACTTGGGAGATTATGGCAACTGAAGGTTTTGACACAGATATCTATAATGGTACTAGTGGAAATAATATTGCTATGGCTTTAGTTACTGAAGGCTTAAAGTTACAGCCTTGTTCTCCTGGTTTTGTAGATGGACGTGATGCTATTTTAGCAGCAGATCAAGCTTTATATGGTGGTGCTTATCAATGCCAAATATGGGATGCTTTTGCAAGAAGAGGATTGGGTTTTAGTGCGGATCAAGGAAGTACAGGAAGTAAGAATGATGGTACTCAAGCATTTGATTTACCACCAACTTTTTCGAGTTTCGATACTCAAGATGAAGTATGTTTAGCAGATGGTGTGCAAGCAGGACTTACTGGTGGTTCTCCAACTGGTGGTGTTTATAGCGGTACAGGGGTAACTGATGATGGTAATGGTACTTCCTATTCTTTTGACCCAAGCTTAACAGGTGCGGGTTTGGAAACAATAGCATATACAGTAAACGATTTTTGTACGGGAGTACCAGCAGTCCTAACAGATGATATTAATGTAACTGATGATCCTCCAGTAATTGTTTGTAAAGGATCAGGTACTCTTCCAATGAATGGTTCAACTACTACAAATATTCCAGTTGGAATTCCTGATAATAATCCAGCAGGAGTTACTTCTACAATAAATGTTGTTGACAATGTAAGTATAACAGATTTAAATATACAATTAAATATATCTCATACTTGGATTGGTGATAATATTGTTACGATACAATCACCCTCATTAACAACGGTGACTATTATAGATCGTATAGGTGTTCCTTCAACAGCATTTGGATGTAGTGGAGATGACTTAGATGCTGTTTTGGATGATAACGCAGCTACAAATGTTGAAAATGAATGTGGTGGTGGAGTTCCTACAATAAATGGGTCTTTTATCCCAAATAATCTATTAACTGCTTTTGATGGTGAAAATACTATCGGAATATGGACATTAACTATTTCAGATAATGCTGGTTCAGATACGGGAACATTAAATAGTTGGGGGTTATTTTACAGCTATGAGGTTGTTTCTTCTCCTTTAGATGTTACCTTAGATGGTGGTGGTAATGCAACTATAAACGCAGAAGATTTATTAGAAAGCGTTTCAGTAGCTTGTGCTGGTTATACTGTTAATGCAGGTGCACCTCCAGCCGCAACTGTTTCATTTACAACTGCAGATATAGGTTTAAATAATGTTGATGTAATTGTAACAAGCGATACTGGTCAAATTTCAACGTGTACAGCTATTGCAAATGTAATTGTTGGTACTTCAACATTAACCATTACTTGTCCGACAGATATATCAACTCTTGAATGTGGAGATGACACTTCACCAACAAATACAGGAAGTGCAACTGCTGTTTCTAGTTGTGGTGACCCGAGTCCCGTCATTACATTTTCTGATTCTTCAGTTCCAGGCTGTGGTAATACTGAAACTATAAC
>CAJXEB010000044.1 GCA_913052585.1 uncultured Flavobacteriaceae bacterium | reverse complement strand
GATATTCCTGGAATTATTGAAGGCGCTGCAGAAGGTAAAGGACTTGGACATTATTTTTTACGTCATATAGAACGTAATTCTATTTTACTGTTTTTAATTCCTGCAGATGCTAAAGACATCCGTAAGCAATATGATATTTTATTAGATGAGCTTAAGCGTTATAATCCAGAGATGTTGGATAAAGAGCGAATGATTGCTATTTCTAAGAGCGATATGCTGGATGATGAACTCCAAGCAGAAATGAAAGTAGAGCTAGACGAAATACTTCCTATTGAATACCTTTTTATATCCTCTGTAGCTCAAAAAGGTATTATGGAGCTTAAGGATAAACTCTGGAAAATGCTTAACGGTTAGGAGTGCAATCTATTAATTTTCAAATTATTTTTTGCTAATTATGAAAGCGTATATCAAAAGTATTGTAGAGATTAATGATAATGTATAAAGTCGTTGTTTTTCATTAGGTATTCAAGTATTGATTTTGACGTCAATCGTGACGTTTTCTATGGAGACGATACCAGATTTAAAGCCACAAACCCGATCTATACTTCGCGTCATTGAAACGTTTTGTGTGATCATTTTTACGCTAGAATACCTCTTGAGAATTTATGTTGCAAACCATAAGTTGAAATTTGTTTTTAGTTTTTTTGGCATTATAGATTTTCTAGCTATTCTCCCATTTTATTTGTCGTTTGGGGTCGATTTAAGGTCCCTAAGGGCCTTGCGTTTCTTGAGATTATTTAGAATATTTAAACTTGTACGATACAATCGTGCAATAACCCAATTTACAACAGCTATAAAATCTGCTAAGGAGCAAATACTTTTATTTATTTTCATTACTCTTATTCTTATTTATTTTGCTGCTGTTGGTATTTATTACTTTGAGAATCAGGCACAACCAGAGTATTTCTCTTCCATTTTTGATAGTTTATGGTGGGCAATTATCACGCTGACAACAGTGGGTTATGGTGACGTATATCCTATTACAATAGGCGGTAAGATGTTTACCTTTTTTATCTTGATGATTGGTTTAGGTATCGTTGCTATACCAACAGGTATTATTTCTTCAGCATTGACAAAATCTATTGATACTAGCGATAAAGAGTAATTTTTTATGGGCATTACCCTTTTCCTTAGAAAAGCGACAAAGGGTCATGCTCTCGCAAGTCGTCATCAAAGATGAGCTCCAACAATTGCTCCATCCGTAATGCATCAACCCTTAATGCATCAACCGAAAATAAGAAGTACAATTTATAACCCTTGTAGAAAAAGTATTATTAGGCTTTCCTCCAGAAATTAAATAGTCGCGTTCTGCGATCCTTAAGTTGTAGTTAATCATATCATTTTTTAATTGGCTATTGTTTTATTTTAAGGTGATTTTAAAACAACAAACATGAAAATACATCACTTTTATTAGCTCTTTTTATAACCTTTGGATCATTATTTGCTCAAAAATCTGTCATAGAGGGCCTTAAAGGCTACCTTAATGATAGAGGACAAGTAATATCTGTTATAGATGATCTCAACGCAAGAGTTGAATGGAATGGTAGGCTTCTAGATCAAGAAGAGATAGCTTTTATTTTAGATAAAAACGCTAATAGCCATGGCGCTATTATCGACCATTCGGCTGTAACTGAAGCGTATTGCCAAGCTTTAAATTTAGACGAACAAATATTCATTAAGGATGGTGAAAAATGTTGGCTAGTTAAAATCCAAGATATGACGCTTTTTGAAATCGTAGGGAATTATACACGTTTCTTTTTTGATAGCAATAAACCTTTAATTTATAAATCCTTGGCGCAAATTGAAGAAAAATTGCCATCTGATGTTTTTTTAGAGCCAACCGTCAACAAATCATAAACATCCAGCACGTTAAAAAAATGTGTATCATTGTTTAACGGAAAGCTTAAAATAGAAATGCCATCTGGAGAAGAAATTGAAATCTCCAGACGACAATCTTATTTGTTTAAAGAGCAACTGAGTTTTTAGTCAACACTAATCCTAATCCCTTCACTATGACTGCTAAATTCTGGTGCATACATACTTTGAATTGTCGTAATCCCATTACTCATATCTCCAGTATTATTAACCCTCAAATCATATTCAAAAACATAAACGCCTTTTGGTAAATAGTCAAAAAAGAAATTGGTTGAAGCATCTTTGGTGCTTTCATAATACCCCAATCCATCTTGATATTTATATTGAGACATTACATTAACAGGTTCTAATCCTGCTGCGCGCATATCTTTCATGTGAATAAATTCCATGGCGCGATCACTTCGTAATTCTATTCTTACTCTTACTAAATCACCAACGTTTAAATTGGTTTCTGCTGTGATTTCTGTGATTTGTTCACCAGTATCTGTAGTCGTTTTCTTAAAGAGTTTTTTACTCAGTTTAAGAGGTGTTTCTGCAGCGGTTATGTTATCTAAATCCTCAAAATATTGCCAGTATAGACTTCCCCAAGCAATGCCATCACCTTTCTTTGTTAATTTGACGGTTGCCATGTCTGGTTTAATTTCCGAAGAAGACCAACTCGTTTTAAAATATCCCGTTCCAGCTTCTACTTTAACAGCTTCTAGTTTTGAAGGGGCAATTTGTTGTCCGCCTATAACAATATCCACCATGTCTGTAACACTTAGCCAGTCACTACCTTGTAATAGCAGGGCATACACAGCTTCGGTAGTTGCTTTTGTTGTTTTCCATTGATTGGTTTGCTTGTTTTTAAGTAACCAGGTTTTTAAGTTATCTAGGTCTTCAAGATTCTTCGTGTCATTTTGTATGACATTTCCAGCTTCAGAAAACGCTTCAATCATCAACGCTTGTGTTTCAATTGGTGCTTGATACCAATACCATGAACTGCTGTTTGCTTTCCAATACATGCCTATTTCTTCCGAAGTAATACTCGTTTCTCGTAAAGATTCTAAAATCTTTGCAGATGTACTGCTGTCATCCATTCTATGAAGTACTAAAGTCATTAATCCTTTAGCATACAAGGAGCGAGGTAACCAGTATTTCTGAATTTGGGTCTGGTAATAATCTGTGATTTCTTGCACTCGTTTTGATTTTTTTAACTCCGGAAAAAAGCTGCGCATATACAAATAGTGCAGTTGTGTGTCGCTCAGGTGATCTTTGCTTAAGTCTGCATCTTTGTTATATTTTCTGATGTCCTTATAGTCTTTGACGAACGCTGCGTCAAGGTATGCGACTGCTTTTTCAATCATTTGCGTCTCGATTCCGCTCGACGTGACAGATAGCTTATTCAAATGTCCAAAGCCAGTAATAATATGCTGTGTGATATAACGGTTTGCGCGTCCTCCATTAAACCAAGACCAAGCACCATTGCTCATTTGTCCGTTTTTAAGTTTACGCATTGCAGAGTCTAACTCGTTTTTCATTTTGTTTAAATCGAATAAGAGTGCGATACGCTTTTTCTGTTCGGTTTCACTTTGAGCATCTCGTAACCAAGGTGTTTCTTGAATTAAGATTGATTTTAATTCTTGGTTCTTCTCTAAATTAGAAAGCAAAGCATCTGTATTTTTCCATTGATTAAAAACCTCTTGAATTCTAGGATTGCTATTCGCTATATGATTGGCTAAAGCATTTGCATAATAGCGACTAAAGGTTTGCTCGTTGCACTCATAAGGATATTCCATCAAATAAGGCAAAGCTTGCACTGCATACCAAGCAGGATTTGAGGTCATTTCTAAAGTTAACTTATGGTGCTTCAACGTGGTTGATGTTGTCGTTGCCAATTTATCCAAAGTAAAGGTTCGTGTGTCATTACTTTTAATCCACATAGGTAGCGTTTCTGTTACCAGCATTCTATTACTTAATACAGGTAAGGCATTTTGCTCACCATCACTAAAATTACCTGATTTTGCAATGATTTTGTATTGCACTGCGTCAACGTCAAACGGGATATTTAAAATCCATGATACTTGGGTGTTCCCTTTCGCATCAACTTCGAACATAGTAGTTGGATCATATTTTTGACCCATCGCTTGAAATGCATTAGGATCTAGGATTAATGCTTCGGAAATATCTTGACCTGAAATAGCATCTGTTAAAATCAATTTAGCGTGACCTAATAGTTTTTTATCGGTCAAATTAGCAATCTTGGTACTGATACTAATTTGATCCCCTTCTCTCAAAAAACGAGGTGCATTTGGGATGACCATCAACTCTTTTTGAGTCACTGTTTGTAACATTGTGGTCTTGGTTTCTAACGATTTTGTATGCGCCAACAATTGTAATTTCCATTTGGTCAAAGCTTCTGGCGTGGTGAAACTAAAACTCACATGACCTGCTGCATCTGTTTGTAACTGCGGAAAAAAGAAAGCAGTCTCTTGAAGGTTTTTACGAATTTTAACGTCATCGAAGTTTGGTTTTTCTTTTGCTACGATTTCACCACCACCAGTTTGATCATCTTCAGTTATGATATTAATTCCAGAAACTTGACCTTGTAGAGTTTGGGAAACACTAGCATTAGGCTGTGCCATTAAACTTTCAGCATGGATTGTAGTATCCGAAACGCTCATCATAGATTTTGATTTGAACATTCTCCCATTGTAATCACGCCCAAAATAAAATCCAAACCAATTCAATTGGTCATAGGCTTGCGGATTATAATAGGAACGACTACTGGTGTTATAAACGTTAAACCTGTTGGTCCCAAAACATGTGTTTGCAGACACATTATGATATGAACGATACGTAGGCATATTAATAGGTTTGAAATTCCAATTATGCGGTTTAAATTGATCTAATGAGGCATCATACATACTAGCTAATAGCTCTGCAGAGACTTGATCACCTTTTGGTCCTTTAATTTTAAAGCTCCAGGTTTCATCTGTTCCTGGTTGTAATTTATCTCTAAAGGTTACCGTTTCAATCTCTAAATCTGTTTTAGGATAAGGCACAGCAATTGGCAGCGCTCCACCTTGAAAACTATTAAAAGCTGCAAAACTGTATTGGATCGCAAATCCGCCAAGATCCTCTTTATTTACAGGGACTGCTAAGGTTTGTTTAGAATCGTTTAAAGGCACAATAAACGTTTTAATAATGTTATGGTCTTTCTCAACACTAATAGTAACAGTCACATTTTTTGCTGCGGAAGCTATAGTGAGCTCAACCATATCTCCTGCTTTGTAACTGTTTTTGTTAGTAGTAATAGTAAACAATTCATGATCTGAAACTTTAGAATCGGCATCACTAAAAAGTGTCGTTCTCGCTTCGGCTTTGACGGTTTGACCAAAACGATCTTTACTTTTAATTTCGATATGATATTGACCCGACGTCCATTTTTTGATGTTGTTGAGTGCAATCTCTTTTGATTTTTCAGTATCAAATGTGGTTTCAAAAACGAGTTTACCTTTTTTCCAGGTTGCAGGATTTGCTTCATCTTCAAAAGCCTCATGTGGAAATTTTGTAATAAATGCTTCCGAAGATAGCATTTGATAATCTGGAGCTTGCCATGGTCTTGGACGCAATACACGATCTGGTGCATTGAGCTTGTAGATTTTTAGCCTGCCTTCCGCAGCACTGAATTCTCCGTTCAAGTTCCTCGTATCTATTGCGATGCTGTGATCTGTTTTGGTTTTATCCAATTCACTGTCTATAGAAATTGAAGCTAATAAGGCATGGTAGCCAACGTTTACAATGGTCGTTTCACTTCGTGTTTCTCCATTAAGGTCTGTGACATCTGCAGTAATTTCATAATTAAAAACAGGTAAGCTGCTTTTGTCAACGCTTTCATCTGGTTGCGCTATAAAACTAATCTCAAATTCCCCTTTGTCATTTGTGGTCGTTTCTCCATTAGTGATTTCTTGTGGTTCGCTATTAAAAGAAGGTCTATACCAATAATACCAATTAGGATATTGCACTTTTCTAGTGACGCGATAGACCACTTTCGCATCTGTGATATTACTACCAGCAAAAGCCAAAGCGTTCCCTTTTATAGTCACAGAGTCCTTGACTTTAAATGTTTTAGTTACTGGTTTAAATGTGGTTTCAAATTTTGGACGCTTATAGTCTTCTACCGAAAAACGAGTGCTTCCAATAGCCCCACAATTGATATCAATGGCGTAACTTCCTGTTAAACCTGTATTTGGAATTATAAATTCGCCATGAACAGAACCATAATCGTTTGTTTTGAGTTCTAGTTCTTTTACCACTTCGCCATTAACGTTAATAAGTCTAATAGTCGCTTTCTGATTGATATAAAGCTGGGTTTTGTTTTCTGTTTTTTGAGTAGCAATCCCTTTAAAATAGACGACTTGTCCAGGTCTGTAAATACTGCGATCTGTAAACAAAAATGGTTTGTAACTTGTACTTTGATGAGTATTATTAGGACCAGAAGCATAGGCATAATAGCCATCAAAATAACCTGTTTTTTGATTTTTTGACAAGGCCAAGCTAAGGTTCATAAATCGTTTCTTTGTCGTGTCTAAGGTTATGAATCCTTGAGAATCTGAGATTAATTTTGTTAGCTTAAAACTCCCATTGTAATCTGTTTTGTATCTCATTTCTACGGAAACAGCTGTTTGAGGAGCTCCGTTAGTTCTATCAATAATTTGATAAATAATTTGATTGGTAACAGATTTGTCAACGACAACAAAATTTGTGACTTGAAGTGTTTGTACAGCAAAGGTTTTGTTATCACTTTTTGCTTTTGCTAAAATAATATAATGACCATTCTTTAATTTTGGAACAACAATTTCTGTAGAATGTAATTGATAATCATTTTCGTCTTTTAGACTAGATGACCACTGCGTAAATACAGTTTTGGATGTTAAGAATTTGAGCTTTTCGTCTTGTTTATAGATTTTATTAAAGCTTTTTATCTCTGTAATTCCGACATTGTAAATAGAAAAATTTAATTGATTTATGTTTTTATAACGGACTAAAAATCGTGAAAACTCATTATTAGGAATCACTGTTTCTGAAGTAAGATGAACAGCATCATCAAGAATAGTACTTTTTAAAGACTCACATTTTTTAGCGCCAATACTATTTGGGAATTCTTTTATTGAAGCATTGCAAATATCAAGAGCTTCTTTAACTTTCCAGCGTACATCAGGATTGGATTTACTGTTATATCTAACGCCTTGCTGATTATAAATAGTAGCGATTTCAAAATTGTATAGTGCAGAGACTTCATGAGATTTCCATGTTGAGCTTGCTGATTTTAGCGTTTCTAGAAGCAAAGCTTCCTTGTTGTCAAAAATGGCATGTTCTGATACAAAATTAAGTCGTGCTATATCAACGTCCACTGCTGCAAAAGGTGTCTTGTCTTTTAAATGAAACTGAATTAAGTCTTGGTAGATTTTTAAAGCATTTAATTGTAAAGACGTGGTGTCTTTTGATTCCAATTTCCGAAGAGAAAATTGAGATGCGTTTCCGATTAAGTTATTGTTGTCAATTTCAAATGTATAGGCTGGTTTTGTGATGCTAGTTTCCGAAGTGGTATAAAATGAAAGCGCATTATGGTTTAGTAAATCAAAAAGGGTAGGTCTAAATAATTTTGAGCCCGTTTGCGTATTCAAAATTTCACTATAATCTTCAATAGACACTTGTTGCAGGATGAGTCCGTTTTGCAAAGAGTTTTGGTAATGCAAATGAATTTCATCAAAAAGCGTTTGTAAATCCCAAGTTCTAAAATCTTCAGCATTTACTTTTTCTGCGGTATTTGTACGATTATAAAATTGATAACGATGCTGCCGAAAATGCTGCCAATACAAAGTAGCGAGCATATTCTCCAACACGTTTTTTACAGGAGCTTCGTTTTGAGAAATCTTAGCTTTAAATTTTGTGATGATACTAAGTTGAGCATCTTCTTCCAACGTTAAGGCGTACTTACTCTCATAAACAAGCGCTTTGATTTGTTGAGGTGCATTATTGTCTTTTTCTGCTTTTATAGAAATTTGCTCCACAATCTTAAGCGCTGATTTTGGCAAACCATCATTTTCTCGCTTAGTGACATCCTTCCAGAGCTGATCGTATGTCGATTTTTGAGCGTTAGAGACATTAGCAAATAATAATATCATTAGTACGCTTATAAGTGGCTTCATAATTTAAAATTTTAGGGAATTTATGCTCTTAACTTTAGCAAAAAAACAATAAATGAGTCATTACGTTGTTTGGTTGAGTGAAGTTAGTAATTTTAATAGTAAACTATTTATCTTTGCAACTTGGAAATCAAAAACAGTACCACATTCGGTTTTTAAATCTTTTGGTATCGTTTTTGTTAAAGTATCGGTAATAAACAAGCGTCCAAAAAACTGTAATCCTCAAAGGGAAGTTTATTAGAAAACTGCTTGTAAATGTTGAAAAGTAATTATTGAAAACACATGAAGCATCTTATATTTTTTCTTCTAATTCCTGTATTTATGTATAGTCAGTCATCATTAAACGACGCTAAAGAACTTATCGATAAGAAAGAGTTTAAAAAGGCAGAACAGCTGCTTTCTAAATACGTCAAAACCCATCAAAGCGAGATAGACGCCATAGAATTATATGGCGACACGTATGGTTATCAGAAAAAATGGGATGAGGCGATTGTTCAGTATAAAAAATTAGTAGACCAAGAACCTAATGATGCTAACTTTCATTATAAGTATGGAGGCGCTCTCGGTATGAAAGCGCTTAGTGTTAATAAAATGAAGGCACTCGGTATTATTGGAGATGTTAAAGAAGCGTTTTTGAAAGCTGCAGAATTAGATCCAAAACACATTGAAGCACGATGGGCTTTAGTAGAATTATACATGCAATTACCCGGAATTATTGGCGGAAGTAAAAGTAAATCTTTTAAATATGCTAAGGAGCTGGAAGCACTTTCTAAAGTAGATGGGTATTTGGCTAAAGGTTATATCTATGAATATGATGAAGAACCTGAGCTAGCAGAGAAATATTATAAACTAGCAATTGAAACAGGTGGTTCGCTAACGTGTTATGATAAACTCACTAATTTATACGAAAAAGAAAAGCAACTAGGTAAAGTTATTTCAAATATAGAAGCCTCTGGAGAAAAACATAAGCGCAATGCTATGCACTATCAAATTGGGAAGGTTTGTGCGGAGTATAACATCCAGTTAGATAAAGGTGAAACGTGTTTACTCATTTATATTGACAATTATTCTGCTAAAGACGGAGTTCCTAAAGCATGGGCATATTTTAGGTTAGCACAGATTTATAAATTAAGAAAAAATAAGGAGGACGCCTTAAAATGGATTGATAAGGCGATTGTGGATTTTCCAAAGATTGATGTTTTTAAAGAAGAGAAGGTTACTATTGAGACGTTGTAAAGTTAAGTCTCAGTTTCAGTCTCATTCTCATTCTCATTCTCAGTCTCATTCTCAGTGTTATACTAAAACCCTCCTGGTTAATCTGCGATTAACCTGTCCTCCCTTTTTTTTAGAAAGGGAGGACAATTCAGCTTTGCTGAATTCGGAGGGTTTCCAGTCCAATAGTAAGTCATCGACTAAGCTTTTCGACTTCGCGACTTTGTGAGAATTTTAAATTGAGCAGAGCTGTAGAAGTCCCGATAATTTCTCAAAATAATGCTCATAAATCATTCAGAAATTCCTACTAAAACTCCTATATTTGAACGTCTAGAAAACACAACACATGAACGTACATTTTATAGCTATTGGAGGAAGTGCCATGCACAACCTTGCTATAGCACTTCACAATAAAGGCTCTCAGGTTACTGGTAGTGATGATACTATTTTTGAGCCTTCAAAATCAAGATTAGATGCTAAAGGACTACTGCCTCAAGAATTTGGTTGGTTTCCTGAAAAAGTGACTTCAAATTTAGATGCTATCGTTTTAGGGATGCACGCCAAAAAGGACAATCCAGAACTTTTGAAAGCACAAGAACTTAATCTTAAAATCTATAGTTATCCAGAATTTATCTACGAGCAATCCAAACACAAAACTCGTGTTGTTATCGGTGGTAGTCATGGTAAAACAACCATAACATCTATGATTTTGCATGTGATGCACTATCATGATCGTGATGTTGATTATATGGTTGGTGCACAATTAGAGGGTTTTGATGTGATGGTTAAGCTCACAGAGGACAATGATTTTATTGTTTTGGAAGGGGATGAGTATTTGAGTTCTCCAATTGATAGACGACCAAAATTTCATTTGTACAAACCTAATATCGCTTTGTTGAGCGGTATTGCTTGGGATCACATTAATGTGTTTCCAACGTATGAGAATTATGTGGAGCAGTTCTCCATATTTTTAGATAGCATCGTTCAAGGCGGAAGCATAAATTATAACGAAGAAGATCCTGAAGTAAAACGAGTCGTTGAGGCAAGTGATAATCAAATTAGAAAATTAGCCTATCAAACGCCTGAATATCGCATAGAAAACGGACAAACATTACTCGCAACTTCAGAAGGTGATTTACCAATAGAAGTTTTTGGTAAGCATAACCTTAATAACCTAGCTGGTGCCAAATGGATTTGTCAGCATATGGGAATTGATGAAGATGACTTTTACGAAGCTATTTCTACTTTTAAAGGCGCAAGTAACCGATTAGAGAAAATTATTGAAACGCCTACTAGCGTCGCTTATAAAGATTTTGCACATTCCCCAAGTAAAGTGGAAGCCACTACAAATGCGTTGAAAGCGCAATATCCAGATAGAACTTTAGTGGCTTGCTTAGAATTGCATACCTACAGTAGTTTAAATGCCGAATTTCTAAAGGAATATAAAGGAGCTCTAGATGCTGCAGATGTGGCAGTCGTTTTTTACTCACCTCACGCAGTAGAAATTAAAAAACTAAAAGCAATTAGCAGTGAGCAAATAGCGAATGCGTTTCAAAGAGAAGATTTAATTATCTATACCAATCCAGATGAGTTTAAAACGTTTTTGTTTTCTCAAGAATTTAATGACACTTCACTGTTGTTAATGAGTAGTGGGGATTATGGAGGATTGGACTTTAAAGAAGTAAAGAATTTGATAACGTAATGTGATTAATTTATAAATATATTTCATCAATAAATCCTGTGATATCCTCACGGGATTTTTTTATGAATTCTTCTTTTGCATTATCTCGATCTTGTTGTTTTTTATCCTGGGAGAGTTTAAACTTTCCTTCCCAATCGGTAATCTCAATTTCAAAAGCTTGAATATAATTAATGGAGTTTCTCATTCCTCTATTGTCTTTATCTAAAACAAATTTTTGATTTTCACCTTCTAAAAACTGGGTCATTTCAATCATCGTTTTTTTAGCTTCGTTAGGATTATTTATTAGAGTTATATTACCTTTAATATGAACAATAATATAATTCCAGGTAGGTAATTGTTTAGTAGAATAAACGCTTGGTGATATATAAGTGTCAGGTCCTCTAAAAACAACAGTTACTTTACTATTATTAGTTAAGGTAGCTAATTGAGGATTGTATTTGTCGATATGAGCAACCAACTTACCGCTTGTTTCATTATAAATAATAGGTATATGAGTAATTAATGGTAGTCCATTTAAAATAGAAACTAACATTCCAAAAGGATAGGCTTTAATTACCTTAATCATTTTTTGAATATCGATT
This sequence comes from uncultured Flavobacteriaceae bacterium, assembly GCA_913052585.1. GTDB lineage: Bacteria > Bacteroidota > Bacteroidia > Flavobacteriales > Flavobacteriaceae > Marifrigoribacter. The sequence goes on along the minus strand of CAJXEB010000044.1, from coordinate 9,505 downwards.
GATTGATGATGCTTTGGCGGATACATTTTAATAAAAATATTTTTCAGTTTAAATATACATCATTATCTTTAATGACTCCCCGGTAATAAAAATCATTTATTTTGAAAGAATACAAGCCCTCTTTTTCCATAAAGCAATGGAGTGAAGATGACCGTCCAAGAGAAAAATTATTGCTAAAAGGAAAAAATGCATTAAGCCATGCAGAACTAATTGCCATATTAATTAACTCTGGTAATAGAGAGGAAAGTGCGGTGGCCTTGAGTAAAAGAATTCTTGCTTCCGTAGAGTTAAACTTAAATGAACTCGGTAAATTATCTGTAAAAGACCTAATAAAGTTTAAAGGCATTGGGGAAGCAAAAGCTATCACCATCCTAGCAGCGTTAGAATTAGGAAGAAGGCGTAGGGGAGAAGAAGCATTAGAAAAGAAAAAAATAACATCTAGTTCTTCAGTTTTTGAATTAATGCAACCTATTATTGGTGAATTACCTCACGAGGAATTTTGGATTGTCTATTTAAATAATTCAAATAAAGTATTGCAGAAAATACAGTTAAGCAAAGGAGGCATCACAGGTACATTAGTTGATGTTAGATTAGTATTAAAAACTGCTTTACAAATTGGTGCCGTTGGCCTCATTTTAGCTCATAATCATCCCTCTGGTACGCTTGTGCCAAGTCAAGCAGATAAGAATATTACTCAAAAACTAAAAACTGCAGGTGAAAGTATAGACATAAAAGTGTTGGATCATCTAATTATTACTGAAAAAGCGTATTTTAGCTTTACTGATGAAAACCTGCTTTAGCATTATTTATGTTATTAATTTACGCTCTTAAAACTACACAACGAATTACCTATATTTTTAAGCATATTTGTTTTAGAATTTTAGGTATTGATGTGAAGTTTACATCTACAATAGAAGAGTTTATAGCGTATTCTGGACCAAAATTATCGTATGGTAAGAAAGAATTAGGTAATGAGTTATTTATACAGAGTTCCGACTTATTAACTCAAGTAGGGTTTGAAAGTATAGATATTACAGTTAAAGATTGGGAAGACACAAAATGCTTCTTTGCCTTAGGAAAGAATAGCTCTTTACCGTTTGATATTTTTTCTGCCAGTTTTTATTTATTATCTAGATATGAAGAATATTTACCACACGTTAAAGATGAAAAAGGACGTTATTTAGCTTCAGAAAGTATAGCTTTTAAATCTGGTTTTTTAGAGAATCCTGTAGTTGATATTTGGGCTTATAAGTTCAAGAGTTTATTAATACAGACTTTTCCCGACATTAAGTTTTCAACAAAGAAACCTATTATTCATACTATTGTCAATGCGAACCAGCCATCACTATACAAGAATAAAGGTTTGTTAAGAACAGTAATTGGTTTTTTTAATGATTTGTTCAAATTTAAATTAAAAAGTATTTTTGATAGAAGTGCTGTGTTATTTGGGTTTAAAAAAGACCCGTTTAATACGTTTAATTGGATTATAAATTCGGTAATAAATAGTAAGTCTAAATTGACTGTTTTCTTTTTATTGGGAGCATCTAAAAACTTTGAAGAAAGTTTAAATTCTCAAAAAGAATCTTTTAAATTATTAATTAAAAATGTTTCAGATTATCAAGAAATAGGTTTGATTTTTTCCGATGAAGCATTAAAAGATTTAGTAATTCTAAATGAAGAAAAAGAAAAACTAGAAGCGATTACGAATAGAACTTTAGGAAGTTCAATGAATAATGATTATTTAGTGAGTTTACCTCATAACTATCGTAATTTAATAGAATTAGAAATTGCAACAGATTATACAATGGTTTACGAAGATGTAATAGGTTTTAGGGCAAGTACATGTTCTCCTTTTCTGTTTTATGATTTGGATTATGAAATTGTAACCCCTTTGAAAATACACCCAATAGCCTTGACTGCAAAAGGGCTAAATAAAGTATCTACTTCAAAAAAAATAGATGCCGTTCAAAAAATAATGGAATCTGTTAAAAAAGTAAACGGTACTTTTTCGATGGTATTTTATAATTACAATTTCATGAATAGTAGAAGAAGTGCTATTTTAAAAACACTTTTTTATGAAATTAATAAATAGATTTTTATGGAAAATAAGTTATTAGTGAAAGATGTTTTTTTTGACCTAGATCATACCTTATGGGATTTTGATAAAAACTCAATGCTCGCATTTAAAAGAGTCTTTAAGCAATTTGAAATTGATATTGAATTTGAGATTTTTATTAAAATATATGAGCCAATTAATCTAGAATATTGGAAAAAATATAGAGAAGAAAGAGTTACCAAAGAAGGATTGCGTAGAGGTAGGCTTATAGATTCTTTTAAAATGCTTAATATAGAATATTCAAATCTTACTATAGATAAACTAGCAGATGCTTACATTGAGGAACTTCCATTGGACAATCACCTTTTAGATGGAGCTTTACATATTTTAGAATATTTAACTAAAAAGTACCAACTTCATATAATTACCAATGGTTTTGAAGAAATTCAATATAAAAAATTAAAGAATAGTGGTATTTTTCATTATTTTTCTACGATAACTACTTCAGAAGAAGTTGGTTTAAAAAAACCAAATCCATTAGTGTTTATGAAAGCATTAGAAAAAGCCATTACAAGCCCGAATAATAGCGTAATGATTGGAGATTCTTTTGAAGCAGATATATTAGGAGCTAAAAATATTGGTATGGAAACGATTTTTTACAATTATCGAAATGAAAAAATCCCAGATGATTATAAAGTAATTAATGCCCTTTCCGAGATTAAATTTTACTTGTAGTAATAATATTCCACTACATTACTGCGTTAATTAATAAATACTCTCATCAATGAAAAAGAAATTAGACCTACTTTTCTTATTCACAGCTATAGTTTCATTATTTATTGCATGTGTAAAAGATACCGATTTCAGTCAAACAGAAGATATTGCAATAACACCTAAACTAGAATTCGATTTTATTTTTTTTAATCTAAATTCTGAAAATTTTTCGGACTTAGGCGTAAATAATTTAGTCGTTACAGACACTACGTTTTTTAATGTTTTAAATGATGATTTTACGATTGATAATTTAATAAAAGCAGATATTTATTTTAAAAACACGAATAGCTTCCCAGTTCAATTAATTACTCAATATCAGTTTTTAGATGAGAATAATGAATTACAATATGAAATTCTAATTCCAGTAAATTCAGGTTCTATAAACAATCCTGTAATTACTGAACATATCGAAATAATTGAAGAAGACAATATTATTAATTTAACTTTGGCCGAAAAAGTTGTTGTTAATGTAATAACACCTTCTCCGTTAGATAATGTTGTTGGAATGCTAAATTTACAATCTAAAACCACTTATTATTTAAGAATTGAACAATGAAATACCTAATTACATGTGTTTTCATGTTTTGGGTAATTACGCTATTTTCTCAAAACAAAGAAGTGCTTTATGGGTTAGAAGAAACACCACAAGCAATGCTTTTAAATCCAGGGAGCAGGATATCTTATGATTATCACTTTGGAGTTCCATTTTTATCCCACATACACATTAATGGAGGTTCTTCGGGTGTTTCAGTATACGATATATTTCAAGAATCAAGTTTAGATATTAATACACGTATTAGAAATAAAATATTCGAATTAGAAAATACAGATTTCTTTACCGCAACTCAACAGTTAGAATTATTAAATATTGGCTGGAAAAATAAAAAGGATTATTATTTTTCAGGAGGTGTTTATCAAGAATTTGATTTTGTATTATATTTTCCTAAAGATTTAGCAATTTTAGCTTGGGAAGGAAACACAAATTATATTGGTAAAGAGTTTGATTTAGGTGAAATAAATGTTTCAGGAGATCTTTTAACGGTATATCATTTTGGGGCCAATAAAAAGATAAATGAAAAAATTACTATTGGAGCTAGAATAAAATTATATTCCAGTATTTTAAGTTTTAGAAGTACTAGTAATACGGGAACTTTTGTGACTAGACTTAGTGAATCTGGAAATAATATTTATGAGCATATAGTAAGTAATACAAATATGACTTTAAATACTTCAGGGATAGCTTCTTTAAGTGACTTAAGCGATACTTCTCAAGCTGTAAGCAAACTGTTAGGACGAGCATTTTTTGGAGGAAATTTTGGTCTTGGAATTGATTTAGGTGCCACTTACGAAATAAATGAAAAATGGACTGCAAGTGCTAGTGTACTCGATTTAGGTGCTATATTTCATAAAAAAGATGTTGAATCCTATAATGTAAGTGGCGAATATACCTTGGACGGAATAGAACTGTTATTTCCACCTTTGGGTAATGGAGAATCTTCACCGCCTTATTACGAAGATTTAATTGATGATATTGAGGAAACCTTTCCAATTGATACTATTTATGATTCTTATACTCAAATGCGCCCTATTAAAATGTATGCTTCTGTTAAATATAATTTTGGTAAAGCGATAGGAGGGTATGGAGCTTGTAATTGTTTGAAAATGGGAGAAAATCAAGAATATAATCAATCTGTAGGTTTTCAGTACTTTAATATGATTAGACCAAAAGGCCCACAAATGGCTGCAACTTTATTTTATTATCGCCGATTATCAGATTATTTTTCCGTAAAAGCAACATATACTGCAGATTCCTATTCTTATTCAAATATTGGATTGGGTTTAGTAACTAATATTAAGATGGTAAATTTCTATATAGTGGCTGATAATCTACAATGGTACTCAAATTTTGCCAAGGCAAAAAGTGTATCTTTACAGTTCGGGTTTAACATAATAATTGACAAAAATGAATAAATTAGTTGTAGGGATATTTCTTTTTATTAGTATGATATCTAAAAGTTTTTCACAAAAATCCTTAAGTGATTACAGCTATGTTATTGTATCAGAGCAATTTGAGTTTCAAAAAGAAAAAGATAAATATCAATTAAATTCATTGACTAAATTTCTATTTAACAAATATGGATTTCATGCTTTTTTTGATAGAGAAGTCCCCTTAAATGTACTTAGATGTGATGGGATTTGGGCTGAAGTTGAAGGAACACCTGGGTTTATAATAACTAAAGCCCAATTAGTTCTAAGAGATTGCAAAGGAAAAGAAATTTTTAGAACTAACTATGGAAAAAGTAAAGTTAAAGATTATAAAAAAGCATATTACGAATCTATTAGGGAAACTTTTGAAGATATAATTAGTCTTAATGTAAACCAAAAAGAAATTGTAGTCGTGGATATAGAAACAATTTCAGATCCTCAAATTTTGCCTGATAATACCAAAAAATTACCTGTTGTGGAAACTTCTATAATTGCTACGAACTCTATAAAGAAAGAACCATTAAAAAAAGTTGAACCAATTATAGAGAAAACAATAAAGTTAAACCTTCCTTTAAATAAATATACCAATTATAATTATATGGGTAAGACTTTTTTATTGCGAAAAACAGCTATAGGTTATACTCTTTACCAAGAATTAATAGACGCTGATGATGATTTATTGTTAATTGGAAAAGTTGATGTAAAAGGTTTGAAAATTAATTTCAAAAATGAAAAGGATAAAACAGTTGAGGCCTTTTTTGATGAATCTAATAATTTGATTATAGGTAACGGGAATGAAAAAATGATGTATAATTATATTAATTAATACCCATACTTATCCTTCCACAAATCCTTTAAATAACTCCTAAAATTATTTTCCTTACTATTGTTCCCTGGAGTATAAAATCTTGTTCCTTTTATTTCATCTGGCAGGAATTCCTGTAAAACAAAATTACTATCAAAATCATGAGCATATTGGTATTCTTGTCCGTACCCTAATTCTTTCATCAATTTTGTTGGGGCATTTCTTATTGCAATTGGCACCGATAAATCTCCTGTTTGTTTCACAATTTTTTGAGCATTCTTAATGGCGAGGTAAGAGGCATTACTTTTTGGAGAAGTAGCAAGATATATAACACATTGGCTTAAAATAATTCTTGATTCTGGATAGCCAATTATATTTACAGATTGGAAGGTTGTATTGGCCAAAACTAATGCAGTTGGGTTTGCATTTCCAATATCTTCGGAAGCTAATATTACTAATCTTCTTGCAATAAATTTTAAATCCTCTCCACCTTCAATCATTCTTGCAAGCCAATAAACGGCTGCATTTGGATCGCTACCACGAATTGATTTTATAAAAGCAGATATTATATCATAATGCTGTTCTCCTGTTTTATCATATAAAACGGTATTTTTTTGAACTTTTTGTAATACCATCTCATTAGTGACGGTAACAGAATCTGAATTTTCTGAAAGAACTACCAATTCAAGTATGTTTAAAAGTTTTCTTGCGTCTCCTCCAGATAATCTTAAAATAGCTTCCGTTTCTTTAAGAGTTACTTTCTTTTTAGACAAATACTCGTCTTTATCTATTGCACGCTTTAAAAGAGCTTCTAAATCGCTTCTGCTGAATGATTCGAGAACATAAACTTGACAACGAGATAATAGTGCGGGTATTACCTCAAAGCTTGGATTCTCTGTAGTTGCTCCAAATAAGGTAATCCATCCTTTCTCTACAGCTTTTAGGAGTGAATCTTGTTGAGACTTACTAAATCGATGAATTTCATCAATAAATAATATTGGATTTTTAGTACTAAAAAGGGTGTCGCTTTTTTTAGCTTTTTCTATAACTTCTCTAATTGCAGCTACTCCACTATCAATGGCGCTTAACATATAGAAAGGTCTTTTTGATTCTTCTGCAAGAATCGTTGCAAGTGTCGTTTTTCCTGTGCCTGGAGGTCCCCAAAATATCATGGAGGATAGCATCTGTGAGTCTAATTGAGCTTTTATAGCACCATTTTCACCAACTAAATGTTCTTGACTTAAATATTCATTTAAGGATTTTGGTCTTATACGTTCAGCTAATGGAATACTCATAGGTGTAAAAATACAATTTTATTAATATGGATGTGCTGACAATTTAACCGAAATTTGAAAAAGGGATTGTTTTTTGAAATTGAATAATTATGAATAAAAAAAATAACTTATATTTTTCTAATGATGTAATATTATATCCTTTGCTTTTTTTACTAACTATCGTTATAGTTTTTTGGATAGAATCAAGTTTCAATATTAATTTTAATTATTTAGGAATTTATCCAAGAAAAATTGAGGGCTTAAGAGGAATACTATTTGCTCCCCTTATACATGGGGATCTTAAACACTTATTTAACAATTCTATACCATTATTGGTATTAACTTCTGCTTTATTTTATTTTTATAGAAGCATAAGGTGGAAAGTTTTAATATATGGTTTGCTATTAACAGGATTATTTACTTGGATAATAGGAAGGTCAAATATACACATTGGAGCTAGTGGTGTAATTTATATGTTAACTTCATTTTTAATGTTTAGAGGAATATTATCAAAACATTACCAACTTACCGCATTATCGTTTAGTGTTATATTTCTATACGGTGGTTTTATTTGGTATATATTTCCAACAGATCCCAAAATATCTTGGGAAGGTCATTTGTCTGGTTTTATAGTAGGGATAATTTTTGCTTTAATATTTAACAAGCAAACGCTTCCAGTTAAAAAATATATCTGGGAAAAGGAAAATTATAATCCTGATAATGACCCTTTTATGAGTAATTTTGATAAAGATGGAAATTTTATAGAAACGATATCTGAAACAGAAGTTATTGAACCTCAAATTGAATCTACTTCAATAAAATATATTTTCACACAATCAAGTACTGAAGAAAAGAAAGATTTATAAAGATCGTTGTCTTATTGCTTCATATAAAAAAGCACCACAAGCTACAGAAACATTTAAAGAGTTAACTTCTCCTAAAAGTGGTAATGCTGCTTTATGGTCGACAATGTTTAAAACGGATTTAGAAACACCTTTTCCTTCAGATCCCATAATAATAGCTAGAGGTTTGTTTAAATCTAAATCGTAGACACTCTTATCGGTTTTTTCAGTAGCTGAAACGGTCGTAATATTTGAAGCCTTTAAATAAAAAATAGCATCTTTTATATGATCAACTTTACAGATAGGTATTTTAAATATAGCTCCTGCTGATGTTTTTACAGTATCCCCTGTTACCGGTGCGCCACCCTTTTTTTGTATTATAATTGCGTCCACACCTGTACATTCAGCAGTTCTAATAATTGCACCAAAATTTCTGACATCACTAATTTGATCCAATATAATAAATAAAGGTTTTTCCTTTTCTGAAAGTATTTTCTCTATAATTTCTTCTAGCGGGTAAAACGGAATAGGAGAGGTAATCGCTATAATACCTTGATGGTTGCCATTAGTTAATCTATTTAGCTTTTCAATTGGAACATGGTTAACAGTAATGTCACTTGATTCAATTATTTTAATTATTTCTTCAATTTTAGGATTCATCGAATCTTTTTGAATAAATAATTTATCAATTACCACATCAGAATCTAATGCTTCTAATATGGGATGTATACCGAATATTGTGTTTTGTTTATTTGACATATTTATTAAAATATATATATAAAAAAAAGACTGTCTTATAAAGACAGTCTTTTTAAGATTTATAAAAATCTATTGTATTATCTGATAACTTTTACAGAACCTTCAGTTCCGTTAATGTTAACTTTTACAATGTAAGTACCGTTAGATAAGTTAGACATATCAACTGTAGATTGTAATGCATTTACATTTGCGTTATAAACTTGTTGACCTAACATATTGTAAATAGCTACAGAGTTAATGTTTTCTTGAGCTTTTAATGTTAAAGTACCGTTACTCATTGCTGAAACAAATTCATTTGCAGCTACATCAGTAGTAGATAATATACCTTCAACAAAGACCATATCATCATAATATACGTCACAATCAGCACCTGGACACCATAAATCTACAGAACCTAATGCGAAACTTCCTTGTAAAAACATTTCTCCTTCATATATTGTCTCACCATTTACTATCATTTCAATAGCATCTATATCTAGGTCGATATAAATAGTAACTTCATTCCATTCTTCAAAAAAGAACCAATTACCAGTATTAATAATAGTTCCATCTTGAGTTACTACATCGTCACCAGTACCGTTTAAGTTTGTATAAATATTTGTAGAAAATATTGCGTTAGAAGGATCTTCTGTTTGTAACAATCCAAAGAAAGATGTTTTACCATCTGGAATATAAGCTTTATAAGACATAGTAAATTGACCACCTAATTGATCACCTAGTAACCATAGAACATCATTGTCGTTTGCACCATCACCAGTTATTTGTAATGAATTAGAAGGAGAAGAAGAAAATGTAGATGATACAAAAGCATCAACTTCAGAGCCTCCCCAAGGAGCGAAATCATCTGATTGAGGGCTAATAAGAGCACCAGCAGTTAAAGCGTCAAAATCATGTTCTTGATTTTGAGCTATACTTACAGTAGTAGCTAACATAATTGTAAAAATTGATAAGTAAATTTTTTTCATAATAGTTTATTTAAATTAAGTTATTATTATAATCGCAAGATATA
>CAJXEB010000043.1 GCA_913052585.1 uncultured Flavobacteriaceae bacterium | reverse complement strand
CTTTTACCAGCAATACCTGAAATAGCATCTATGGAAAGCTGTGTTGGATTTGGACTATCTGGTATTTCACTTAGTGGTAGTGCAATATATCATGGAGCATCTACGCTTGGTAATGACGCCGCAGCACATGAAATTTTCGATAAATTCGGTGGGCATACGGATGGTACTGAAACATACCATTATCATTTCCCAGCCCAAGAACTTCAAGATCATATTCATCCTCATGAATCTGGACATTCAGCACTTATGGGTTATATGTTAGATGGATTTGGTATTTTTGGACCCTATGGAGAAGACGGAGAGTTACTATGGTCGGAAGATTTAGATGCGTGTCATGGACATACACATTCAGTGCTTTGGGATGGTGAAATGATTGACTTATACCATTACCATTGGACAAATGACTTTCCATATAATATTGGTTGTTACAAAGGCACACCACAATAAATTAATAGGATAAAAATATGAAATCAATCTTATTTATTGTAACAATTTTTCTTGTCATTGTTCTCTCATCGTGTTCTGAAGATTCCGTTAGTGTTTCACCAATTGTAGAATCACCAAATATTCTTTTTATTATTGCCGATGATTTAGGGAAAGATGCTATCAATGGGTTTACAGAAGGTAGTATAAAACCAATCACCCCAAATATAGATGCTATTAAAAATAATGGACTATCTTTTAGTAACTTATGGGTGTATCCTACTTGCTCACCTACTAGAGCTTCGATAATAACAGGAAGATATGGATATCGAACAGGTGTAAAAGGTGCTGGTGATATTTTAGATCAATCTGAAGTTGTTTTACAGAAATATATCAGTGATAACACGAATAATAATTATGCTTCTGCGATAGTTGGTAAATGGCATTTATCTGGTAACGGTTTGGGAGTAAATCCTGAATCATTTGGGATTGATTATTACGCGGGTGTTATTCGCGGTGTCTTAGATGATTACTATGAATGGCAATTTTATGAAGATGGCGTTAGTAGCGTTCAAACGAACTACGCTACAGAAAAATTTACCGATTTATCTATTGATTGGGTTAATGAGCAATCTAACCCCTGGTTTTTATGGCTAGCCTATAATGCTCCTCATACACCATTTCATGCTCCTCCAAGTAATATGCACAATCAAGGTAACCTGCCAACCTATGTTAATGGATTAGACCCAATCCCTTACTATATGGCAGCGATAGAAGCAATGGATTTTCAGATTGGAAGGTTTTTAGATGCTATGACAGAATCTGAAAAAGAAAACACAATAATAATATTCATTGGAGATAATGGTACGCCAAATCAAGTTGCGCAAAGTCCCTATTCAAGTTCTACAGCAAAAAACACCTTATATCAGGGTGGCGTAAACGTACCGATGTTCATTTCGGGAAATTCGGTTTCGCGCGTTGGAACAGATGATAACTTAATTACAAGTACAGATTTATTTGCTACAATAGCAGAAATTGCTGGAAATTCAGCAAACGAAATTCACGACAGTAAAAGCTTTAAATCCTTATTAACAAGCAATAATAACTCAATTAGAGATTATCAATATTCTGAAATGGATGATGGAACAACTGATGAATGGACGATAAGCAATGGTGAATATAAACTTATAGTTAATACAGACGGAATTGCGGAAATGTATAATTTAGTTAATGATTCTTATGAAAACAGCAATTTGCTAAATGGAAACCTGTCAACAATAGAGCAGAATGCAAAATTGGAATTAGAAACTGAGTTAACAAACATCCGGAATTAAAATAACCGGCTACAACAATGTTTACAAGAAATAGCGAATTGAGTTATAATTCAAATCGCTATTTCTTTTTATTTTGTAAATTAATTTCTGAAAAGTAGTTCTATAAAATCACTACTACCTATACAAAAAACCGTTACTAATCATGCTCTGAAAAATGAAACCACTTTAGAATACAAAATACTAAAATATTTATCTGAAAATGACAACAGTAAATACCTGTATACCTGACATTTAAAAAGTAATGCTAATTTATTAAACTCAAAAATATCTGTATTTATAAAACTAAAATACATATTAGTATAAACAAGACCTTCTTTTGAAAAATCATACATCGAATACATTGACCCAAAATATAAAATTGAATTCATTCAAACTTGAAAACTGAAGTTCAGAATCTAATAGATTCTGTCAATAACGAAATTGGTGATTGATTACGAGTTTTAAATAAATAACAAAAGGCTAACAATATTTATAATCAATCGCTAATTCTTTGCATAACCCTATCTTTAACAAGTACTTTGAGAACAGTGAGTACTCTGATATTGTTAAGGACTTTATTTCCTCTCCTATAAAAAACACCTTTGAAATAAAACAATCAATTGATAGAATTACCGGAAACAAAGCAACAATTGAAAACAAAATAATTGAGGCAATAAATAAGAGTCGACTATATATTGTCAACGAGAGTTTGACTATTTATGTACTTCCTGTAAACCCAAATTTTAAATAAGTTATGCGAAAAATGATTAGTATAATGGGTTTGACAGCAGGTTCAAAACAAATCATTTTAACAGTTGAACTAGATATTTTAGGATGGGAAAATATGCTTGAATATACAGTTGCGCATGAATTTAACCATGCATACTGGACAAAATTAAATTATGAAAAATCTACCAATTGGACACTCCTTGACTACTTGGTATTTGAAGGAAAAGGTGACTATTTCGCCCACTCGCTTTACCCAAGTGTAATAGCCCCATGGACCGTGGCATTAAATGAAAATCAAATTTCAGATTTATGGAATAAGATTAAGCCGAACTTCAAAGTGAAGATATTGGCCTTCAAATGAAAATTATATTTGGTTCAATCTATTACCCTATTTGGGGTGGTTATTCTGTTGGCTATGATATTTTGATAACAGCATTGAAAAAAAATAAAAATCTTAAAGCAGACTATTGGACTAATCTTAAAGCTATCAATTTTTCAAGAAAGAGCAAATACAAATAAAAACTACCGCCAACAATCTGTATAATCAATTGATTATTTTTTGTTTACTCAGAAAACCCTGCGGATCTTCATCTGGTTCGTTTTCTTTTATTAACTTAGTTGCTAGCCAACGCAAAAATTCATAAACAACATTCTACGCAATTTAAAACAACCATTCGTGAAAAAAAGAATAATAGGAATTGACGTAGCAAGAGCTTTAGCAGTTATCGGAATGATAATCGTAAACTTTAAAGTTGTATTTGGAGAAAATGGACTGAATTGGGTAAAATCATTTGCAAGTGTTTTTGACGGAAAAGCAGCAGCAACATTTGTAGTTTTAGCCGGAGTCGGACTTGCTCTAATGACAAACTCTGCAATAAGAAATAATGACCAAGCCAAATTAAAAATTGCTCGAAATAGAATTCTAAAAAGAGCATTATTTTTATTCATTATCGGAATTTCTTATATAGCAATTTGGCCAGCTGATATTTTGCATTTCTATGGCGTTTATATGGTAATTATAATCTTGCTCTTAACCAGTCAGCAAAAAACTATTATAATTTCAGCTATTTCTCTCATTATAGTCTTTCCAATACTAATGGCTTTTTGGAATTACGAAACAGGATGGAATTTTGAAACATTAGAATATCAAGGTTTTTGGACAATCCAAGGATTTATAAGAAATCTATTTTTTAATGGTTTTCACCCAGTAATTCCTTGGACTTCCTTTATGTTATTTGGTTATTGGTATGGTAAACAAGATTTACATAAGGGCAAATTCGTAAAAAAGACATTTTGGATTAGTTTAATCATTTTCATTTCTATTCAAGTATTGTCTTTTATTTCTATCTCACTATTATCAGAAGGAAACCAAGAAGTTGCAAAAGAATTAACAGAAATTATTGGAACCAATCCAATGCCACCATTACCCATTTATATGCTAAATGGAATTGCAGTTGCATTTTCAACAATATCAGCTTGTATAATAATTTCTAAACGATTTGAGAGTAGTTTTATAATTGATGCTTTAAACAAAACTGGTCAATTAGCATTAACCTTTTATGTAGCCCACGTAATTATTGGAATGGGAATAATTGAAACAATAGATCCAAATAAAATGGGAAACTATTCAATTGAATTCTCGGTAATTTATGCTTTTGTGTTTAGTTTATTTTGTGTAATATTTGCAGTAATTTGGAGGAAACATAAAGAATATGGCCCTTTAGAATGGATAATGCGAAAAATTACGGATTAAAAAAAACTGCACATAACAATTTAAATAAAAAATAGTTAAAATATTACTAAAAAAAGGCTTTGGATCTATATCTAAATTTATGCTTAGTCGAAAGTTTAGTATTTCGGAATTAGCTGCTTTTTATATGATAACCGTTAGCAACAATATAAAGCAAGGTACCATAGACAAAACGTTGATGGTAATTTTGACCCATCCTGAAATATGAAAATTATAAAACAAATTTTTAAATTCATTTTGATAATAATTGGGGTTTTGCTAATATCCATTGCGGTAGTAATGTTGATAGATAAACAAAGTACCAATTACTTAAAAGTTGAAAATAATAAATCTGCTGGTAATAATTCCTTTCTTATTACCAATGTCAATATTATCCCAATGAGTCAAGATACTGTTTTAGTCAACAAAATGATATATATCAAGAATGGCGCTATTCATAAAATTGACGATGTTATTGAGGTTAATGGAGTCGAAATTCATGATGCAAAAAACAAATATCTTACTCCAGGGCTTATAGATATGCACGTTCATATATGGGACAGGTATGAACTTGGTTTATATTTATCAAATGGTGTCACAGCAGTTAGGAATTTATGGGGGATGCCAATGCACTTAAGACTTAAGGAAGCTGTAAATAATGACGAAATTATTTCACCAATATTTTTTACTTCGGGACCTAAACTTACAGGTCCAGAATTTATTGGAGATGATAATTTAAATTTGGAAAACCCTAATGAAGCTAAAGAAAAAGTGATTTCATATAAGGATAGAGGATACGATTTTATTAAAACCTATTATGGAATAACAGAAGGGTTATTTAGTGCTGTTATTGAACAAGCTATAATATCTGATATGGATATCATTGCCCATCCTTCAAAGAAAGTGCCTTACGCATATCATTTTAATCCTCAAATAAAGTCAATAGAACATGCAGAGGATATTGTACAACAACCATTAAATTATAATTTATCAGACACCTTAAAGTTAAAAGAAGTAATTAGTGATTTTGGGAAATCGAAACACAGTTTTTTTAGCCCGACTTTGTCAGTTTACAATAATATTTATCAAATGCTTATTGATGACAACATTTTAGAATCAGAGCAATTAGAATTTATGAATCCTCTTATTAAAATAGTTGATAGTAACGCTCAATTTGAACGATGGAATACTACTAAATTAAGAGATTCTTCTATTGCTGAAACAATAAAAAAGCAACATGATTTTCATGTAACAACGATCAACAAACTCCATGAAGCTGGAGTTACTATTATCTGTGGAACTGATTCCGGAATAGGCGTAACTATTCCAGGGTTTTCTATTCATCAAGAACTTGCTTTTTACAAAGAAGCAGGACTTTCCAATTACGAAGTACTAAAAACAGCAACAATAAATGCTTCAAAAACTCATTCAATTATGAATGAAATGGGCACAGTTGAAGTAGGTAAAATTGCAAACCTTATATTAACAGATAATAATCCTTTATCAGACTTGTCTGCATTACAAAATCCCACAACAGTATTTATAAAGGGAAGAAAGTTGAATAGGAAAACCCTCGATAGTTATGAAAAAAAGGCTAAAAATCGAAATAACTTGATTGCCTCTGCTGTTAGATATCTAGAAAATTTGATAATTGAAAAATAAACTATTACCAACAGCGTGTATAATTAATTGCTTGGTCTTTATATACTCAAGAAAACCCTAAGGATGTCACTCTGATTCGTTCCATTTTACTAAATTAGTTGCTTACAGCAAAAACCCGACACAAACCGTTGGCGGTAATATAAAAACAGCCTCAAAAAACTAACTCTTCTCTATTTTCAATAGTAAAACAAAAATATTGAAAAATATATTTGTTCAGAAGTTTAAAAGCTTTGCTCGGATGCATATTTTCCTCATTTTAAATCAGAAACAAAAAATAAAAAGATACTTAAATATATCAATAATTCTGTCAAATTAAACTCTAAAATCACTATTTTTATTATCTTTATACATAAATATTTTTATCGTAAATCAAGATACAATATCTTAAAAATAAGAGAAAGATTGCAAAATAAGAGAAAGTTGAACTTTTTAGAAACGATCAATACGCTTGGTCCAATACTAATACGTGCTAGTTCGGTGCAAGAGTCCACTTGGTCTGTTGCAAAGAACGCCGTTGAAAAGTTGGGATACATTTATTGCATCATTTACTTAATCAATGATGATGGAGAACTTTATCAATGTGCAGCTCACGGAAATGAAAAACCCATTGCTCAAGACATTCAGAACCCTATTAAATTGAATATTGGTGAGGGTATTTGCGGTCATGTTGCCCTCACAGGAATTGGTGAGGTTATTGCCGATACTTCAAAAGACCCCAGATATCTAGTTGATCGAGAAGGCCAATATTCAGAGATAGCAGTGCCTATTATTTCGGATGGTGTTGTCATCGGAATTATTGATTCTGAGCATCCAGAGAAAGGTTACTTTTCTGATGATGACTTAAATATATTGACTGCGATAGCTTCTATGCTGTCTTTGAAAATTTCTCAAACCAAAGTAATTGAAGAGAAAGATGAATGGGCAAATAAATTAGCTACTAATAACAAAAAAAAAAAAATTCAGAACAAAGAGAAAGGTAAACGAGTAGACAAAATAAAAATAATCGAAGCTCGTTTTCAGATGCTGTTGAAAGCATCTGAAGATATGATTACCATACATCAACCCAATGGTAAATATATTTATTATAATGGCCCTTCATGCTATGCTTTAAATCCTGAAGATATCGTCGGTAAAATGCCCAGTGATCTTTTTGATAAGGAGGTTTCTAATACACTTATGAATGCGTTTGAAAAAGTAGAGAAAACAGGTGAAAGTAAAACGGTAGAAGTACTTCTTGATTGGCTAGGAGAAAAAAAGTGGTTTTCAGAATACATCTACCCTATTAAAAATGCTGATGGAAAGACAGTAGAAATAGTTAAAGTGTGCAGAGATATTCATCAACGTAAACTTGCTGAGCAAAAAATAGAAAATCAAAATAAATCATTAATTGAAAGCGACAAAACTCATAGAGATGTGTTAGAGGCAAGTAGCGATCTTATAGTTGTTGTTAATAAAAATGGGCAAATATTATTCATAAATAATGCATCAAAAAAATTCTATGGTTTGCCACCAAAAGATTTTATAGGCAAATCAATTTTTGATTTTACACACCCCGAAGACAAAGAGTATACCCAAAATAAATTAATAGAATGGGGGAATTCAGAAAAAAACAATTTTCATTTTGAAAATAATCAAATAAATGTTATTGGAGAAATACTTGAAACAGAATGGCATGTAAATATTGAGCGAAGAGGAACAGAAATCATTAAAATAACTTCAATAATTCGAGATGTAACAAAACAAAATATCACGCGCACAGAATTGATTAAAGCGAATAAAGAAAGTGAAGAATTTTTTAATTTCTTTAGACTTTCTCCTGATATTATGGTAATTGCTAATACAAATGGAATATTCAAATCAATTAATCCAGCTACTACTAGTTTACTTGGATATTCAGAAGAAGAACTTACATCAAAACCTTTTACAGATTTTATTCATCCCGATGACATACAAACTACACTTAAAGAATTTGAAAAGATAAATAACGAAGGTACTATTTCCATTGATTTTGAAAATCGTTATTTAAGTAAGAATAACGGATATTTATTATTATCCTGGAGAGCTCACTTCAATGAAAAAGAAAAGGTTACCTATGCCACTGCTCGTAATATTACAAATGAAAGGTTTATTGAAACGGAACTCATCAAATCTAAAAAACGTGCCGTTCAAAATGAAGAAAAACAAAAACGAGCAGAAGAATTGATAATTGCTAACAAAGAACTTGTCTTTCAGGGTGAAGAGAAAGATGAACTGATAGATGAATTAATTATTATTAAAGAAGAAAAAGTATCAAGAGTAGAAGCATTAGCAATTGCTAAAGAAAAAATTGTCGTTCAAGGTGAAGAGAAAGCTGATCTAATAGATGAATTAACTATTGTTAGAAAAGAAAAACTATCAAGAGTAGAAGCATTAGCAATTGCTAAAGAAAAAATTGTCATTCAGGGTGAAGAGAAAGCTGATCTGTTAGATGAATTAGTTATTGCCAATAAAGAACTTGAATTTCAAAATGAAGAGAAAGCAAAACGCGCTAGTGAATTAGAGTTTAAAATAAAATACCGTACGCAAGAACTAGAAGAATCATTAGAACGTGAAAAGGAATTGGGAATACTTAAGACTAATTTTGTTTCGATGGCATCGCATGAATTTAGAACACCACTTACTTCCATAAAAGTAACCTCAGATGTTATTCTCAGATACTTTGATAAGTTGAACAGGAATGATATTGACGAGCGTTTGGAAAAAATTAAACGCGAAGTAGAAGGCATGACGGTCATGCTGGAAGATATTTTAATTATTGGAAAATCAGAATCGCAAAAATTACACTATGATCCAAGTATTTTAGATATTGTTAGTCTAATAAAGCACATTATCTCTGACTACCAAATTAGTGAATCCGAAAACAGACAAATAGTCTATGATATCTCTTCTCCTATAATCGAGGTAAATGTGGATAAAAAATGGATTAAACACATTGTCCTTAATCTTATAAGTAATGCGATAAAGTATTCTGATAAGGAAGAACTAATTGAAATAACCATAGAGGAAAAAAATTCCAATGTTTCTTTTTGTTTTAAAGATCATGGCATTGGCATTTCAAAACAGGATATTAAACTACTGTTTGAACCTTTTCACCGTGGTGAGAATGTGAAAAATATTTCAGGTACAGGATTGGGATTATCCGTTTTAAAAAAAGCGGTTGATCTACACAATGGAAAAATAGAAGTTGAAAGTAAAGTTAACAAAGGATCAAGTTTCAAGGTGACATTACCTAATTATAATTTTAATGAGAAAATATAAAATACTAGTAATTGAAGATACTAAAAGTATTCGTGAAGAACTTAGAGACATTTTACTTTTTGAGGGAATGCAAGTATTTACCTCAGAAAATGGACAAGAAGGAATCGAAAAAGCCAAAGAACATCTACCTGACCTTATATTATGTGACATTATGATGCCCGTAAAAGATGGTTTTGAGGTGTTCGCCGAAATTCAAAATATCAAAAACCTATCCACAACGCCTTTCATTTTCTTGACAGCAAAATCTACAATTGAAAACAGGCGAGAAGGAATGATAGTGGGAGCAGACGATTATATTACTAAACCATTTGACATTGATTTGCTAATTAGATCCATTAAGAGTCGTTTGTATAAAGAGAAAAAAAGAAAAGAAGCGGAAAAGAATAAACTAGAGAACTTACAATATAATATTAGCTTTGCAATCCCTCATGAATTACTTACGCCTCTTAGCGCCATTATAGGTATATCGAGCTTAATGAAAGATCCAGACATCGAGATAGAAGAAAAAGAAATCAGAGATTTAGCCTTAGGAATATTTGATTCTAGTCAACTGCTCTTAAGTACTTTGCAAAAGTTTATTTATTATACCGAAGTTGAATTACTAATCAATAATGATAAAAAGAAAACTTTATTAAAAAAAGAAATTACGAAAGAAGGTCAAAATGAGTTGGAAGAACAAAGTCAAATTATAGTCAAAAAATTTAACCGAAAGTCAGATATTGAGCTACATCTTAAGCCTTTTAAAATCAAAATTAGTTCCTATCATTTTGAGGTAGTTATTTCCAATATTGTAGACAATGCTTTCAAATTTTCTAATAAGGGGGATAAAGTTATAGTTTCGGTAAAAAAAGATGATTCTCATGCTCACATTACAGTTAGTGACAATGGAGTAGGATTTGATAAAGTATCACTAACTCAAATTGGAGCCTTTAATCAATTTAACCGAATAGAGATGGATCAACAAGGCATGGGGCTAGGATTAATCATCAGTAAAAAACTCATAAATTTCTATGGAGGAAAATTGAGTATAAGCAAAAACAAGCCCAAAGGAAGCTGTGTTAAATTATCCTTTTTGATAGCTTAATAAAAACCGTGTAGTAACAATAGATATAATTCGTTTTTCATAAAACCTGAAAATAAATATTATAACAACAAATACCATTTTAGTGAGTTAAATATGAAGTATTTTAAAATACCAAACGCACCATATTTAATTCTTTACCGCACATTTGATAAATAAATAAACACTTTAGAATAAAAAATACTAAAATGTTTATTTGAAAATGCATCCCCTAAAAGTAAAACTAAATAAATAGCTTATTTTTGAATAAATTCATAAAATTATTTGCGGTTTTTAGGCTAATTGACGTTATGAGATTTTTGTAGTTTGGTTAAGCAACTTCACATCTTTTAGGATAATTATGATTTTTTATTCCTTGAAATATGTTTTTCTATATTCTTTACGAAAATTAATTTGTGTTTGCTTTTTGGATTTTCACGCTGTTCTATTTCGAAACTTCCTACAGATTTAATTAATGGAGTCAATTTTTCAAATCCATAATTTCTAGAATCAAAATTAGGTTGTTTTTTTTGAATCAAACTCCCTACATCACCAAGAAATGCCCAGCCATCTTCGTCTGATGAATCGGTTATGGTTGTAGATAATAACTTAATTACTTTTGGAGTAATTTCATCAATGCTTTCTTCGTTTTTATCTTTCGTATTAACATCCTCTTTTTTATTGGATTGTTTTCTAAGGATTTCTATATAAATAAATTTGTCACAGGCTACAATGAATGGTGTCGGAGTCTTTTTCTCCCCTATTCCAATTACTTGCATTCCAGCTTCCCGCAGTCTAGTTGCTAGTTTTGTAAAATCACTGTCACTTGATACCAAACAAAATCCATTTACTTTTTCAGAATAAAGAATGTCCATGGCATCAATAATCATAGCTGAATCAGTGGCATTCTTTCCAGTAGTATAAGCATACTGCTGGATGGGAGTAATTGCATTTTGAAGTAGTAGGTTTTTCCATTTCGACAAATGAGGATTGGTCCAATCTCCATAAATTCTTTTAATGGTTGGATTTCCATACTTCGCGATTTCCTCCATCATCTCTTTTACATGAGCAGAAGGAATATTATCTCCATCTATAAGTACCGCTAAATTTGAATTCATATACTAATTTTATTTTATTAATTCCTGTATTATAAAACGCTGAATAAATTCAGAATTATACAGTAATCTTATTTAGATTTCTTTAGTCTCTTTTCTGCTTTTTTTTCTTTTGGAGTTTTAGCAGATTCTTTTTTTACATTTTTTCTAGAGTCTTTACTTTTTGCCATTATTTTATCTTTTAAATTATTATTTCCTATATTTTGTATTTATCATTTGTAAATGATTTGTATAAAATTAGTGTTTTACATTGATTTCACACCCTATTATCAAGCATTTATTTTTATTGATTTTCATCATACAAGTATCTTAAACCATTATATAAAGCGATTAAAGGAACTGACCGATGACCTTCATTTTCAAAATATTCAATTTTAACATTTGAAGACTTCTCCCCTCTTTTACTTACTAATGAGTAAAACTTATCGTGCCTTTTTTTATTTCTTTCGTAACTAGCTTCTCCTTGGTTTGCTGTTGCTATAAATAATTTTTTATTTAAAGATGTGGGTTGTATCGAGTCCACTTTGTCGATCATCATTTGTTCGTCCCACCAAATGCTAGGATCAATAGATATATAGGCGTTAAATAAACTGTTTTCATCCATAAAAGAATTTAATGTTAATAGCCCCCCTAAGGAATGTCCTACTAGAATTCTATGTGCTTCGGTTCTATAGTTTTTATCAACATAAGGTATGAGTTCTTTCTCAATGAAATCCAAAAAATCTCTCCCTCCTCCCATCGTATTAGGTCGCTTAGTCTTTATTTTTGTAACCGTAAAATCTCGTTCACGGTCAATATTTTCAATCGCTACGATAACGGTTTCCGGCATAAAATGATTCCTATTTCTATCGGAACTCATAAAATCCACTATTCCTGAAGTTGTTTTAAAAAAAGTATAACCATCCAATAAAATTATAACGGGATGTTTTTTCTTCAATTGAGATGAATCGTTGTATGATTCTGGAAGACTTATTAAACAAGTTCTATATTCATTTAAAATGCGAGAATTAATAATAAACTTACTTTCAGTTATTATATCGTCCTTGTTCTGGGCGAATAGGCTTTGTACTCCAAAAGTAAAGACACAAAAAAAAGCAATCATTAAATATCTCATAAGATATGGATTCGGTGTATGTAGTTTTTATTTCTTATAAAATTTATTTTTATCTGCCCGAATTGTCACTTGATCCAAAAATTAAATTTATGCCTAATTTTTTAATGATCATTTTACAAATTATAAACAATACGATACCATTAAAAATGGTCGTATTATTTAAGAAAAGTATAGTCCGCTTTTAATTAGTTTTAATTAACATTTGTATTAACTATTAATCTTCAACTTTCTTATTCGGGAATATTTTTGAAACAATATATCCTACTATCATTGCTAAGGCAAATGATGGAGCCAGGACATCTAATTCTACAAAATATTTTCCTATTCCCTCCATATTTGAAAAAACAAACTTGAATAGTATTACGGATGTAAAACCGGTAATCATAGAAGCAATTGCTCCTTTTTCAGTATACCCTTTCCAAAAAAGAGATAGAATGATTACTGGACAAAAAATGGCTGCAATACCTGACCAACCAAAAATCACAATCCAGAAGATCTGCCTATCAGGATATAGCACGTATAGTAAAACGGCAATTCCGAGTGCAATAATTGCCATGGCAACCGTTACTATTCTCGAAAGTCTTGTTAGGTCTTCATCTTTTAAATCGGGTCTAAATATTTTTTGATAAAAATCACGAGTAATTGCACTAGAAGCAAGAATTAATAGAGAGTCTATGGTGGACATAATTGCAGAAAGTACAATGGCAATAAAAATTGCCACTAGAATTGTTGGCAAGAATTCGTTGGTGATCATACTTAGTACATCTTCACCACCAGTTCCTAATACAGCTTCAGGATCTTGTCCTTCAGATGTAAAGTAGATTCGAGCAAGAATACCAATGGTTACTGCAGCAGCATCTGTTAAAAGCGTAAAAAGTAATGCAACCCATTTTCCTTTGTCAATCTCGTTTACGCTTTTAATAGACATAAAACGAACATATACTTGTGGTGATCCTAAGAAGCCCAAACCAATCATGGAGAAACCAAGAATTGTAAATAAGTTCATCCATCCATCTTCACTTCTTCCCATTATTTGTGTTAAGGTAGGATCAATGGCGTTTAATCCTTCGGTAATTCCAGCCCCATGATCCATAGAGAACCATACTACAATAGGTAGTAACACCAGACCAAAAAACATGAGTATTCCCTGGAACATATCTGACCAAACCGCAGCTACAAAGCCACCAATAAAAATATAGATGAGCACAATGCTAAAACCAATAAGCACACCAATTCGGTAATCAATACCAAGCATCGATTCGAATGCAATACCTGTTAGATCCATTTGTGACGCTACATAAATAACAACCATAATCACTAAGGCAGAAGCTGAAATAATACGAAGCGTGTTTGTAGATGATTTAAAATGACTTTGAAGGTAATCGGGAATAGTGATTGCTTTAAATTCGTCTGAACGCCTTTTAAATCGTTTTGCCATAAATTGCCAGGAAATAAAAACTCCGAGCAATTCACCTGCAACAACCCAATATCCAGAATAACCAGCGATAGCTCCCATACCGGTTAAGCCTATTAAAAGCCAACCAGATTCTCCTGTTGCTCTAGCAGAAAAAGCAACAGCCCAAAAGCCCATTTTTTTCCCTCCTAGATAATAATCACTCATACTTTTTACTCTGCGAGAAGCTAATATTCCAATAAAAAATAGAATAGCGACATAAATTGCTAGGACGGTAATTTTTGTAATCATAGGTTTTGTTTATTTAGCTTTTAAAATATAGGTTTAATATTTAAAAGAAATTGACGTAAAAAAGTCAATATTTAGAATAATTTAGTTTGAATTATTTTTTAGTCCAAGTACTAATAATTTTACAACCACTGGCACGTAACAATGCTAATATAGGACAACGATCATCTACTTTTTGACCTAAGGTATTAACTTGTTCATCACTTAGTTCTCCAGACACTACAGCCTTAAGACGAACATTTTTAAAGCTTCCATTTGAATTATCTGACATTCCCATAAAACCAGAAAGATCAAGGTCAATTTCAGCTTGTATATTAACTTGTGTGATATTTAGGGAAAGTTCTTCCGCTACCACTTGAGACTGTTCGTTTTGACAGCTCACTAAAGATGCTATAAAATATTGCATAGGATTAGGACCCGTATTTGATCCGCCATCTTCAACAGGTTCATCTACTTTTAATGTCCAATCTGTATTTGTAATGACTACTTTTGTAGGCCAACCTTTCCCTTGTGCTTCCGCTTTAAAAGTTTCTACATGTGAATTATCCATAGTTATTTATATATTTTAAAATAGTTTAGGCTAAAATAAATTTATAGCTTTTGGTGTTTAGAGTATGTAATTGTTGTGTCGTTTTTCTCAATAATTTTATTATAAAAGGCTTGGTAAGTTCTTCGTAAGGTAGGATAATAAATTAACTTGTATTACGCGTATTTAATTGTGAAATAATATATTTGATTTTCTATAATGTTAAAAAAGAATGAACCTACTGAAAAGACAATTTTTAAAGGTTTATCGGTATCCTGTAACATGCTGTTTACGTTGAAATTTACTTTTACTATTCTTCTACTAAAAGACGGTATTGATGTTCTAAATACAGGGACAACATGGTGCCATTTTCTACTTTTTAGAATTGATAATAATTAACGTCAGCCCTTTGATCGGAAACCAAAAAAAATGTTCTTGGGTATATACTGTAATATCCTCTATAACTCTAGCTAGCAATACACGTATAATACCTCAGATTTCCAAACCGAAACTAATTACGACTGCTTTACGTTTGGGTCAATAGTTACTATCTATTCCATTAGGTTCAAAGCAAAATGTAATCATGCTTATTCAGCAATTTAATTATTCTTATCAAAAATACACATTTGCCAATCTTCATTATTTGACCAACGGTGCATCGCTGCCCGAGTATAAGTGTTAACCTTTGGCCTACAGCAATTTGGGTAATACTTTTTTACTCTTCGCAATTAGGCCAGTACTACAGTATGGTTCCAATACTTTTGAATCGTTATCTGGTAATACAAAGAGTCGACCTATTTCATTTTCGATGAAACTTATAAGTCCAACAATTGAATCATTGTTTTAAATAGTAGTGTTTTTTATCCCAGTGACAACAAGGGTTCTATTCGGGTTCATTTTTAATGATCTTTCATATTGGAGTTTAGCTTCTCCCATTCGGTTTTGGTTCAATAACCAATCAGCATATAATTCTCTTGTTGGTTTTTGAATAGATGGAGGACCATAACTGTAACTTATACTTTCGTTTAATGTTATTGATTTCAAAAAAAATGCTTCTGCTTTTTCCAAATCATTATCCAAATTTGCTCGTAAAGCCAAAAGCTGATTTTGTCTTACTTGAGCATCAACCAAATCACTATATGTTGCAACGTCTCTAGAAATCCCTGAACAAAAAGAACCTCCTTGATCTGATGCTATAAACGACTCCCTCTTATAATCATTTTCTAAGGTTACTATTGCTTGTTCTAATTGAGCTATATCTCCCTTTTTATAAGCCTTCATCCCTTCTAAAAAATAATATTGAGAACGTATAGAAACATTTAAATCTGTAATATCAAATTCAATATTTGCTTCATCGCTTTCCCAGTTTTCAGAGTTTACTAAATAAGTACCTTTTAAAAACACTAAATGTGACCTCCCCTTTTTTGAAGGTGTTTCGTTTGCAAATTTCTCCATATTCAACAACATGTTTTTTGCTTCTTCCACATTTTCTTTTTGAAGATACCCATATTGCAACCAATGATAAGCGTGATAACCTCTAGCATTATTATCAAGATTCTTTCGTTCCATTCTATTAAGACTTGCTTGATACGAATTAATATTGGAAGAAATTACTTCATCCCACATACCCATTGCTAAATAAATATGAGAAGGCATATGTAGTGCATGACTAGCGTCAGGCGCTACTTTAGCATAAGAGTTGGCAGCATTTAGGGCAAGATGCGCATGAGTTGGATCATCATAAGAATGAATTAAGTAATGGAGCGCTCCAGGATGTTTTGGATTTTGCTCTATAATACCTTTAACAATCACGGCTCCTTTGCCATAAATAGCATCATCTCTTCCTTCTGGCACAGCGCCTAAAAGAGAAAGCGCATAAAAAGCAGAAATTTCATGATTGATAGGATATTTTTTAGACAGCTGCTCCATATACTGAGCGTATTTTAAATCTCGTACTTCTTTTTCTAATATAGGTTGATACAATATTTGAACTGCTTTAACAAAATCTAACTCTACATCAGAACTTGTTTTCTTATAATCAAATTCTTCTAATTTCATTAATGATGTTGTTGCTTTTTCAAAATCCTGATCGTTCCATAAAGTGTGATTATAGGTCATGGCTTCACCCCAATATGCCATGGCCATTTTCGAATCAGTTTTCTGGGCTTGTAAAAAGGATTCTCTTGCATCTTCATATTCAAATGAATGTAATAGCAATAATCCTTTCTCAAAATAATTAGCAGCCTCCGCATTTCCGGTTACCTTTATATCAACGGATCCTAAAAAATTTGTTTTAGCCTTGTCTTCTTTACAAGCTAAAAACAAAGCAAAACTTAGTATAATAATAATTTTTTTCATAGTTATTTGATTTTATTTATGGCTCTATCATATTTTATTTCAATTTTTTAGTACGTCAAAAAAAAGTTTACTAATCTTTGATTTTGAACTAGCAAAATTCTATTTCGATAATAAAATATTATATTCATTCATTGATCGGTTTATAATCGTAGAGTATGATAAATATTTAAACTGAACTTTTTTCTGTTTTTTCTGTTTTTTCAGCTTTTTTTATTCTTCACTTTTACTCCATCCATTAGAAAAAATTAATAAACTAATGAGGACTATTATATTTTTTGACATAATTCTATTTTTATTTAGCAACCTGACCTCTATGAGGCTTTAAAGCTTCTCTTGAAGCATCCATATCTTTTTCATCAATGATGAGATAAGCAACGGTATACATATCAGAAACGATGGTAGTTTCAATTTCGTAAAAGTGGAGGCTTTCCATTTGAGTATATTCCTTAAGATGAATACAATGATGCTCTGCAATTTTTAAAGAATTAGGACCTCTAAAGTCCCATATTAATTTTATTTTTCTAGTCATAATTTATTTAAGTTCAACAAGTTATTTAGCTATAGTTTCTTTAAAATATTTTTACCAGTTATTGCCATTGCAGTTAGTACTCCTGAAAATAAAGCGCCGCCTACACCAGCAGTTACAATATCTTGACCTGTAAGGTAAAAGTTTTTTATTTTAGTTCTTGGTTTTAAAAAGGGCTGTCTAAACCTAGAAGGGCTATGATCCAAACCGTATACTTCACCATTATTATAATTTACAAAATGTTTAGTGGTAAGCGGAGTCGATAATTCATAACAATTAATTTTACCTTCAAGTTGAGGAAGTTGTTTATAGAGTACTTTTAACAATCGCTTCGCTATATTTTCTTTTATAGATTCGTATTCTTCACCTCTTTTCATCCATTTTGAATCAGACCATGCA
The DNA here is from genome assembly GCA_913052585.1 of uncultured Flavobacteriaceae bacterium. Lineage (GTDB taxonomy): Bacteria > Bacteroidota > Bacteroidia > Flavobacteriales > Flavobacteriaceae > Marifrigoribacter. The sequence goes on along the minus strand of CAJXEB010000043.1, from coordinate 4,033 downwards.
TCAAATATCTCATAAGGTATTAATGTTATAATATCAACCGTACTTTTACCTGGATATCTATTGGACCAATCTGGATCTTTTGCTGAAGGAAACGAAAGGTATACCAGTGGAAAAGGCTGGTTTAAATCATCTAAATAATTCTTAACATTACTATCATGGTCTCCTTCTTTAGGATAAACCCAATAGTTTGTTTTAGGAATATTTAATTCTTCAGGAGAGCCTTCTAGACCAATATATAGGCTCACATGTGCTACCGATGGTTTTACTTTTTGAAGTTGTTCTTTTAACTGGTGTTTTTCAACTATTTCAATTGGTAAAAGTTGGTTATAAGTAGTATTAATTCCAGCATTACTAACAATACTTTTGGCATAAATAGATTTTCCATCTTTCATTTTTACACCAATAGCTTTATTATTATTAATAATCACTTCAGCTACTTCAGCTTTAATTAATATAGAACCTCCAGAAGCTTCAATAACAGGATCTATAGTTTTTACAATTTGTGAAGAACCTCCAATTGGAAAACTACCTCCATCAAAATAATGTCTTGCTACAGAAGCATGCATAGAGAAACTACTTTGTTTAGGTGGTAAACCATAATCTCCATATTGTCCTGTAAGAACTTTTATTAATTTTTTATTTAAAGTTAAAGAACGTAATACCTCGTCTGTTGTTTTATCTGAAAATTTGTAGAATGGTTTTTTTAAAATTCCACCAAAAATTGATTCCCAAAAGGGTGAAATGGCCTTACTAATGTAATAGTTTTTACTGGTTCTTACCGCCTTAAAAACCAAATCTACATATTGATGAATTGCTTGTTCTTCCTCAGGAAAATAAGAAATCAATTTTTCTTTAAAATTTTTAACTCCCTTCACAAAATCGAAATGCTCATCGCCAATAATTATTCGATCGTAAACGGCTCCCATATCTGCCCACTTTAATTCTCCATTGGTCACATGGTCAAACAATTTTTTTAAAATGCCTTTTTCTCTTTGAACCTCTCCTATATAATGTATTCCTACATCCCATTCATAATCTTTTCGCTTAAAAACATGGGTAAAACCACCAGCAGTATAATGACGTTCTAAAACTAATACTTTTTGTCCTTGTTTTGAAAGTATTGCTGCAGTTGCTAACCCTCCCATTCCAGAACCAATGATTATGGTATCGTATGAATCTTGTAATTGAGGACTTTGTTTGTAGGATTGAATCATATATTAAGTATATTTTTCAACTAACTTACCACCAATCCACGCCATAGGTATATAAGCTATTAATATATCTACTGCTGAAAACCAAATTGGATCAAACGACATTAAACTTGCCATAAAGATTCCACCTATTAAGAATAATCCCCCAATTGCGATAGAAAATTTCATTTTATGAGTTGCTGCAATTCTACCTGCTATTAATGCACCCACTAAAGTTCCAATTGCGTGCGCTAAAAATGGAAAAATAAAATATTTAGCATCTAAAGTTGGCATCACAGCTGCTAATTCATCCATATTATTTAGATCAACCTCTTCAATTGGAAAAACTTTATAGCCAAATTGAATTAGTCCCATGTTGATAGCACTACCTACTAGCCAACCTAAAATAACAGCAAATATATTTTTAAGAATTAGATTCATATATTTTTGTTTAGTGATTAATATTCCTATTAATAATTTTCAAAATATCTTGAAAACCTAAATTTGATATGGCTCTAAGTTACTAAAAAAAATACGCTTTTTTATTTCTAAAAAATCAAATTATGAATAATTTATTGATTCAAACAATAATGTAAATGCGACCTATTTATTTTTTGAACTAATAGTATCTAACCTTTCTTTATAATAATCACTGTTATTGATCTCAAAAGCTTTTTTGACCATTTTTAAGGCATTTTCATGGTCGTGTTCAGATAAATAATAATCTGCCATAGAATCATATGCATTTGCACTATTTGGATAATAATCAATATTCATTTTAAAAAACAAGTATGCTTTTTTTGGTTGACCCATATGCATATTCATATATCCATAGCCGTTAAATACCTCTTCAACCATTGGAGGAACTGAATAACCAAAATTAGTTGCATATATTTCTTCTTGAGCTTTTAACAATTCGGTTAATTCTTCAACTGATGTTTCAGGGTTATTATAACTTTGTGGAGATTTAAACTGATACCAATTAAAAAGAAATACCAGGCCATCTCTTATTGAAGGCAATGGAACAGTTCCATGTAAATCTTCAGGATAGACTTTCCATAAAAAATTTAATCCGTTTTGCTTTTGAGAACTTGCAAAATTAGAGAACTCTATTATCGAACGAGAAAACAAACTAAACTCGGACTTGTCATCTATTATGTTTTCCATTGTTATTTTTTCGTTCTGCATATGTAACTGCTCAGCAGCCAATGAAATAAAAAGTGATTTTCCATCAAAGTTTTGTTCCTTTAATTTTATTTTTGCCTGCTTTAAAATATTTTGATTATCCCATTCTATACTAGGATCTATAGCTATAAAATTTTTAAAAAGTGAATTGTGGTTTAATAACATATTTATGGTAAACAGGCCTGCATAGGAATGACCAATTAACGTACGGAATGAGGAAGTTGGGTACTTGTTATCAATATGGGGTATTAATTCTTTCTCTATAAAATTTATGAAATCTTCTGCCCCTCCAGTTTCTGAATCCATTGCAGTACCCCTACTCATTTTTATTTGCGAAGTAGTTAAGTCTCTGGTTCTATTTTCTGAATTAGAAATTCCAACAAGTATCATATGGGGTAAATAATGTCCCCAATAATTTTCATAAACAATTTCTAAATTGTTTTTTAAAGAAAACCCATCCAATAAATAGATAACTGGATAATCATCTTTATTATCTGGATTATAATTCTCTGGTAGTTTTACCCAAAAGTTTCGATATTCATTTAAAGTGTTTGAATAGATACTATCATTAATCTCTGCTTGAAATTCTATTGTTTGAGAATATAAATAATGAGTAAAAGTTGATCCAATAAAAAGTAAATAAAAGAGGTGCTTTTTCATAAAAGATGTTTTTTGAAATACAAATATAACTAATTTATTAGTTAAAACTAATTAATTAGTTAAACATACTTTTTTAATGAAATAATTATCCATAATTATATTATTGCTAAGGATTCAATAATATAATTAAAAGAAAACAAAAATTTTAAAAATAATAATTTACTATATTTGAGTTTTATAACTTTCAAAAACAACTCATTATGAAATATGCAATAATTATTGCCATTCAATTATCTTGTTTTTTAGTAAATGCACAACAACCACTTATTAATTCTTCTATGTCGATAACTTCTATTGGAATTGTAGATTCTCCTTTTGGTGAAGAAGTTGATAAAATAATTGATGGTGATATCAATACAAAATTTCTTGATTTTGAATTTAGCGATGGAATGGGTTTTATAGTTGATTTAAATGGTTCTTCTGTTGCTAATTATATTGAAATAATAACTGCAAATGATTTTGAAGTTAGAGACCCAATGAATTTTGAAGTATCAGGGTCTAATGATGGCACTACATTTACAAGTATTTATAATGGAGAGATTCCTTGTGTTACTGATCGTTTATTTTCAAGAATATTTCCTTTTCCGAATAATGAATTTTATTCTTTTTATAGGGTTAATTACACAAATGCTTGTGATCCAAGTGGAGGTATAGGAATACCAAGCATTCAAATAGCAGAAACGCAATTATATGAAGAAACCTTAGGTTTAAATAACAGTGCGTTTTTAAATAAAATTGATATTTTTCCAAATCCTAACTACGGAACTTTTTATCTTAAATATACTGGAAAAGAACCATTAACAAAAGCATTGATTATTGATATAAACGGTCGAATAATTAAAGAAATAAAAATTAATGATTTTCAAAATCAGAAAGAAATTCGATTGAATAATTATAAAACAGGAATCTATTTTTTACAAGTTTCAACTTCTTATAACACCGCCAATCAAAAGGTTATAATCTATTAAAAGTTTTTAGCTAAACCATTAGAATTATTT
>CAJXEB010000042.1 GCA_913052585.1 uncultured Flavobacteriaceae bacterium | reverse complement strand
AGAAGTTGATAAGTATCACCGGAGGAACTGGTCATTTAGGGTCTTGTTTGATCGCAATGCTACTTCAAGAAAACTATGGGGTCAATGCGCTTTATTTTAATAGTAAACCTACCATCATTCACCCAAATTTAAATTGGATTAAGGGAGACATTTCAAAACCAAGTACTTTTAATGACTTGCTTAAAAATACTTCCGTATTAGTACATGCAGCAGGTATTATTTCGATTGGTGATGGCGATGAAAGCCAGGTTTACAATATCAACGTAACCGGAACTGAACATTTAATTGATGCTTGTATAAAGCAACAGGTTAAAATGATTTATATAAGTTCTTCTGCGGCAGTTATTGAAACTGAAAAAGACGAGGTTTATACCGAAAATAGACCCTATAAAACGGAAGCTCATTTTTTGTATGATTGGACCAAGGCAACTGCCGAAAAAAAGGTACTGAAATCGATTGAAGATTTTAACTTAGATGCTTTTATCATAAGACCAACTGCTATCATTGGTCCTCCAGATAATAAACCTTCCCATTTTGGGCAATCTATTATGGATATGGCTAATTACAAAATGCCATTTATAACTACTGGTGGCTATAATTTAGTGGATATTAGAGATGTGTCGCAAACCATTATTAATAGCTTTAATTTAGGTGAACAAGGAGCCATTTACTTGGTTGGAGGAAATTATTATACCATCCAACAAATTGCTAAAATTGCGAACCCAAAAAGATATTTTGTGAGCATTCCATTAAATTTTCTAATCGCTATCGTACCGCTAATTAAAGTTGCTAAAAAAATGTTTTCTTTACGCTGGCCTATTACAAAGGAAAGTTTAACAACCCTAAAACTGGCGCCTAACAAAATGGATTGCTCTAAAGCTAAAACAGCCTTAAATCATTCGGTTAGACCCATCACTGAAACGATAGAAGATTTATTGTCTTGGTATCGGAAACAATAAAATTTATGAGTTTAGAAAAATTTAATTTACTCTGTATCATCTGGTCTTTAATTGGTGTTTCATCATTTATTTTATTACAATTTGTAAGGGCTCCTTATGGTCGGCACGTTCGGAAAGGCTGGGGAACAGAAATTCCTAATAACTTGGGCTGGGTGCTAATGGAATTGCCTTCCTTTTTAATAATACTCTACTTTTATTTAAGTTTTAATCAAAGTAATTATGCTGCTATGTTGAGCATACTCTGGTTGGTTCATTATTTTAATAGAAGTTTTATATACCCATTTAGAATACGAACCAAAAGTAAAAAAATGCCTATTACGATTGTGCTTTCTGCTATTGGTTTCAATTTTATCAATGCTGGATTAAATGGATATTTTCTATCCAGTCTAGAACAATACGATGTTTCTTCCTTTCAAGATTGGAATTTCTACCTAGGAATCACACTGTTTATTAGTGGCTTTTTAATCAATCAGATTAGCGATACGATCCTTATTAAGCTCCGGAAACCTGACGAAGTTGGTTATAAAATTCCGAGAGGGTTTCTTTTTAAATACATTTCGTGTCCAAATTATTTTGGCGAGATTATTCAATGGATTGGTTTTGCAGTAATGGCCTGGAATTTTCCAGCAACTACTTTTTTAATATGGACCGCTGCTAATTTATTACCTAGAGTAGCGGGGCATCATAAATGGTATAAAAGTCATTTTAAAGATTACCCTAGAAACAGGAAAGCACTGATACCGAAATTATGGTAATCATGTTAAAATATGTAAATTAGCAATTGAATATATTAAATTAATTTTCTTCAAAAAAAATAATATTTGGACTTCGTACATTTTTCTAAAGGAATTGTAGCTAAAAAATGGCTTATCATCATATTGGTTTTAATAGGCACCCTTTTCTTCGGAAATGAAATAAGAAGTCTTAAAATCGATGCTGACATTGTAAGGTCATTACCAGACGAAGATCCAGATGCCAAATTATTAAAAAAAATAGGTAAGAATTTTGGAGGTAATAATATGGGCGTTATTATTCTTGAAACAGATAATATCTACCAGACTTCGGTACTTGAACACATTCAAATAATTACAGATACCCTAACTAATATCGATGGAATCACTACCGTTTCTAGTCTTACAAATATTATAAATATTAAAGGTGGTGATTATGGGATTCAAATTGGAAAGTTAGTAGATGAATATGAAATGCCCGAAAGTCCTGAAGATTTTGAGATTTTAAGGAATAATATTTTAAACAATGAAATGTATAAAGGCACCATTGTTTCTGAAGATGAAACGTCCACATTAATAATCTTTAGTTTAGATAATGAATCTGATGTTAGTACCGTAGCCAGAAATGTTATTCAAAAAACAAAAGAGTTAAACGTACCTGAAAAGCTATACTATATAGGATCCCCAATGTTGGTCACCTATATTTCAGATTTAATGAGGAATGATTTAACCAATTTATTACCGCTGGCTTTTTTAGTAATTGCATTCATTTTATTCTTGAGCTTTAGATCCATAAGTGGTGTTTTATTACCTCTTTTAATTGCCGTTATATCCATTGTATGGAGTTTGGGTACAATGGCTTTTCTCGGTATTAAAATGTCGATGATTTCGAATAATATTCCAATTATACTATTGGCGATTGGTAGCGCTTATACCATCCATGTAATCAATAGAATTAATAAAGTAAGTCAAACAAAAGAATCTGATGTAATTAGTACCGCGCTCGCATTTGTTTTAATACCCTTAATTTTAGCAGCACTAACGACCATCATCGGCTTTGTTTCTTTCCTATTTGGGGCTTATCTAAATATGATCGTTGATTTTGGAATTTTCACAGCGCTAGGCACCTTATTTGCATCGCTACTGTCAATCTTCTTTGTCCCTTCCGTTTTGGAAGCTGTAAATTATAAAAGCAAAAAAACAATTCAACAAAGTGAACGTTCTTTTCTAAAAAATTATTTTCTTAAACCTATCACAGTATTGTTAATTAAAAAGCCCAAAACTATTTTTATATTTTGGATGCTGTTAATAGCAATAAGTATTGTGGGTATGTTTTCTATTGAAAGAAGTGTGGACATTCAAGAATATTTTAAAAAGGACAATCCAACAAGGCTTGCTGAACGTATAATGATTGAAAAGTTTGGGGGTACCAAACCCATATTTGTTCATTTTAAAGGAAATATGCAAAGCCCCAACGTTTTAAAGGCGATGATTCAGACTTCAGAATATATGGAGAAAAGCCCCGATGTTTATACTTCCATGTCTATTGCAAAATTGATTGCTGAAATTAATTTGAATATTACAAATACTAGAGAAATACCAAATGAGATTGAACAGATAGAGCAATTGTGGTTTTTATTGGAAGGAAACGAAGTATTAAATCGTTTTGTAAATGAGGATTTAACGGAAGGAATTATTATTTCTAAATTTAAATCACCCGATAATGAATCAAAAAAAGAATTCGCTAAGTATATGAGGGAGTTTATTGCGAATACTACTTCCGAAGATTATAAAATTGAAATCACAGGAATGCCCTTTGTTGATATTACCATGGATCAAAGTTTAATAAACAGTCAAATTGGAAGTATCTTAATAGCAATACTTTTTGTGATCATTTTAGTAGGCATCATATTGCGTTCTTGGATCAGCGGACTTTATGCTTCACTACCAATTATAGCAACAATTATCTTATTATTTGGCTTTATGGGATTGTCTGGCATCTCTTTAAATATTGCAACTGTTTTAGTCGCTAGTGTTGCCCTTGGGATCGGAATCGATTATTCCATACACATCATTTCACATTTTAATGAATCCTACAAAAAAAGTCAAGACCTTTATAAATCTATTCAGGAATCAATTTTAATTAGTGGTAATGCCATCATTATTAATGTAATTTCAGTTTCTGCAGGATTCTTAGTCTTGGTTTTTTCTGAAATGGTACCGCTCCAATATTTCGGGCTTCTTATTGCACTTAGCATGGTTAGTTCCTGTTTAGGGGCTTTAACATTACTTCCTTCCATATTAATACTAATGAACAGAAATAAATCTAAAAAAAATACCCAAAATGAATCTTAAATTTATAGCAGCCTTCATAGGTATTATCCTTTTCAACTTTAGTCCATTACAAGCTCAAAGTGCTGAAGCACTATTACAAAATATGGACCTTTTAATTGCGGCTCCTAAAGATAAGGAAGCGTCTGTTTTAATGGTGATAACAGATAAATCTGGTAAAGAAAAGAGAAGAGAAGCTTCCTTAAAACAAAAAGGGAAATTCAAAAAATTATATCGATATACTAAACCCGAAAAACAAGCTGGGATTGCTACACTTTCACTTCCAGATGGTATAATATGGTTATATATGCCTGCATTTGGAAAAGCAATTAGGATTTCATTACTAAGTAAAAGTCAAGCATTTACAGGAACCGATTTTTCACAAGAAGATATGAGTGGAATTCCATACAGTGATAGATATCATCCTATTATAATCAACGCTGATGATCCTGATTTTTATATTTTAGAATTAACACCAAAATCTAAAAAAATAAAGTATTCGAAAATTATATTAACAATGGATAAAACTAATTACTATCCAATTAAAATGGAGTATTTTAATAATAGCAATAAATACTTCAAGTTAGCTACTTATAAATATGAAAAGCAAAATAAGTATTGGTACGCTAAAGAAGTAATCATGGAAAGTGTTTTAAAAGAACATTCGACTTCTATTTTATTGACAGAAGTTAAGTTTGATCAAGGCATCAGTGATGACGTATTTACTATTGAATATTTAAAACAATAGCTAATCAATAAAGTCGAATTTTAAATTATTTTTCTTACTGCTTTCTATGGTATTCTTTATGTTTAATAAAGTATGATAAGGTGTCCCGTCTACAAACATATTTGCTAACCAAGAAGGAATACTTCCACCAGGATCTATTTGCATTGAAAAAGTTACCTCCATGCTGTTTTCTGATACCACTACTATTTTCCAATACCCATATCCTTTTACTCGAATGTATTTTTCATTTTCATCTAAATAATCACTGAGTATTTCAATTTCGACCATCAAAATTTTAGCATCCGAATTCCATTTAAACCGATTAAGATATATACCATCTCTATCCTTATAAGGAAATGGTGCTTTTGCAATGGAATAATAGATTTGTAAGGTGTCCCCTGATCTTTCCAATATTTTAGCAGATTTAATTTGATGTCCCCATTTTGGAAAATTAGCTATATCTGCTAGTGTAAAAACAAAATCATGGACAGATCCATTAATAGTAGTGATTGCTTTAAAGGATTTAAAATTATAACCTTCAATCTCCTTTGAATACACTTTAATCCCGTTAGTATCTCTATTTAAACTCCAAGTTTCTTGAGAAAACATCAATGAATTTTGAAATACTAAAAACGATATTAAAATTATTATTTTTTTCATATAAATTTAATCCACTACTTCTATACTAGTTGGAATTGAATAGCCATACTTTTCCATCGCAAAACCCCATTCTTTCATTAATATGTCCAGTTGATCTTTTTTAATTTTGTGTTTGTTCTTTTTATAGCTTTTCAATTTATCAATATAAGATTCAAAGTTAGTTAAAGCCAAATTGTAATTGTCAATATTCAGTCTAGTATATATCGTGCTTAAGGTATTAATCGGATTCTTTTCCAATTCATTATACGAAATTTCAACAAGGTTTCCCTTGGGTATTAATTCTTTTTGTTGAATAAAATCACTCATTATTTTTTTATAAATATCCTGAATTTTTAAATCTATTTCTTCAGAACTAATATGTTGTAACTGCAATGGAGGTAGCATTTTTTTATAGAAATTTTGAGTAGATAAAAATACTTCTATCGGGTTTCTATGGATATGAATAAACTTTGCATCAGGAAACATTTCTAGTAATATCTTAACACGACCTGTATTTGGAGGGTTTTTAGAAAGATAACGTTTCTTATTTGAGTTTTTTATCGCCTTCTTTATAAGTAACTTATAATCTGATTTCCAAGTCTCTAATTGATGAAGGTCGATATTATTAAACCTAATAAATTCGTTATAATAGCGAATCATATTGGTAGGAAACATCCAAAAAAAATAAAAACAAATTGGAGTTTTATCACCTAATGCAAATTCTTCTTCTTGAGGTAATGATGCTCCTAATGTTACATTATCGCCTTTTCGAGTTCCAGGAATTAAAAGGGTAGAAAAACCCCTAAATAGAAATCGCCCCAATTTATTGAATAAGGTATCTGGAAATACACTTTGATAGGTAGTGACATAAGCCATTTGATTATCTTGACAAAGTAAATTATGAAGATGAGTAGTACCACTTCTCCAATGACCTATAATGAAAACAGGAGACTGCTCAATTGTTTTTTTATGATAGCTGGGGTTAATAAACAAACGTTCGTAGGTTCTAAAAGGATAGTTAATTAGATTCACAATAATGATTGCAATTAACTTCGGGAAATACTTTAATTGAATTTTATTCTTTCTAATTAAATCCAAGACTATTTTAAAAGAATATCCTATTGCAGGAGGTAATAACATTCCTTTCTTACTTTTTTTAGTCATTTAATAAGTACTTTTAGATGAATTAAATAATAAGCCTCCGTTTATTAATTTCACTTACATAAGGTACATCAAAATTAACAAGCCTGAATAAAGTTTGGAACTACCATGTTTCCCAGCCGACATTAAAACACTTATTTCAATTTTATCTTCTGCGATGTATAATCACTTAGTTAAAAAACGCTACCAGTTTATCTAAAGAGATAGTAGATTTGTCACCCGTTTCCATATTTTTTAAGGTAAAGGTTTGTGAAATCATTTCTTTATCCTCTATTAAAACAACATAAGGAATCGCCCTGCTTTTCGCATAGTCCATTTGTCTGTTCTGTTGCTTGTCTTTTTTTGCCGTATCCGGGTACAATTCACTTGCAATTCCATTTTCCCTAAGCTTTGTTACCGCTTGCATAGCATATAAGGATTCTTTTTCTCCTAAATTGAGGAATAACACTTTGGTGTTTGCTAAAACCGTTTCTGGAAACAAGTTTAATTCTTCAATTACTAAATATATTCTATCCAGTCCAAAAGAAATCCCAACACCACTAATGTTTTTTAATCCAAAAATTCCTGTTAGGTCATCATAACGACCACCGCCGCCAATACTTCCCATTTTTACTCCTTCTGGTGGGGAAACTTCAAAAATAGCTCCTGTATAGTAATTAAGACCTCTTGCAAGCGTAACATCAATTTCTAATGTTGCTGACTTTAACGAAAGTGTTTCAAAAGCTTTGGTGATAAATTCTAATTCTTCAATTCCTTTTAAACCTGTTTCTGAAGAAGAAAGCATGTTCTTTAATGCTGAAAGTTTTTCTGAAGCAGTTCCTGCTAAACTAAATAATGGATTCAATTTATCCAATGCCTCTGAAGAAATTCCTTTACCTAACATTTCAGTTTTAACGCCCTCCTCACCTATTTTATCCAATTTATCTAAGGCAACCGTAAAATCTATTAATTTATCTTCTGCACCAATCACTTCAGCAATACCACTTAAAATCTTACGATTGTTTAATTTAATAGTAACTCCGTCTAATTTTAATTGATTAAATACATCATCATATAATTGAATCAACTCAACTTCTTGCCATAAGGAAGTAGATCCTACCACATCGGCATCACATTGATAAAACTCTCTAAAACGGCCTCTTTGTGGACGATCTGCACGCCAAACTGGCTGCATTTGATAGCGTTTAAAAGGAAAAGTAATCTCATTTTGGTGTTGTACCACATACCTCGCAAAAGGTACGGTAAGGTCATAACGCAATGCTTTTTCTGAAATACTTGAAGTAACCTTTAAACTGTTTTTTTCTGATAATAAATGATCATCTGCTTTTTTTAAATAATCACCACTATTCAATATTTTAAAAATCAATCGATCTCCCTCTTCCCCATATTTACCCATCAAGGTTTCACTTTTCTCAAACGAAGGAGTTTCAATAGGCTGATAGCCATAGGTTTTAAAACTAGTTCTCATGATACTCATGATATAGTTTCTTTTAGCTACTTCTTGAGGTGAAAAATCTCTAGTTCCTTTTGGTATGGATGGTTTCTGTGCCAAGTTGATTATATTTAGATTCTTTATTTTAATATATGTTCTGCAAATATCCTACTTTCAAATTTAAATGATAAAGATATTTCAAAATAATGGTAACTTTATAGTCCAATTTTAGTCTAACGGATAAAACAAAACCCTTTTTATGTTTTCCCTTTTTCGAGTTAATGTACATATTGCCCTTAATTCAATTAAAACTCAATTGTTAAGAACCATCTTAACGGTAGTTATTATTGGTATTGGTATTTGGTCGTTAGTAGGTATTTTAAGTGCTGTAAAAGCAATGGAAAACTCAATTTCAGGAAGTTTTGCTTCTATGGGTTCCAATACTTTTAACATACAACGCTATGATTTTAACGTGCAACGTAGTGGTGGAGAAAGAGAAAAGGTAAATTCAATTATAAGTTATCAAAACATTAGGGAATTTGTAAATATTTACGAATATCCAACTACCCAAACCTCCTTATCATTTAGAGGAACCAGATCTGCTGAAGTTAAGTTTGAAAGCGAAAAAACAGATCCCGAAGTTCAGATATACGGAATTAACGAATTTTATCTTGATAACACTGGAACAGAAATAGATACCGGAAGAAACTTTACCATTTTTGATATTAAAAATAATAATAAGGTGTGTATTATCGGTTCAGACTTTTTAAAGAGCTTATTTGTAAATGATAATCCTATCGGAAAAACCATTAGTATTAGAGGGGTAAAATTTAAAGTGGTTGGTGTTTTAGAATCTAAAGGATCTACCTTTGGAAACAATCAAGATTTAAAAGTTCTTATTCCAATTCAAGTTGCCAGAAGTATTTTTACGGAACCTAATATCAACTATACCATTAGTATTATGGTGAAGGATGCAGAATTACTAAATGCTGCTCAAGATGAAGCTATTATCACTTTTCGAAATATTAGAGGACTAACTCCTATTGAAAAGAATGACTTTGGAATGGAAAGAAGTGACGATTTAATCAATAGAGTGGCAAATATCACAGGCTACCTTGAAGTTGCGGCTTGGATTATTAGCATTATAACCATATTAGGCTCTTCGATAGCATTAATGAATATTATGTTGGTTTCTGTTACGGAAAGAACTAGGGAAATTGGAGTTAGAAAAGCACTAGGTGCAAAAAACTCTACCATATCAACACAGTTTTTTATCGAAACAATAGTAATTGGTCAAATAGGGAGTATTCTAGGAATTATATTAGGCATTTTAACAGGTATGGTGTTCGCTTCCTTTTTTAATACTGAATTTTCTTTACCGTGGGTTCCTATGATTTGGGCAACTATCATCACATTTATTGTAGCAATTATCGCCGGTTTTTACCCAGCTATGAAAGCATCTAAATTAGACCCTATAGAAAGTCTGAGATATGAGTAGTTCTCCTACTTTAAAAACCTTTCCTACACTTACTTCTGAACGGTTAATACTTAGAAATGTTTTGGAATCTGATGCCTTAGCTATTCTTAACTTAAGATCTAATGAGTTAGTAACTCAATACATAGATCGTACAAAAATGAAATCTGAAAAGGAAGCATTAAAATTTATTTTTGATCGCAAAAAAGACAATGCCGAAAACACCCTTTTTTATTGGGGAATTACGTTAAAAACAACCGAAAAATTGATTGGGACTGTTTGTCTTTGGAATATTTCTGACGACAGAAAATATGCAGAAATAGGATATGATTTAATACCTGAATACCATCATAAAGGATATATGAATGAAGCTATAATAAATGTTGTAGAATTTGGCTTTAAAGAAACAAACTTTACCACTATTGAGGCATTTACAAGTTTTAAAAACAAAAGCTCCATCAAGCTCTTAGAGAAGAATAATTTTAAACTTCAAAAAGACCGAAGAGATGAAGGTTTTCCAAATAATAGAATTTACACGTTAAAATCTAATTAACAATATCATTAAAAAAGCCAAATAAAGATCCTTTTGTGATGATGGCTCCTTGTTGTATTAATGAAAAAATATCTTCATTTTTTTTGCCTGTAAAATCTTTATTAGCTGTAAAAAATGCTACTTCCTCAAAAGCGAAATTCTTCTGAAGCCATTGGTAACCTTCAACAGTAGTAAAATCAATTTTTTTATTAGTAGTTTTAATTACTATTAATTTCATAAAAGATTCCTCTACTTTAAAAAGAAATAATTGCTGTGCAGAAATATTTTCAAGATAGGAAGCATTGTTCAAAACACCTTCCCATATTAAATCGCTAAAAACATCTAGCTCTTCTTCTGCTACTTCAGGTTTTACTCTTTTAATTTCATCCCATTCCTTACCAGTAATGGATTGAGCAGCTAAGAAATTTATAAATTCCTCTTGCATTTCTTCAAATTGCTCTTTTGTAAGTCTACTATATTTTATCATAAAAAACGCCCCTTTTTAGGGGCGCAAATTTAATGATTATTTTATTCATATTTTAGAAAATATAACGTAATCCAAATTGTATTTGCCATCTAGATGCCAAACTTGAATCATAGCCATATGTTTCTGTTAAATCTGAATTAAAAGTATAGGTTGGTATATTTGTTTCTGGGTCAACAGATACACCAATAGGTTGTACATTATTAGGTTGCTGAATCAATCCCCAATCTGAACTAATTAAATTACCAACATTTAGTAGATCCATACTAAATTGAATCGTATTGGTTCTTTTATCATTAATCTTGATATTGTAATCTTGCATTATTTTTAGATCCCAACGACTTCTCCAAGGTGTAATTGCTCCATAACGCTCCGTATATTGCCCTCTTCTATCACTTAAGTAATCATCTTGTGCAATGTAAGCATCTAAAGCTGCTCCTTGTCCATCACCCGAAAATTGCATTTGACCAATTTCTGCGGAAGTAGGTACATAGATTAAATCGTTTAGATTAGATCCGTCTCCATTAAGATCACCACCATAAGTATAGTTATAACGTCCCCCTTGAGCATATTCAAAAAATGTAGAAATTGTTGTTGCCCATTTATCATTACTATATTTCCATTGCTTGCTTGCAACACCAATAATTCTGTGCTGATCTCCATATTTCGAATTAGCTAAAACATCATCATTTACATTTCCGTTTGATGCATTAAAAGCAAATGCATCTCCTGTTATTTCTGCTTCGATAGAGTTAACATCTTTTGAATTAAGATAGTTATACGCTAACATAGTATAAAAGCCATCTCCGAATGTTTTTTGCCCTTTTAAAGATGCATTCCAAGTTCTTCCCTTATCAGAATTTGTCATTACATACGCATTATTAATAAGGTCAGCTGATGTGTAAATTGGGCGATTATCTACCCCTGCTAAAGTTCCAGAAGGAGGTAATAAACCCCAGTTTTGAACATGAGCAGCGTTGATGTCTTTTGTATAAGAAACATCTGCAGTTAAAATTAATCCACTATCAAATTTATAATCAGATCCTATATTGGTTCTCCAAACTTGTGGAAACTTAAAATCTGGGTCCACCGCTTGTAAAAAGAAAACTTCTGGGCTAGAAATTTGGTTTCCAATCCAAACAAAAGGCAAACGACCAGTAAATATTCCAGATCCACCACGAAGCTGTAGCTTATCTTCTCCTTTATGGTTGTAATTAAATCCTAATCTTGGCGAAATTAATACCTTATTAGATGGCATTTGTGTATTGTCGATCGCAACTGTTTCTCCTGTATTAGGGTTTACATAAGGGATCCCAGGAACATTACAACAAGCATTGTCAATTACATTCTGAGCTTTTGTTGGCGTATCGAAAAACAAAGGTTTGTCAAAACGCACTCCCAATGTTATATTTAAGTTTTCAGTAGCAATCCATTCATCTTGTGCATAAAAAGCCAACTGACCCACATTGGTTTCTGCCAATGCCCATCCACCTGCTACACCAACGCCATTTGCACTTAGAGAGGCATCTGCCGCTGCTGCTGCATCAAAAGCAGCTTGTAGCTGTCCAGAATCTGCATAGTCTTGAAACCCTTCCATTGTAGAGGTTGGAAAAAACACACCTTGTGCTCCATAAGCTCCAAGATTGAAGGAATTATCAAATTGAAATTTTTCAAATGAAATCCCAACATTTACCGTATGATTACCTTTTACAAAAGTTATATTATCTGAAAACTGAAATACTTTTTGATCTAACTTATTATGTATAGAAAATGGTTCATGTCCTGCAATAATATAATTTGATCCATCTTTTGTAATAGTAATAGTTGGCGCTGGTGACGAAAACGGATTTCTGAAATCGTCAAAATGAGTGTAACCAATCTGAAGCTTATTAGAAGTATTACCCGGTAAAGTAGAGTTAAGTTCTACTTGTGCAGATTGTAATTTATTATTGATTTGGTATCCTGTATTTTGGAATTGTAAAGTTGATGCACTTGGCCCTCTAAATCCTAAAGCAGTTGGATGAGCTGGCTTGTCTTTTGAAGCATCTAAGAAATTATAAATAACCGATAAACGATTGTTATCGTTAATATTCCAATCCAATTTAAAGATTCCTTTTGTAGATTCCGTTTTATGGGTAAATCCTTCATAAGCTCCTGGGTCATATCCAACAGATAACAAAGTATTCCTAACATCGATTAAATCTTGTTCTAAAACTCTAGATTCGTTAATAGATCCAGTTCCTCTATTAGGCAACCAAGCTTGTCCAAGGTCTTCTCTATCATCTTTTTCAAAATTCACAAAGAAGAAAAGTTTATTTTTAATAATTGGACCACCCACACTAAACCCTAATTGTGTCTGTTCTAGCTTAGGAACAAAAATATCATCCCCTTTAACCTTGCTACCAGTTAAATTATCATCTCTATAAAATCCATATACGGTACCATGAAAAGTGTTTGTACCACTCTTTGTTACAGCATTAACAGTAGCTCCAGTAAATCCAGACTGACGTACATCATAGGGTGCAGTAGAGATTTGAATTTGATCTAATGCATCTAAAGATATTGGTTGTGCATCACTTTGACCTCCTGGTGTTGCAGCATCCAATCCAAAAGGGTTGGTAAAAATAGCTCCATCCAATGAAAAATTATTAAATTGATCGTTTCTACCACCAAAAGAACCGCCACTAGCAGAAGGCTCTAAACGAGTAAAATCTGAAGCAGATCTTGAGATTGAAGGTAGTCGTGTTAACTCTCTTCTACCTATATTAGTTTCGGCTCCAGTTCGATCACTCCCAAAGGTTTCACTACCATTTGTTGAAGTAATTACGACTGCATCTAATTGTTGACTATCCTCAGATAAAGAAACATTTAAATTGAATGCTTTTCCCAATTCAAGGTAAATGTTATCAAAAGTTTGGCTTTTAAAGCCTACATAACTTACTGTTACTGTATAGGGACCACCTACTCTCATATTTAATAAGTTGTACCTACCATCAAAATTGGTGATTCCACCAATCTTAGTACCCGAAGGGGTATGAATAGCAATAATATTGGCTCCTGAAAATGGTTCTGTGCTTTCATCCAGCACAACACCTTTTATGCTAGAAGTAGTAATTTGTGCAGTCGCACTTACCATACTTAACAGAAGAAGAGGAATAAAAAATAATAGTTTAATGTGTTTCATAATAATAAAATTATTTTGTTTTTTTAAAAATATGAAAAAAAAAAACCATCCGCTTAAGCGGATGGTTTATTATACTAACATAATACTGTTAATTATTAACAATAATGTGTTTATTTTTTTGCTTCAGCAATTACATCGAATGAAAAATTAGCGATCACATCTCTATGAAAACGAATTTTAGCTTCATATTGACCAGTACGTTTTATTAATCCACCAGCGATGGTAATAAACTTCTTGTCAATAGTAACGCCATTACCTTCAAGAGCTGCTACTAAATTAGCGCTAGAGATAGATCCAAATAACTTGTTACCTTCTCCAGTTTTAGAAGCTATTTTAATTTCTAATCCGTTTAGTTTATTTGCTTCTTTTTGAGCATCATCAACTATTTTCTTTTCTTTAAAAGCACGTTGCTTTAAAGTTTCTGCCAGTACTTTTCTTGTAGATGGTGTAGCTAAAACTGCTAATCCCTGAGGAAGTAAGAAGTTTCTACCGTATCCATTTTTTACAGTTACTAAGTCGTTAGTAAATCCTAGATTTTCAACGTCGTTTTTTAATATAAGTTCCATATCCTATCTATTTTTTATTTTAATAAATCTGCTACATATGGCATTAATGCAATATGACGAGCTCTTTTAACTGCTACAGCGACTTTACGTTGATATTTTAATGAAGTACCAGTTAATCGTCTTGGTAAAATTTTACCTTGCTCGTTAATAAACCTCATTAAGAAATCAGAATCTTTATAATCAACATATTTGATTCCAGATTTTTGAAACATACAATATTTCTTAACCTTAGCAGTCTCAATATTAAGAGGTGTTAAATATCTAATATCTCCCTCTTTTTTTCCTTTTGCTTGTTGTTCTATAGATGACATAGCTTATGCAGTTTTTTTGTTACGATTTCTTCTTTTCTCAGCCCAAGCAATTGCATGTTTATCTAGTGCAACAGTTAGGTAACGCATAATACGTTCATCTCTTCTAAACTCAATTTCTAAGTCGTTAAGAGATTCACCAGCTACAGTGTACTCAAATAAGTGATAGAAACCACTTTTTTTGTGTTGAATTGCGTAAGCTAATTTTTTTAGCCCCCAATTTTCTTTGGATATCATCTTAGCACCTTTGGAAACAAGAATATCTTCGTATTTCTTTACTGTTTCCTTTATCTGATCTTCAGATAAAACGGGATTTAAGATGAAAACAGTTTCATAATGATTCATAAAAATCTATTTTAAAATTATTAATTATTACCTCAGCACTTCGCCAAGAGCGTGCAAAAATACTACTTTTTTTATTATTAACAAACCTCTTTATATAAGTAAATTTAAATCCTACAAAAAAAATAAAAAACTATTATTTTATCGTTAAAGTTAAAAAAACTTGCATTTCATCGGTATTTTAAGTATAATTGCTTACCCTTAATACAACATTGTGGATAAACCGACATTAAAGTGCGCAATTGTAGATGACTCTACTTTACAAAGACTATCGATTGTAAGATTAATAGAAAATCATCCTTCTTTAGAACTTATTGCTGAATATTGTAATGCAATTGAAGCAAAAATAGGATTAGCAACTTCCGAAATTGATCTCGTTTTTTTAGATATTGAAATGCCAATCTTATCTGGATTTGACTTATTAGATGATCTTACTTTAAAACCACAAATTATTTTTGTTACTGGTAAAACTAAATATGCTTTTAAAGCATTTGATTATGATGCTGTAGACTACTTACGTAAACCAATTTCGAAAGAACGTTTTTTAAATGCAGTACATAAAGCTGTTAATAATTTTAAAATGAAAAATGATGAAGGCTTTGATGAAGAAGACTTTATTTTTGTAAAAAGTAACCTTAAAAAACGTAAAGTATTCTTAAACGAATTAAAGTATATTGAAGCATTAGGAGATTACGTAAAGTTAGTTACCGAAAATGACTCGTTAGTTGTTCTTTCAACCATGAAAGCATTTGAATCTTTATTACCAGAAGATCGATTTTTAAGGATTCATAAATCTTATATTGTGAATCTTGACAAAGTTGAACGGTATAATAGTAAAGTAATTGAATTGGAAAAACAACAACTTCCTTTAAGTAGAAATAGAAAGTCTCAGCTTATAGAAGCACTTTCTGCTTCTATGAATCGCTAATAATTATCTACATCAATAATTATCCGAACACTTGAAAATTCTTTTATCGAATTAAAATTTCTCATGATAGAATTGATGTATCCTTTTGTTTTTGCTAACGATTGATCTTTTGGAATCTTAACTAAGATATTAGTAATAAACATATTACGAATTCTACCTATTGATGGAGTTTCTGGACCCAGTACATTTTCTTTTAACTTAATTTTTAAAGCATTACCTAACCAAATAGATGCTTTATCCATTTTCTGAAAAGACCGCTCTTTAACAACAATTTTAATCATCCTATAATAAGGAGGATATTTAAATTGATGTCTATCTTCCATTTGCTGTTGATACATTTCATCAAAACTATTGGTGCTTACTTGCTGTAAGATTTGATGATATGGATTGTAGGTTTGTATGATTACTTTTCCAGTTTTTT
Organism: uncultured Flavobacteriaceae bacterium; assembly: GCA_913052585.1. Lineage (GTDB taxonomy): Bacteria > Bacteroidota > Bacteroidia > Flavobacteriales > Flavobacteriaceae > Marifrigoribacter. The sequence goes on along the minus strand of CAJXEB010000042.1, from coordinate 5,890 downwards.
TAGTTCTCCCTGCCCTACCCGCTACTTGTTGTAGTAATTGAAAGCTCCTTTCATGAGCTCTAAAATCGGGGAAGTTTAATAAATTATCAGCATTCATGACCCCAACCAAACTAACATGCCTAAAGTCCAACCCTTTTGCTAACATCTGAGTACCAACTAATATATCTATTTCCTGAAGTTCTAATGCTTCAATTATTTTGGCATGCGCATGTTTTCGCTTCGTCGTATCTTGATCCATTCTAGCGATTTTATGATCGGGAAATAATTCTTTTAACTCTAACTCTATCTGTTCTGTACCAAAGCCTTTATTATCTAAGGTCTCACTTCCACAAGCAATACAAGAGATCATTTTTGGCACATTATGTCCACAATAATGACACCTTAACTGATTTTTATATTGATGATACGTTAAGCTTACATCACAATTTGGACATTGTGGTGACACCCCACAAGTTGTACATTCTATCACTGGTGAATAGCCTCTTCTATTTTGAAATAAAATAACTTGTTCGTTATTCTTTAGTGATAAATTTATTTCTTCCAGCAATCGATCACTAAAATGACCATTCATTAATTTTTTACGATGCTTTTCTTTTATATCTACCAATTCTATATCTGGCATCATAACATTACCAAACCGTTTTTTTAAGGTAACTAATCCGTAACGGTCATTTTTTGCATTGTAGTAACTTTCTAAAGACGGTGTTGCCGAACCCATTAATACTTTTGCATTATGAAATTTAGCAAGCACTACTGCACTATCTCTACCATTATAGCGTGGTGATGGCGCAAATTGTTTAAAAGAAGGTTCATGCTCTTCATCGACAATAATAAGTCCAAGGTTCGAAAAAGGTAGAAAAAGTGATGATCGTGCTCCTATAATAATCTGAGCTTTGGGTTTATTTCCCAATACATTATTCCAAACTTCAACTCGCTCACTTATCGAATATTTTGAATGATACACTGAAACTTTTTCACCAAAATAATATTGCAACCTGCTTATTAATTGAGTTGTTAATGCTATTTCTGGCAACATATATAAAACCTGTTTTTTCTGTTGTAGAATTTCTTCAATTAATTGAACATAAATTTCAGTTTTTCCGCTAGAAGTCACCCCATGTAATAATGCAGTGTCTTTAGTTAAAAAAAAAGTTTTTATTTTTTTTAATGCTTCCGATTGAGCATCGCTTAATTTTTTTATATCGGAAGAGTCCTCACCTTCATACGCTATCCTATCCTTTTGAATAAAATATTCTTCCAAAATTCCTTTGCTAACTAAACTATTAATTACAGAGGAGGTAGTTTCACTTTTATTCTGAAGAAACACTGACTCTATTGGTTTCTTTTCCTGAGAGGACAACATAAACAATGTCATTAGAACTTGCTTTTGCTTTGGTGCTCTCGTTAAAGAATCTAATAAATTTTTTAAATTTTCTTCAGAAGAATAATCGGAAGAAAGTTTTATGTAACGTTTAATTTTTGGGCTATATTTTTCATAAACCTCTTCTTGTACACCTATCACACCTTTTTCTAAAAGGTTTTGAAGAACACTTACCACATTTTTTTTATCCAAAATGGATCGAATATCGTTTATATGTAACGATGATTGGTGTTGCAATGCTTCTAATACTAAAAACTCTTGGTCACTTAATTTAGATTCATCTTGTGGCGTCTTGTTTATTAAAGTGATAATTGTTTCACTTTCCAATAAAAAGGCATTTGGCAATGCGGCTCTCAAGACTTCACCCAAAGTACACATATAGTAATTTGCCATCCATTCCCAATGTTTTATCTGAATTCCGTTTACAATTGGATGTTCATCTAAAATTTGATCAATAGATTTAGTTTCATAACCTTGAGGTGCTTCTCTATGTATTGCATATACAATTCCTGTATAAATTTTAGATTTCCCAAATGGTACTGCAACCCGCATTCCTTGTTTAAGAAACATCGCTTCATCTTTATTTACCTCATAGGTAAATAATTGTTTTAAAGGAATTGGTAAGATGACGTTTATAAAATACACAGTATTATTCTTTTAATCTAAGGGTTTTTAATGTTGCATTTAATTCGAACCCTAATAACAATAAGTTAGAGTTAATCCATATATATAGCATTAAAATTAATAAGGCTCCAATGGAACCGTATAGTTCGTTATAATTTGAGAAATTGGTGATGTATATACCGAATAGATAGGTTGTTAAAACAAATAACATTGTTGTTACAAAAGCTCCAATAGAGAAAAAGCTAATACTTTTTCCTTCTTTTATTCCAAAGTAATAAAGAATAGCGATTACAAAGTAAATTAAAATTATAAAAATAATGTTACGTATGATTTCTACCCAAAGTATAGCGTTACTTAATAGTTCTATAGTATTCAAATTCCAAATAAACCCTTCACTAAAAACTATAATAACGATAGTCAATAAAAGTAAAAACGCTAAAAATATTGAAACCAATAAAGCAACAAGGTATTGCTTAAAAAAAGATCTGTTAATCGTGACATGATAAGAGTATTCAAAACCACTAAAAATAGCATTTACTCCATTTGTCATCAAAAATATAGTCAAAATAAATACAATTGAAAGTAAACCTCCTCTCGGATTATCAATAATATCTAGAATAACTGGCATAAAAAAGCTTGCGGTGTCTCTAGGTAAAACATTTTGAATAAATTCGACAAAATCTTGAGTTTCTATTGGCAAATAGGGAATCAAGTTTAATAGAAATAATATAAATGGAAATAAGGACATAAAAAAACTAAACGCGATAGATCCAGCTCTAGATGAAAACGTGCCTTCTATAATCCCTAAAAAATAAGTTTTTATTAGATCGTATAAAGTCAAGCCCTTAAACCCAGGTAATTTAATATTACTGGGTATAGTAATAAGAAATCTTAATACAGGAGTTTTTAAAATATACTTTTCAAGTTGATCACTCATATTGCCTTTAAACTTAAGTCCATATTATAGACTGAATGAGTTATCGCTCCACTCGAAATATAATCCACACCACATGCAGCATATTTTTTTGCAGTATCTAATGTGATTCCACCACTGGATTCTGTAAGGCATTTATCACCTATTAATACAACTGCTTTTTTGGTATCTTCATAATTGAAGTTATCAATAAGTATTCTATAAACCCCTTCAGTTTCTAATATTTCATGGATTTCTTCTAAATTTCTAGCCTCTACTATAATTTTTAAATCCAAATGATTATCCAATAAATACTCTTTTGTTTGTTGGATTGCCTTAGTAATTCCACCACAAAAATCTATATGGTTATCTTTTAGCATAATCATATCGTACAAGGCAAAACGATGATTTTCTCCTCCTCCTATTTTTACAGCCCATTTTTCTAATGCCCTAACTCCTGGTGTAGTTTTTCGGGTATCCAAAATTTTTGTTTTTGTACCCGCTAATAAATCTACAAACTTTTTAGTTTTTGTAGAAATAGCACTCATACGCTGCATTGCATTTAAAACCAAACGTTCAGATTTTAAAATTGATTGTGAGTTTCCAGAAACATAAAAACAAATATCTCCGTATTTTACTTCACTCCCATCTTCTACTAATATTTCTAATTTCAAACCTGGATCTACATAATCAAAAACACGTCTTGCAAATTCAATTCCTGAAATAATTCCATTTTCTTTTACTAATAATTTTGCTTTCCCAATGGCGTCATAAGGAATGCAAGCTAGAGAGCTATGATCTCCATCACCAATATCTTCACGAATGGCATTAACAATAATTAAATCTACTTCCTTATTAAATTTTTTTTCAGAAATCATAACGGTAGGTTTTTAACAAAAATAAGAAATTAGCTGGAAGCATTTAGAAAGAACTTAGAAAAGAAAGTAGTAATCTTTAAAAACAAAATCTTGTATTTTTGATTTTTATAATATCCTACAATTTTTTAATAAAGAATATGAAAATAAAACTACTCGCAATTGGAAAAACAGATTCTAAAGATCTGCAACCCTTAATTGAAGAATATAGCAAACGACTAGGGTTTTATATTTCATTTAGTTTTGAAATTATTCCAGATATTAAAAACGCTAAAAATTTATCTGAAAAACAACAAAAAATAGCAGAGGGAAACGAACTATTAAAACGAATAGAAAAATCGGATACCATGATTATTTTAGATGAAAAAGGAAAAACGTTTAGTTCTGTTCAGTTTTCAGAATATCTTCAGAAAAAAATGAATAGTGGCCTTAAAAATTTAATCTTTGTTATTGGTGGTCCTTATGGGTTTAGTGAAGAAATATATCAGCGTGCCAATGGAAAAATATCCTTATCAACAATGACTTTTTCTCACCAAATGGTTCGATTGTTTTTTATTGAACAATTATATAGAGGATTCACTATTTTAAAAAATGAACCTTATCACCATAGATAATTTACTAAACTGAAGGCACTACTATCATGGAACGTACATCTTTATCAAACAAATAGAAACCACTTTTATCATCACCAATTAAGTTAATTTTATCTAAGATAGTTCTAGCGGTAGCTTCTTCTTCAATTTGCTCTGCTACATACCATTGCAAGAAATTGTTTGTAGCAAAATCCTTTTCTTCAAAGGTTATAGATACCAGGTCATTTATAGAGTTAGAAACAAATATTTCATGTTCCAAAACTTCTTCAAACATCTGTTTTGGAGAATTAAAACCAGTTGCTGGCTTGCTCAATTCTGAGATTACTGCATTACCACCACGTTCGATTAAATACTTTAATAATTTAAGCATATGCTCACGCTCTTCATCTGCTTGAGCAAACATAAATTCAGCTACACCTTCAAAACCTTTCGATTCTGCCCAGCAAGCCATTGACAAATATATTTGAGACGATTCTGCTTCAATTCTAATCTGTTTATTTAAAGCTTTTTCAATATTTTGTGATACCATAATTACTATTTTAACGTACAACAAAAATACGAAACTTTACAATTGTCACCAATAATAATAAATAAATTACAAAAAATAATCTAATTATTTAACGATCATTTTTGTATTATAATTATAAATATCATCTACAATATTTAGTATATAAATACCTGATTTCAAATAATGATTTATGGCTATTATATCTGAAGGGTTTTGGATTTTTTTAGCTAGAATTTGTTGTCCCGAAGTGTTATAAACCGAAACTGAAACATTATTATATAAAAGAGAAGGGTTTAGCTTTAATCGAATTTGTTCAGAAACAGGATTTTCCATTAAAATATAATTAACCAATTCATAATCTATAGTATTTAAAGGCTCTTGTCGTATTTCAGATAAAGCAAAAGCAGCATTTTGTTCTGTTATAGTTACATGATCTTCATTTTCGGAAGGCACATAAGTATTAGCAAAAGGAGAATCTCCAACATTAGGAGTCTCATACCAATTATCCTCGTTACTAATTGCCAATGAACTCATTGTAGGAATAAATGAGTAATTTTCTTGCTCTAGGTCTTCAAGGAAAGCGTCTATTAAAGGGTCGTTTAAATCTGCAAGTCCAGATGTAATATCACCTTTCCCTCCTGGAGAACTATCCAAACCGTCTGTAAATGCAAATGATTCTTCAAAAGCTTCAAACGAAGCAACAGGAAACCCAATAAAATAAGTTGTAAAATCTGTTATATTTATAGTCTCTCCTGCAGCTGGCGCAAAATGAAGCGAAATATCTGCTGTTAGATTGTTTCCCAAATCCAAGGTAGTATCTATCATAGACATTCCTGGAGAACCAATGGTGGTTCCATTTCCACTTCCATTTATAACTGAAGCATGACCTTTGTGTCTATAATGTTTATAATTTGATTTAACAGTTTTGCTTGTAGTCCCTCTTACCCAGTATCCTCCTGACTTTTTACCTTGTTTTATTGAACGAGTAGAAACATT
>CAJXEB010000041.1 GCA_913052585.1 uncultured Flavobacteriaceae bacterium | reverse complement strand
TTACTTACTTACTTACTTACTTACTTACTTACTTACTTACTTACTTCTAGTTTACGATCCTTCCACATTAAAAGTCCACCATCCATATCGTAAATTTTAGTAAAACCCATTTCTTTTAATCTTAAAGCAGCCTGCCTACTACCCAATCCCTGATTACAATACACATAAACAGGTTTGTTTTTATCTAAGGTTTTAACTTTTTCTTTAAAATCATCACTAGTCACACAAATGTTTTGAGCTCCTTTTAAATGACTTTTTTTATACTCTTTTGGAGTTCTCACGTCTACCAACTGGACTGTATCCTCGCCATAAACAGCATCGTAAACTTGTTGTGGCGATATCAATTCTATTTCACCCTTGTTAGCTACATCTTTAGAGTAGTCTTTACAGGATTGAAATGCAAGTAATAAAACAAGTGCGCCTAGTAATAGAATCTTTTTCATAATAAATAATTTAATAACTTTGGTTAAAGCTAAAGAATTCTTGACAAACCCTTTACTTATAGACGTTATTTTTATATAATTGTTACAAAATTGACAATAAATATATTTTTATTGCTTTTCATCCGAAATAATCAATCATTATGAAAATATTTTACATAATATCTATAAATATTCTACTTCTATTTTTAACTTCTTGTAATTCAAAACAAGAAAAAATAAACCAAAATTTAAATTTCAATACTGTTTTTGAAAAATCGAGTGGTACAGAAACAGCTACCTATGACGAAATTATAGAATTCTATTCACAACTTTCAGATTCCTACCAATCTGTTACTATTTACCAAATGGGTAAAACTGATAGCGAAAAACCTTTACACTTAGTTACTTTTAATCCAAATAGATCTTTCGAATCTGAATTCTCAAAGGATCAAAAACAAAATATTCTCTTAATCAATAATGGCATCCATCCTGGTGAAAGCGACGGAATTGATGCATCTATGATGTTAATCAGAGATTTAGCTAATAAAAAGATTAAAACTCCAAAAAACACTATCATTGCAATTATTCCTGTTTATAACATAGGAGGTACACTTAATAGAAATTCGACTTCCAGAACCAATCAAAATGGGCCAAAAGAATATGGGTTTAGAGGAAATGCTAGAAATTTCGATTTAAATAGAGATTTTATTAAATCAGATACAAAAAACGCAAGAGCTTTTGCAGATTTATTTAGAACCGTAAAACCTGCATTATTTATTGACAATCATGTAAGCAACGGAGCAGACTACCAATATGTTTTAACACATTTGTTTACACAGCACAATAAATTAGGTGGTGAATTAGGTACTTATTTACATACTTCGCTGATACCTCAATTAGAAGATTCCTTAGCTCAAAAAAAATGGGACATTACTCCTTATGTTAATGTTTTTAATCGCACTCCAGAAAGCGGCTTCAATCAATTTTTTGATTCTCCTAGATATTCTACTGGATACACTACACTATTTAACACCTTAGGAATGATGGTCGAAACTCATATGTTAAAACCTTATGATCAAAGAGTAAAAGGAACTTATGAGCTCATGAAAAGTTTTATAGCTATTGCCGATAAAGATGCAGAAAAAATAAAGAAATTAACAACGTACTCTTCCGAAAAATATAAAGTAGGAACCTCTTATCCTGTCTCTTGGAAAATAGATACTACCAAATCTTCTACACTTCAGTTTAAAGGATATGAAAGTGAAATGATTCCAAGTAAATTAACAAATACAAACCGATTAAAATATGATCGAAACAAACCCTTTACAAAAGAAGTTTCTTATCAAAATTATTACGAACCTAAACAAACCGTAATAGTTCCTGAAAGCTATATTATTCCAAAAGGTTGGTGGAATATAATAGAGCTTTTAAAACTCAATAAAGTAAAAATAAAAAGGATTAAAAACGATACTATTATTGAAGCTACCGTTTATAAAATAAAAAAGTATGAAACCGTAAAAAACTCATACGAAGGACATTATCTACATTACAATACAGAAACAGAATCCTATACAGAATTGGTAAAAATATATAAAGGAGATTTTAGGGTAAGTACACAACAAGAAAGTGTTCGCTATCTATTAGAGACTTTAGAACCCGCTGCACCTGACTCTTTTTTTAATTGGAATTTTTTCGATACGATACTACAACAAAAAGAAGGCTTTTCTCCATATGTGTGGGAAGATATGGCTTTTGAGTTTTTAGAAAACAATCCAGAAATTAAAGAGGAATTTGAAACAAAGAAAGCTAATGATCCAAATTTTTCAAAAAACTGGTACACGCAATTAGACTGGATTCACAAACAATCCGAAAATTACGAGAAGTCACATTTACGATACCCTATCGTTAGGGTGGGTAGTTAAATACTCTTTAGGAAAAAGTAATTTTATATTTTCATAACAACCTTGCAATGCTTTTTGAGATTTTTCAAAATTTTTCCATTTTGCTTTTTTTATATCCTCTTTAGCCTGAGGTACCAATTCACCTTTATACTCCGTATACATTTCGTACCAATAAGTAATTTTTAATTTAAATTTATCGTTGCGTTTAAACACGTGATACGTTTTTGCAATAAAACCTCTAATTTCCAAATCCTGTACTCCTGTTTCTTCTTCCACTTCTCTTATTGCAGCTTCTTCAAAAGTTTCCCCTTTTTCTAATCCACCCTTTGGTAGGTCCCATTTAGAGTTACGGTAAATAAAAAGTATTTCTCTTTTGTTATTATACACTAATCCCCCAGCAGCTAAAGCTACAGGTAATTTTTTTTTAAGAAACTTCTCTAGTTTTTCTTCATTTTTATGATATAAATTAATGTAAAATAGTTCTCCTTTAATTATTTGTTTAATGAGGTTTTTAAAATTTACAATTTTTAAGGGTATTGCTGTATACTGACTCCCAATGTTTTTTTTAGTTGAGAGAATAATTGGTATGTCTTTAACAAAAACTTTATACATTTGCACTATGATTTTAAACAAAGAAACAGCTCAAAAAACGGCCGAATTACTTTTGCAAATTAATGCAATTAAATTACAACCACAAAATCCATTTACGTGGGCTTCAGGTTGGAAATCTCCTATTTATTGTGATAATAGAATAACGCTTTCATATCCAATTATCAGAAATTACTTAAGAGAAAATTTAGCTAAACAAATTGAAGAAATCTACGGCAAACCAGATGTAATAGTTGGTGTCGCTACGGGTGCTATAGGTATCGGTGCATTGGTAGCAGACACTTTAAACCTCCCTTTTTGTTATGTAAGGCCAGAAGCTAAAAAACATGGTCGCCAAAATAAGATCGAAGGACATATAGAAAAAGGACAAAATGCTATTATCGTTGAAGATCTTATAAGCACTGGAAAAAGCAGCTTATTAGCAGTAGAGGCTTTAGAAGAAGCAAATGTTACCGTTAAAGGGATGGTTGCTATATTTACTTATGGATTTGCAATTGCTGAAGAAAACTTTAAGAACGCCAATGTCATTTTACATACATTGAGCAACTATGAAAACTTATTACTTCTAGCTGAAAAATCTAAATACATTACTTCCTCTGAAGCTGAAGTTCTTTCACAATGGAGAATTGATCCAGGGAATTGGTCTAAATAATTGGTGTTTTTTACCAATTTCAATAATTATAAAAATACGATATGAATTTAACAAGTAAAAAAGTAACCGTTCAAAAATCTGCAGAAGTACTTTGTGATTTTTTATGTGATGTGAAAAATTTTGAAAAACTAATGCCTGATAATATTAGTAAATTTGAAGTTATTAGAGATAATGCATTTGTTTTTGCTTTAAAAGGGATGCCAGAAATAGCTTTAGAAGTTAAAGAAGTGAATTCTCCAAACAAAGTAACATTAGGAGCTATTAGCGACAAAATCCCATTTACATTAATAGGAAATATTGATACTATAAACGAAACATCTTCGGATGTGACTTTACAATTCGAAGGAGATTTTAATCCAATGATGGCAATGATGATAAAAGGACCTATTACAAAATTTATAGAAACCTTATCGAGTAAATTAGGAGGATTATAACTTTAAAATAACATTTTAATTTCCTTTAATTGGTATGAAGTAGAAATTTCATTTTCATTTTCAATTACAATTTGCCCAATTTCATCAACTCCTTTTATTTTACCATTAAAGCGATAACCACTTGGGTCTTCAAATACAGAAATCATCTCTTTTCTAAAAAGAGATGATTCATATTTTATTTTCAAATCAGCATGCTCCCCTTTTTCAATTTTAGCTAATTGAATTAAAATTTCTTCAATTACATTTTGCAAAACTTCATTTAAATCATATTTATTTCCAGTAGTCAATAACATTGAGGTAGCTTGAGGTAGCGATTCAAATTTTTCTTCATTTACATTAATTCCTATTCCAATAATACAAGAAACAACATTGCCTTGCTTAATCTGGTTTTCAATTAAAATACCTGACATTTTTTTAGAGTGTGACATTATGTCGTTAGGCCATTTTATAGCAATATTTGGTATTTTATTTTTTTTAAAAGCATTTTGTAAACCTAATGAAACTGCATAAGCAATACTAGATATTTTATTACTAGGAAGATCTTCGAATCTTTTAAACATACTAAACAAAAGACTTTGTTGTGGCACAGATTGCCAACTAGCACCATGCTGTCCTCGCCCCTTTGTTTGCTTATTTGTTACGACAATGGTTGGGTCTTCAAGTTTCACCACCTTACTTAAATTAATTAGGTAAGAATTTGTTGAGTCAATGGCATTAAGTTTGATTATATTCACAGTAAATAAGAAAAAGTGTTAATGTAACGTTACAATAGCGTTTCAATAAACAAAAAAATAATAACTTTACAACCCAATAATTTGGGATAAAAAAAAATATATTGAAGAAAGATAAAGGGACAGATCAACTTATAACACAAATTATAAAAGGGATTGAAGAAGTTAAAGGGCAAGATATTGAAATTCTTGATTTAAGAGACATAGAAAACACTGTTTGCGATTATTTTGTAATCTGTAATGGTAATTCAAATACGCAAGTAAATGCTATTGTAAATTCAGTACAAAAAACTGTTAGTAAAGCCATACAAGAGAAGCCTTGGCACGTAGAAGGTAGTAATAATGCCGAGTGGGTATTATTAGACTACGTTCATGTAGTAGTGCATGTATTCCAAAAACAAATTCGTGAATTTTACAATATCGAAGGATTATGGGGCGATGCAAAATCAGTTATCATAGAAACAACCACTAAAAAAGAAGAAGCCTAATGGCAAACGACAATAAAAAACCCGAATTAAAAAAACCGAAATTTAATAGCTACTGGATTTATGGTGCTATTATTATTGTGTTTATAGGATTAAATGTTTTTGGTGGCGGAAGCTGGTCTCAACCTAACAAAACTACTCAAGGAGAATTTGAGTCTTTTTTAAGAGATGGAGATGTAGATAAAGTTGAAATTGTTAACCGTAAGGTTGCAAAGGTATATCTTACTCCAGAAGCGAAAGACAAAGAAAAACACTCTAAAAATAAAAAAGGTGCTGGCTTACTATCTGATGGAAAAGAAGCTTCTTATCAATTTGAATTTGGAGATTTACAAAATTTCGAAAATAGCCTTAATATAATAAAATCTGAAAATGATATACAAACAAATATTGTATACGAAACCGATAATAATGTAATGAGTGAAATATTAATTTCACTACTTCCATTTATTGTTATTATTGGAATTTGGATATTTATTATGAAAAGAATGTCTGGCGGTGCTGGTGGTGGTGCTGGTGGTCAAATTTTTAATATCGGGAAATCCAAAGCAAAATTATTCGATCAAAATACTGACGTTAAAACAACTTTTAAAGATGTTGCGGGACTTGAAGGAGCCAAAGAAGAAGTACAAGAAATAGTTGATTTCCTTAAAAAACCAGAAAAATATACCGCTTTGGGAGGTAAAATACCCAAAGGAGCTTTATTGGTAGGACTTCCTGGTACTGGTAAAACTTTGTTAGCTAAAGCAGTTGCAGGAGAAGCACATGTACCTTTCTTTTCGTTGTCAGGCTCAGATTTTGTAGAAATGTTTGTTGGTGTTGGAGCTTCTAGAGTTCGTGATTTATTTAAACAAGCAAAAGAAAAATCTCCATCTATTATTTTTATAGATGAAATTGACGCCATTGGTCGTGCTAGAGGAAAAAATAACATGTCCGGCTCTAATGATGAAAGAGAAAATACACTTAACCAACTATTAACTGAAATGGATGGTTTTGGTTCAGATTCTAACGTAATAGTTTTAGCTGCTACTAACAGAGCCGACGTCTTAGATAAAGCATTAATGCGTGCTGGACGTTTTGATAGACAAATTTACATTGACCTACCAGATGTTAGGGAGCGTAAAGAGATATTTGAAGTTCATCTTCGCCCATTAAAGGTAGATGAAAAATTAGATACAGATTTCTTATCAAAACAAACTCCTGGTTTTTCTGGGGCAGATATAGCAAATGTATGCAATGAAGCTGCTTTAATTGCTGCTAGATATGATAAAAAACATGTTGGGAAACAGGATTTCTTAGATGCTGTAGACAGAATTGTAGGTGGTCTAGAAAAGAAAAATAAAATAATTACTCCAAAAGAAAAAGAAGCAATTGCTTTTCACGAAGCTGGTCATGCAACCGTAAGTTGGATGCTAGAACACGCTGCTCCTTTAGTAAAAGTTACTATTGTTCCTAGAGGGAAATCTTTAGGTTCTGCTTGGTATTTACCCGAAGAACGCCAACTAGTTAAGCCAAATCAAATGTTGGACGAAATGTGCGCAACTCTTGGAGGGCGTGCTGCTGAGAAAGTTATTTTTAACGAGATATCTACTGGGGCTCTTAACGACCTTGAAAAAGTTACCAAACAAGCAAGAGCTATGGTAACCATTTACGGTTTAAATGATAAGATTGGTAATTTAACTTATTATGATTCCTCAGGACAAAACGAATATGGATTTACAAAACCATATAGTGAAAAAACTGCAGAACTTATTGATGAGGAAATTTCAAAAATGGTTGAAGAACAATATCAAAGAGCTATCAGTATTTTAATTAAACACAAAGATAAATTAACTGAGCTAGCAACGGTATTATTGGATAAAGAAGTTATTTTTAAAGATAACCTTCAAAAAATATTTGGTGATCGCCCTTTTTCTAAATCAGATGCTACTTTTGTAGAAGTTGCTTCGAAAGATACTAATACTGCTACTGATGATGAAATAATTGAAGACGATAAAAGTGAAGCCGTTATAGATGTGAATAAAGAATAGATTTTTTGTTTTTAATGATATAATATAGATTATAAATTAAAGTAAGAAAACACCTGTTAAAAATAGTTTTTATATATTTGAGAAAATCTATAAAATCGCAAATAGATAGCAAATGAATCTGCTAAGAAAACTTTTCGGAAAAAAAACAAAATCAGAGATTTCCATAAATCAATGTGAAGAAAGTAGTTATTTTCCAAAAGATGATGCACCAATAGATGAAAAATTTACTTATATTTTTAATAAAAATGGCGGAAAGTTTCTCTATTGTTTATCTATGGACGAAGTATTAGAAGCATTTCATAATATTCTTGAAGAAAATAAAATTGCTGAGGAAGATGTTTACTGTATTAACGAACAGTTGGGATCTAAATTTAATTCTAATAAGTTTAATTTTAAAAAGCAAAAAGAGAATTCTTTTTTCTTAACCACTTGTGAATCTTTAATTGCAAAAAATGGCTCTATATTATTTTCTTCCAATCAAGTAAAGGAAAAAAAATTAAACGAATTGCCTTCAAACTTTATAGTTTTTGCAACTACGAGTCAGTTAACAGATACTATCAGTGAGGGGATGCGTAAAATTAAAAACCAAAGTAAAAATCTTATCCCAAGTAACATTACCACGATACAAGATTTTGAAATCAATAAAGAAAAGGATTTTATGAGTTATGGAAGTAGTACAAAAAACTTATATTTGTTGCTGCTCGAAGACTTATAATTTATGAAAGAAGTTATTGTTCGGTTTTTATCGGGAGTACTTTATGTTTCGATTATCTTATTTTCACTATTCATGTCTCGTGAATGGTATCTCGGTATACTATTTATTCTTGCTGTCATCACTTTAAATGAGTTTTTAAAGCTGATTAGTTTAAAGGGTATTATTGCCTATATCATCCTTGTTTTATCCTTTTACTTTCTAGGTTATAAGGAAATAAATAGTATTCTAATTTTAATTTTATTATTGGTAACTATTTTAGTAAATCTCTTTTTAATTAGAGATGTATTGGTTTTGGATAAAATATCCTTATTTAAATCAAGGCGTTATTTCTGTATTATATTTTATATTATTAGTGGCTTTGTTTTTTTATCACTAACACCCTCTATAAGAAAGGATTTTGAACCAGAATTAGTGTTAGGTATTTTTATCCTTGCTTGGACAAATGACACTTTTGCTTATCTAGTTGGAAAGGGATTTGGAAAAAGAAAACTAATGCAAAGAATATCCCCTAAAAAAACTATTGAAGGTTTTTTTGGCGGAATGGCTGGAGCACTTTTAGCAGGTTTTATAATTTTTAATTTTACATCAGATAATCTAGCATTTTGGTTATTTTTGGCATTATTAGTTTCTGTTTTAGGAACTATTGGAGATTTAATTCAGTCAAAATTTAAAAGACTTGCTGGAGTAAAAGATAGTGGAAACATCATGCCAGGACACGGTGGTGTTTACGATAGACTTGATAGTATTATTTTTGCGAGTCCATTTATATATTTGTTTATAATTATAATAAATTATGTTTCATAAAGAAGGGTTTAAAATTATTACTACTGCATTTTTAATTAGTGCAATTTTAGCAGTTTCTGCTCATTTTTTAATAGATAATGAATACCTTGAAAAAGGTGCTTTATTGGTTATTTTAATAATGTTGTTTCTAATTCTTCAATTTTTCAGAAACCCAAAAAGAAATTTCAAATTAAATATAAATCAAATTTTATCACCAGTAGATGGTAAGGTTGTAGTTATTGAAGAAGTTTTTGAAAAAGAATATTTTAAAGATAAAAGGTTACAACTTTCTATATTCATGTCACCTTTAAATGTACACGTTACGCGTTATCCAGTAGGAGGAAATATTGTGTTTAGCAAATATCATCCTGGTAAATTTTTAGTGGCTTGGCACCCAAAGTCTTCAGAAGAAAACGAACGTACTACTGTAGTTGTTAAATCTTCAGAATTTGGTGCAATATTACATAGACAAATCGCTGGCGCTGTCGCAAAACGAATCGTAAATTACGCAGAAGAAGGTCAAGAAGTTTCTCAAGGTTCTGATAGTGGTTTTATAAAATTTGGTTCACGTGTAGATATTTTTTTACCTTTAGGCACTAAAATTAATGTAAAGCTCAATCAAAAAGTAAAAGGAGGAATTACCATATTAGCACAAAATGACAACTGAAGAATTAGAAATAGTATTTAGAAATGCTGTTAAAAGCGTTAACGATCATAAGGAACCCTTTCCTGCGGATTTACTATTGCGCCTGTATTCTTTTTATAAAGTTGCAACTAACGACCAAGATACCCCAAGAAGTAAAACACCTTTAATTAATGCTTTTAAAACAAATGCATTATTTCAAGCACAAGGATTAACTCCTGATGAAGCCAAAGAACATTATATTGAGTGTGCAAAACACTATTTTTTATATCGAAAATAATTAAATATGATTATTCATCATGTAGGAAAAAATAATTCCATTTTAAATAAATTTATCGCTGAGATTAGAGATATTTCTATTCAAAAAGATTCATTACGATTTAGAAGAAATATAGAACGCATAGGCGAAATTTTAGGATATGAACTCAGCAAGCTTGTTAATTATGACAACAAAAGCATTATAACTCCACTAGGTATAAAAAATATCAAGCTACCAGCTAATAAAATAGTAATCTGCTCCATCCTTCGTGCTGGTTTACCATTACATCAAGGCTTGCTAAATTATTTTGATGATGCAGAAAATGCTTTTATTTCAGCATATCGACACCACCCAAATCAAGATAATAATTTTGAAATCGTAGTTGAATATTTTGCAGCACCTTCCATAAAAGGTAAAACCTTATTATTAGCAGATCCTATGTTAGCGACTGGCCAATCTTTAGTTGCAGTTTACGAAGCTATAAAAAAGCAAAGAACTATTGAAGAAGTTCACATCGTTTCCGTGATTGGCAGTACCGAAGGGATCGATTTTATTAAATCTCATTTCCCTAAAAACACACACCTTTGGATTGCTGCAATTGATGATGAACTAGATAGCAAGGGTTATATTGTCCCCGGATTAGGTGATGCTGGCGATTTAGCTTTTGGAACTAAATTGTAACTCACTTCTTAAATTTATTTTAATCCTTCTAAACTTCTTTTTATAGTTTCAATTTTTGCTACAGCATCTGCTTCTTTTTGCTTTTCAATAGCCACAACCTTCTCTGGAGCATTATTAACAAAACGTTCGTTACTCAATTTACCTTGGATACTTTTTAAAAATCCTTCCGTGTATTTTAATTCTTCTGAAAGTTTTGCTATTTCATCTTCAATATTAATGGAACCCTCCATAGGAATAAAATATTCATTAGATTTAACTCTATACGTTAAAGCACCATCTATTTTTTCAGAAATATAAGTTAGGTTTTCAACATTTCCCATTTTCTTGATTACAGAATCAAAAGAAGTAGAAGCATTAATATTATTTATAACTGATAAATTAATCGTTTCTTTAAATGAAATGTTTTTCTCTTTTCTAATCGTTCTAATTCCTGAAATAACTTCGGAAGCAATTTCAAAATCTTTTAAAATCTCCTCATTAACATCACTTTTTGAAGGATATCTAGAAATTATTAAAGCCTCCTCTGTAGTTCTACCAGTAATTTGATGCCAAATTTCTTCAGTAAGAAATGGCATAAAAGGATGCAATACTTTTAAATTATTCTCAAAAGCAATAATAATAGCATCAAATGTTTTTCTATCTATTGGCTGTTGGTAACCTGGTTTCACCATTTCTAATAACCAAGAACAGAAATCATCCCAAATTAATTTATAAACGGTCATTAGCGAATCTGAAAGACGGTATTTTGAAAAGTGGTCTTCCATTTCTGCAAATGCACTTTGAAATTTAGAGAGATACCATTCTATCGCAATTTTACTGGACTCTGGTTGTTCTATACTATCACTTACCTCCCATCCGCTAACTAAACGATAGGCGTTAATTATTTTATTACTAAATGCTTTTCCTTGTTGTAATTTAGTTTCATCAAACAATAAGTCGTTTCCAGCACCAGAACTCAATAACATCATTCCTGCTCTTACAGCATCTGCACCGTAGTCCTCAATCAATTTTAAGGCATCAGGAGAGTTTCCCAATTGTTTAGACATTTTTCGACCTTGATCATCTCTTACAATTCCTGTAAAATATACATTGTTAAAAGGCTTTTCATTTCTAAACTCGTAACCTGCAAATATCATTCGAGCTACCCAAAAGAAAATAATATCTGGACCTGTAACCAAATCATTGGTAGGATAATAATAATTAATTTCTTTATTATCTGGATTTCTAATTCCATCGAAAACAGATATTGGCCATAACCAAGAAGAAAACCAAGTATCAAGAGCATCATTATCTTGTTTTAAATCTTCCCTTTTTAAATTTGAATTTCTAGTTTTTTCTCTTGCAATTAATAATGCTTCTTCAATATTTTCTGCAACTACAAAATCTTCTTTACCATCGCCAAAATAATAAGCAGGAATTTGTTGTCCCCACCATAATTGACGTGAAACATTCCAATCTCTAATATTCTCCAACCAATGACGGTAGGTGTTTTCTATTTTTTTAGGAAACAATTTAATTTCTTCAGTTTCTAGAACTGCTTTTAATGCTGGTTTAACCATCTCCTCCATTTTCAAAAACCATTGGTCTGAAAGTCTTGGTTCGATTACAGCTTTTGTTCTTTCTGAAGTACCTACTTTATTTAAGTGTGTTTCAACTTTTAAAATACAATCTAATGATTTTAATTCCTCAAATATTTCATCTCTAACAACAAAACGATCTTTCCCTTGATAATGCAATCCAAAACTATTTAAGCTAGCATCTTCATTAAAAATATCGATTACTTCAAGATCATGTTTATCGCCTAAAGCTTTATCATTTATATCATGAGCTGGAGTTACTTTTAAGCAACCTGTACCAAACTCTAAATCTACATAATCATCTTCGATTATTGGAATAACACGATTACAAATAGGAACAATTGCTTTTTTTCCTTTTAAATGAGCAAATCTTTCATCGTTAGGATTGATACAAATAGCGGTATCACCTAATATGGTTTCAGGACGAGTAGTGGCGACTGTTAGTGTATCGTCAGAACCTTCAATTTTATAATTTATATAGTATAATTTTCCTTTTTGTTCTACGTATTCAACTTCTTCATCCGATAAGGTAGTTTTAGCCTCAGGATCCCAATTAACCATTCTAAATCCTCTATAAACTAATCCCTTATTATAAAGGTTAACAAAAGTTTTTATAACAGATTCACTCATGTCATCATCCAAAGTAAATTTTGTACGATCCCAATCACAAGAACAGCCTAATTTTTTTAGTTGTTCTAAAATTACTCCACCATATTCATGAGTCCAATCCCAAGCATGCTTCAAAAACTCTTCTCTAGATAAATCATTTTTATCGATTCCTTGTTCTTTTAATTTCGCTACAACTTTAGCTTCTGTTGCAATAGATGCATGATCCGTACCCGGTACCCAACAGGCATTTTTACCTTGCAAACGAGCACGACGAATTAATATATCTTGAATGGTATTATTTAGCATATGCCCCATATGTAAGATACCTGTCACATTTGGAGGTGGAATTACGATACTATACGGCTCTCTTTCATCAACTTCTGAATGAAAGTAGTTATTTTTCATCCAGTAGCTATACCACTTATTTTCAATATATTGAGAATTATATTTTGCTTCTAAAGCCATTTTGGTCTAATTTTTGAATAGTAATTTGCAAAAGTAGGTATATCCTTAAGATTATAAAAGTGAATGATATATTTTGCAGAATGTTTTAAAGTTACCTATTTTAGCAATAAATAAACCCCTTTATTATGAAGAAGATAGCAATTATAGCTTTTATAGCTTTTATTGGACTTGTGCAACAAGCAAATGCACAAGCAAAAATTGAATTTAAAACTGATGTCATTGACTATGGAGAAATAGCAAAAGGAAGTGACGGAGTAAGAACTTTTGAATTTACAAATACTGGTGACGCACCTTTAATTATTAGCAACGTAAAATCATCTTGTGGTTGTACAGTACCTTCAAAACCTGATGGACCTGTTGCACCAGGCGAGTCTAGTATTATTGAGGTAAAGTATGATACTAAAAGAGTTGGATTTATAAGAAAAACAGTAACTGTATACTCAAATGCAGACCAACCAATAGTTTCTTTAAAAATTAAAGGAAAAATATTAGCTACTGCTGTTGATAATGGCAAAAGTGTATTGGAAAAAACAGAATAATTTTTTAATTTATTTAAGTATGAAACTGATGTTAAATTTATTTTTTTCATCAGTTTTTTTTTCGTCTAAAAAACTGGTGTTAATATAAATTTTCTTCTAAGAATTACATTGTTTCTTTTAATTTTTAAGGTAATTTCTTTACCTGCTTTAGATAAAAAAAAACCATTAATCTCATGTAAATTATAATGATAAACCTTTGTCCCATTTAAAGATAATATCTCATCACCCTCTTTTATACCTGATAAGTAAGAAGGAGATTCTTTTCTAATTTCTGAAACAACATATTTTGGTAAAAGGAAAAAATCATAGGTAAAGGAAATATTAATACTTGTTGCTCCTTCAATATCATTTGAACTATTTTTAAAAGAATCACATTTATTCTTTACCAATACAACTCCATCATGCTTAATTGTTAATCCACTCATATTATAATGAAATGAATCCTTAAATTTATTATTCTTTTTTAATGTTATTTTTTTGATGGGTAATTAGTTATAATTGTAAACTTATTTAATAATTCTCCTCCAATACTACCATACCTTTCTTCAAAATATTTAATATTCTCTATAGATTCTTTACTTGGAAATGCAACTTTTATATTAGTCATTTCAAAATTACCAATTCTCATTTTAGGAATTTTGGATCGTTTACCAAAAATATCTCCACTCAACCCTTGACCTAGAAAATCATCGAACCATTTATTTTCAAGTTTTTTTTTCAAGAATAGAATTATCAAACAACCAAATAGCGTCAATAGAACCTGAATCTATAAGTAAGGTATAAATATCTGTGTCGTTTCCATAAATATTAGTAACATTTAAATATGGCTTTTTGTTATTAAAAGTTAAATAAAAAACTTCACATTTTTTACATTCTTTTTCGATATAAGTTTCTGGTTTATAAAAAGAAAGTTTACTTTTATTGTAGTTTGTTTTGACTATTAGATTTTTAAAAAAATCGT
Organism: uncultured Flavobacteriaceae bacterium; assembly: GCA_913052585.1. Lineage (GTDB taxonomy): Bacteria > Bacteroidota > Bacteroidia > Flavobacteriales > Flavobacteriaceae > Marifrigoribacter. Next base: position 8,329 of record CAJXEB010000041.1, on the reverse strand, counting down.
AGCCTATTGCACCATGAACTCGTATTCCCATTCTTTTAGAAAGACTAAGTGATTTATCAAAACAACAAAAACTGTATGGTCAATATCTGTAACATCACCAACCTTTATTCTATTATGATTAATTTTTAAAGCAGGAATACTACCTCCTTCTCCTAAACCCCTTAAACGAATAGAATTTGTATCATTAAGCTCTAAAGAGTCTATTTCAGATAAACTAAACATGATGGTTGAGCTTACTCCGGTATCTAACAAAAAAGCAAGTTTTATTCCGTTAACTTCAACAGGAATTACCACCAAATTATTAATTAATTTGAATGACATTTTATCTTTATCATTAGGAAAAACAAAACCACCTTGAGCAATTCCATTAGTAATAATGCATAACTGAATACTTAATGAAATGATTTGGCGATTTATTTTAATTAATGTTTTAATATTGTTAGAATAAGTAATTTTATCAAAAGACTATTTAATAGAACTAAATTTTAAGAATTATTTTGCAACTTTGCTTTTAAATAAAAAACTATGCCTTCTATATCTTCTAAAGGATTAAATATGCCAGAATCACCAATTAGAAAATTGGTGCCATATGCCGAAAAAGCAGCTAAAGCCGGCAAAAAAATATATTATTTAAATATTGGTCAGCCCGATATTAAGTCGCCACAAATTGCTTTGGACGCTGTAGCCAATCATAATCTTGAGATATTAGCTTATAGCCGTTCAGAAGGTTCAGAAGAATACCGTGAAAAAATTGCTGCATACTACAATAGAAATCACATACCGGTAACTGCCAACGATATTATTGTAACTACTGGCGGTAGTGAAGCGTTACTTTTTGCAATGGGTACCATTTGTGATCAAGGTGATGAAATAATAATTCCGGAGCCTTTTTATGCAAATTACAATGGATTTGCAACTGCATCTGGAGTAAATATTGTACCGGTAATTTCAAAAATTGAAAATAATTTCGCATTACCTCCTATTTCAGAATTCGAAAAATTAATTACTCCAAAAACAAAAGCAATTATAATTTGTAACCCTGGTAATCCAACAGGTTATTTATATTCAAAAGAAGAAATAAAAAAACTTGCTTCGATCGTATTAAAGCATAATCTATTTTTAGTTGCAGATGAAGTTTATCGTGAATTCACATATGATGGAGATAAGCATTATTCAATTTTACAGGAAGAAAACCTTTCAGAAAATGGAATTATAATAGACTCTGTTTCTAAACGATATAGTATGTGTGGTGCTCGTATAGGATGTTTGGTTTCAAAAAACAAAGAAGTTATCTCAACAGCTTTAAAGTTTGCTCAGGCACGATTAAGTCCTCCCACTTTTGCTCAAATTGCTAGTGAAGCAGCTTTAGGAACACCACAAAGTTATTTTGATGAAGTAATTGTAGAGTATAAAGGTCGAAGAGACCTATTAATTGACAAATTAAAAGAAATTCCTGGAGTAAAAGTTGGAGTTCCTAAGGGAGCATTTTATTGCATTGTTGAATTACCCGTTAAAAATAGTGATAATTTTGCGCAATGGTTATTAGAAGAGTTTGACTATAAAGGAGAAACTATAATGGTTGCACCTGCTGCAGGATTTTATTCCTCTAAAGGCACTGGCTTAAATCAAATTAGAATCGCATATGTACTTAACAAGGAAAGCTTATTAAGTTCTGTCGAAATTTTAAAACATGCTTTAAAAGAGTACAAAGATTAATGCATATTGAAGAACATAAATCTTTAAAAACATACAACACTTTTTCAATTGATTGTAGTGCAAGGTATTTTGTCTCTATTCAATCTATTAGTGATTTAAAAGAAGTCTTACAATCAAGTATTCATCCTGAAATATTTATTTTAGGAGGAGGTAGTAATATGCTTTTAACTCAAGATATTGATGCCTTAGTTATTCATATTAATTTAAAAGGAATTGAAATTATTTCTGAAGATAAAGACAGTATATCACTTAAAGTGATGGCTGGCGAAAACTGGCATGACTTTGTGGAGTACTGTATCAACCACAATTATGGAGGTATCGAAAATTTATCGTTAATACCAGGTAATGTTGGAACTGCACCCATTCAAAACATTGGAGCCTATGGAGTTGAATTGAAAGATGTTTTTAATAGCTGTAGCACTATCTCTTTAAACAACCTTTCTGAAAAAGAATTCAATAAAGAAGAATGTAAATTTGGTTATCGAAATTCTATTTTTAAAAATGAAGAAAAAGGTGCGTTTATTATAACAAGTGTAACCTTTAATTTAACAAAAACCAATCACAATAAAAGTATTAGTTATGGAGCTATTAAGGAGTATTTAAATAATCTTCAAATAGAAAACCCAACCCTAAAAGAAATATCTGATGCTGTAATATTAATTAGAAAGTCCAAATTACCAGATCCAAAAGAATTAGGGAATAGTGGAAGTTTTTTTAAAAATCCAATCATTAATGATATTGAATTTAACCAATTTCACAATAACTATCCAGAAGCTCCCTATTATAAAATATCAAATTCAGAATATAAAATTCCAGCTGGTTGGCTAATTGAACAATCGGGATTTAAAGGAATGCGTATTGGCGATGCTGGCGTTCATAAAAAACAAGCATTAGTATTAGTAAACTACGGTAATACAACTGGAAAAGAAATAGTATCTCTTTCAAAAAAAATACAAACCAAAGTCAAGGAAGACTTTGGAATCTCCATTTTAGCCGAAGTAAACATTATCTAGTATACAGTTAATACTTTTATTACCAATTACTTTTGCTTCATTACCATAATTATCTTTTATAATAATTTCATTACCGTTTAATGAAGCTTATAATTTAGAACCAGAAATTGATTTTAAACTATAAACAGTTCCAATAGTATTTATTTTATTTGATAATTCTGAATAATCTAATTTATTTTCAATAATATGCCCCTTCATCTTTTTAGCTAATAGTTCTCTATCTGAAAACAAAGCAGACATTTTTTCATTTGATAATTCTTTAAAAGCATCATTTTAAAGGCACAAAGACTATATCTTTTTTTTTAGACTCAGAAAATACTTTTGTTAAACTAATTGAACTAAGGGCACCTGCAAATAATTTAGTATCTTCATTAAATATCAACCTTAGAAAGATGAAATTACCGCCATTATCATTTGCTACAATCTCCTTTTTCTTAGAAGACTTATTAGTTATTACATTCGGATTTTTAATTTTATCATTAGTTTTTTCTTTTGTAAACGCTGCTAAAATTGCTAAAATCAATATTAAAAAAGCAATAAAGATTGTATTTTTGTATTTTAATTATTTGCTATGGAAATTTATATAATAACTATTGGATTAATGCTTCTTGCAGTTGCAGGAATAGCTATAAAAATATGGGCTAAAAAAGATGGTACATTTGCAGGTACATGTGCAAGTCAAAGTCCTTTTTTAAATAAGGAAGGTGCATCTTGTGGTTTTTGCGGAAAAGCACCTGACCAATTTGAAAATTGTTCTGAAGAACCACACAAATAAGCTATTTTCCTTATGGTATTACTTTTCCTGTTTGCTTTTGTAGTACTTATTAATTGTTGTTATTTTTTATTATTTTCAAAATTTTCTTTTTTACCTGATCCTCAAGAAATCAATAAAGAGGAGTTTCCAGTTTCATTAATTATTTGCGCAAAAAATGAAGCTAATAATTTAAAAGAAAATATTCCTTTATGGTTAAATCAAAGGTATTCAGATTATGAAATTATATTAATCAATGACGCCTCCTTTGATGTCAGCTTAAAAATTATGGAATCCTTTGAAAGTGAAGACTCAAAAATAAAAATTGTAAATGTTGAAAATATTGAAACATTTTGGGGTTCTAAAAAGTATGCACTAACCTTGGGTATAAAAAAGGCCAAGCATGAACGAATGGTATTTTCAGATGCAGATTGCAAACCAGCTTCACCATATTGGCTAAAGGAAATGGCTACAAACTTCACTATTAACAAACAAGTTATTTTAGGGTATGGAGCCTATAATAAAATTCCTGGACTATTAAACAAACTAATACGTTTTGAAACCTTTATGACTGCTTTACAGTATTTTTCGTATGCAAAAGCCGGATTTCCTTATATGGGAGTAGGCCGTAACTTAGGATATACTAGTAAAACTTATTACGATAATAGTGGCTTTGCTTCTCATATGAAAGTTCAATCGGGTGATGATGATTTATTTGTTAATGAAGTTGCAACAAAAAGCAATACAGCTATCTGTTACTCCCAAGAGTCCTTCACCTATTCAAAACCTAAACAATCCTGGGAAAATTGGATAAAACAAAAGAAACGACATATTAGTACTGCAAAGTATTATAAACTTAAGCACCGTGTTTTTTTAGGAAGTTATTTTATTTTTCAAATGCTTTTCTGGGTTTTATCATTATTGATATTCATTTTTTTAGATTGGAAAATCCCTTTAGCTCTAATCATATTAAGATTATTAATTCAATTCATCGTACTTCATAAAGCTATGAAAAAATTAGATGAAAAAGATTTAATTTACTGGTTTCCGTTTTTAGAAATAGTTTTGATTACCTTTCAATTTAGTATCTTTATTTCAAATAGTTCATCAAAAACAGGTTCGTGGAAATAACAAAAAAAGAAATTATATTTCAGATTAAAAAAGCAAAAGAAGGCTCACAAATTGCTTTTAATTTTTTGTTAGATCATTATTGGAATGATGTTTATGGGTTTCAACTAAAAAGAGTACAAAACGAATATGAAGCAGAAGATATAACTATTGAAACTTTTTCAAAAGCATTTGATAAAATCCATACATTTAAGTATGAGTTTGAGTTTGGAACATGGTTAATTACCATTTCTAAAAACATTCAGATTGATAAAACTAGAAAGAAAAATGCTTCCATACACTCCCAATCTTCTAATACTTCTGACGAACAAGTAAAAAGAATCCCAGATGACTCACCAACACCTGAAGACAAGTTAATTACCAAACAAAATCTAGCAGAATTATTACATTTCATCAAACAATTAAAACCCCATTATCAAGATGTTATTAATCTGCGTTATTTTCAAGAAATGAGTTATTTTGAAATTTCAAAAAAACTTAACGAACCTCTTAATAATGTAAAAGTAAGGTTACTAAGAGCTAGAAAGTTATTAGCAGAAATCATTAAAGATAACCACTCCAATTGACATCCCATGTTTAGCCAAATCTAATTGTAATCTCCTTATCTTCGCGGTTAATTATGAGAATAGAAACTACAGAAAAAAAACAATATACACCAAAGCCAAAATGGCTTAGAGTAAAGCTTCCAACCGGTAAAAAATATACCGATTTAAGAAGACTTGTTGATAAATACAGTCTAAATACCATTTGTACATCTGGTAGTTGCCCAAACATGGGTGAATGCTGGACTGAGGGTACCGCAACTTTTATGATTTTGGGTAATACCTGTACTCGTTCTTGTGGTTTTTGTGGTGTTAAAACTGGTAGACCAGAAACGGTAGATTGGGATGAACCTGAAAAAGTAGCAAGATCTATAAAACTCATGGACATTAAACACGCGGTTATAACTTCAGTAGATCGAGATGACTTAAAGGATATGGGATCTATACTTTGGGCGGAGACTGTAAAGTCTATTAGACGAATGAATCCAAACATAACACTAGAAACCTTAATTCCTGATTTTCAAGGAAACACTACCAATATCGATCGCATTTTAGCAGTGCAACCAGAAGTTATCTCTCATAATATGGAAACTGTTAAACGTCTTTCCAGAGAAGTAAGAATTCAAGCAAAATATGAAAGAAGTCTAGAAGTTTTAAATTACTTAAAAAAACAAGGAGCTAAAAGAACTAAAAGTGGAATTATGCTTGGTCTTGGTGAAACTGAAGAAGAAGTGATTCAGACTATGAGAGACTTAAGCAACGTAAATCTAGATATTATCACAATTGGACAATATTTACAACCGTCCAAAAAACATTTGTCTGTAAAAGAATTTATTACTCCCGAACAGTTTAAAAAATACGAAACTATTGGATTAGAGTTAGGTTTCCGTCATGTGGAAAGTGGAGCTTTGGTTCGTTCATCTTATAAAGCTCAAAAACACCTTACCTAATTTTATCTTAATGGAGAAAACTATTCAAATAGGAATTAATGGTTTTGGAAGAATAGGAAGAACTCTTTTCAGGTTATTAATAGACCATCCAACCATAAAAGTCAAAGTCATTAATGACATTTCAGATGCACAAACACTATGTCATTTATTAAAATATGACAGTATTCATGGAGTTTTAAGTGAAGAAATAAAAGCTACAAACAACTATATTTCTGTTGCCAATCAATCCATTCGTTTTTCTTCAGAAAAGAATATAAAAAAAATAGATTGGGAAAACTTAGATTTTGTTATTGAATGTTCTGGAAAATATAAAACTAGAAAGCAATTGCAAAATCATATTATTAATGGCGCAAAAAAGGTTATTCTTTCCGTTCCGCCTCAAGATGAATCTATAAAAATGGTTGTTGTTGGCGTAAATGATTCCATCATAAATACTGAAGATAAAATTATATCAAACGCTTCTTGCACAACTAATAATGCTGCTCCAATGCTTCAAATTATCAATGATTTGTGTGGCATAGAACAAGCATATATTACGACAGTACATTCCTATACCACAGATCAAAGTTTACACGATCAACCACATCGTGACTTAAGAAGAGCACGTGCAGCAAGCCAATCTATTGTTCCTACCACTACAGGCGCTGCAAAAGCTTTAACCAAAATTTTTCCAGAACTTGAAAATGTAATTGGAGGGTGCGGAATTAGAGTACCGGTTCCTAATGGTTCGTTAACCGATATCACTATAAATGCAAAAAAGGAAGTTAGTATTACTGAAATAAATAATGCTTTTAAAAATGCTTCAGAAACACGTTTTAAAAACATCCTTCAGTACACCGAAGACCCTATAGTTTCAGTAGATATAAAAGGTAATAATCATTCTTGTATTTTTGATTCTGGTATGACGTCTGCTATTGGAAAAATGATAAAAATTATTGGTTGGTATGATAATGAAGTAGGATATTCTTCGAGAATAATAGATTTAATCCACCTAGTGTCTAAGAAATAAGTATATTTAACCTTTAAGAATGGCTATTTTTTTTAAAAACCAAATAAAGTTACTTTTTACCCTCGTTTGCTTCTTTACACTGCATCAATTTAATGCACAAGAAGTTAAACAGGACACATTATCCCAAATTTATAAATATCAAACAAAGGCTAAAGATGCTCTTTTAGCTCAAGATTTTGAATCTGCGATCATCAATTTAAATGAAGCAACTAAATTAATAATCAATTCTGGGGACAACACTCTTAAATCAGATATCCATTTAAATTTTGCCGAACTTCAATACCATATTCATAATTATAAAAAAGCAGATGCTGAAATTTTAAACGCAATAACACATTTAAAGAAAGAGAAAAATCAATTAAAGCTCGGACAAGCTTATAACCTTTATGGTTTGGTATTAACTAAATTAAAAGATTACATAAAAGCTGAAGCATATTTAAAAGATGCAGATGCGATTTTCACTTCTCTTAATAATGAAAAAAATCAAGCAATAACTATCTATTATTTTGGCATTCTTGAATTAGAAAAAAATAATTCAAGCGCTGCCATTAATTATTTTGAAGCTGCTTTGCCTCTATTAAAATCTAATAATTTAAAATATAAACAAGCTGAATTATATCTATGGGAAGCGGATGCATTTCTTAAATTAAATAATTTTAATAACGACAATAATTTTTTATTAGCAAAAACAGCTTTTAGTAATTACAATTTATTAGTATCAAAGAATTCATTTTTAAATTTAAAAACAGAAGGCTATAGAGTTCAATCTCTAATAGCTGCTAGAGATAATAAACCTAAAGAAGCTTCAATCTTATTGAATAAATATTTAAAAGAGAAAGATTTACTTTATACTATTTATATTCAAGCTGTTGCTAAAAGTTCTGATTACGATTCTAACATTGGTGATAAAGATGAAATTATAGCATCTCAGCAAGAAGAAATTAATAAAAAAAACAAGTCTATTAATTTTGGTAAAATGACTACTGGATTAAGTATAGCACTTATTATTATACTTTCTTTATTGGCATTATCATTATTCAAAAACAACAATTTAAGAGCTAAAGCAAATGACTTATTAAAAGATAAAAACATTGAACTTACAATGGCTAAAGAGAAAGCAGAAAGGGCTTCTTTAGCTAAAGCGCAATTTCTATCAACCATTACACATGAGTTAAGAACCCCTCTTTATGCAGTTACTGGTTTAACACATTTATTATTAG
>CAJXEB010000040.1 GCA_913052585.1 uncultured Flavobacteriaceae bacterium | reverse complement strand
CTACACAAATGGATTTAAGCGATGTAACTATTTATGACCTAACGGGAAGAATCGTAAATAAAGTAGATTTAAGCACTATGGGATCAGAGATCACCATTGATGTTTCTACCTTAGCAAACGCTCCTTATTTGTTAGTAATTAAAGGAAGTCAAGGAATTTCTAATAAAACGTTGATTGTTAGTAATTACTAGTACTCAATAGTATTTTAATTTTAAAAGCCTCCTTTTCTTAATTGAAAAGGAGGCTTTTTTTTAAACAAGTATTATTAATATTTCTATCATTATAAAACATATTAGCCTGCAATTCTTAAAATATTTATATATTTAGTATAAATTTACGTAATGCTTTTTAAAAACATAAAAAACTCTTACGATCAAATATTTAGTTCTTATGGACACAAATCTCTTGATGTTCATATTAAAAAAATTATTGAGTTAGATGCCTTTTTACCCTATAACTCTACATTTTTCTGTTTAACCAATACTCAAAATCTTTCCTTCGAATATATTAGTAAAAACATGTTCCCTTGTTTAGGTTTAGATTCTCAAGAAATAAAAGAAAAAGGGATGCGCTATTTTTGGAGTCGAATACATCCAGATGATGTTGAACCTTGGTTATCTGCTTTAAATATGCTTATGAGTTTCACCATAAATGAAATATTGGAGGAAGATAGAAAGCAAATGAGTTATACTTGGAATTATCGTTTTAAAAATTCGAAAGATGAATATATAAACATCATACAAAACACCACTCCTTTAGATTTTGACAAAGAATACAAACCTATAATTGGTTTAGCTCATTATACTATTTTAGATTCCAAAATTAAAATGGATATATGTGCTTCAGCAAAATTTTTGAATAAAAATAACGAGTATGAAACCAAGTATTTTAATAATTTTTCTCAAAAACTATTAACAGATGGAATATCTAATAGAGAAAGAGATATCGTTCGATTATTAATTTTAAATAATACCAGTAAGGAAATTGCTGCAAAATTATTTATCTCTCCCAATACCGTTGATACCCATCGAAGAAATATTATTAAAAAACTTAATATCTCTTCTACTGGTGAATTAATAACACTTCTAAAAATAAATAAATTATCTTTTTAGTTTATTAAAATAATTTTCAGAATACTCAAATTGAGTATTGTAAATGACCTAGAAAACCATTTGCTTTGTATTCAGCATTTTTTGTTTTTATAAGTTCTATAAAAAAATAGTGTGATGTCTTTTCGGGGAATTTGACAATTATAATATTTAAAAAATTATTGCTGATAATTACTAACCAAATTAAATCAAAACTCCATCCTCCTTTTCTATTAGAGAAGGAGGTTTTTTTATTCTAATTACCCATTGTTCATTTTGATGAAATTTATCCTAAACTCATCTAAGTTTTTTGGTTTTTACCTCGGCTCTAAAAAAAGAAGCTAAAACCTCATTGATTCCCTTTAGTGTTAGGAAAAAATCAATGAAAATATTCAAAATAACGGATTCTAATTATTTATAAATAGAAATTACATCTATTCCTTTTGAAGTTTTAACACCCCGATACATACCCTCTGTATTAAAAGGCATTGCAATATTTCCTTGCGTATCTACGGCAATTAATCCGCCGTCGCCACCTATTTCTAATATCCGTTTGTTAATTACCTCGTTTGCTGCTGCTTCTAAAGAAAGACCTTTGTATTCTATTAAACAAGAAACATCGTACGCCACCACTCCTCTAATAAAAAACTCTCCACTTCCAGTACAACTCACTGCACAGGTTTTATTATTTGCATAGTTACCAGCTCCAATCATAGGGCTATCTCCTACTCTACCAAATTTTTTATTGGTCATCCCACCGGTAGAAGTTGCTGCTGCAATATTTCCATTTGCATCGCATGCAACTGCTCCGACAGTTCCAAATTTAGAATCTTTTTTCACAGAATGATCCAATTGAAAATTATCGGTATCTTTAATAGCTAACCATTGTTGATGTCTTAATTCGTCATAAAAATAATCAGGTTCTTCTAGTGAATACTTATTTGCTTTTGCAAATTGCATAGCACCTTCACCTGCTAAAAAAACATGTTCACTTTTTTCCATGACGTCTTTCGCCAATGAAACAGGGTTTTTAATTCCTGTTATTAACGAAACGGCTCCAGCTTCTAAATTCTTCCCGTCCATAATAGATGCATCCATTTCATGAGTTTCAGTTGCTGTAAAAACACTTCCTTTTCCTGCATTAAATAAATGGGAATCTTCCAATGCCTTTACCGATTTTTCAACAGCATCTACAGCATTTCCTCCTTTTTCTAATACTTGATAACCCATATCTAATGCTTTTTGTAAAGCTTCTTGATATGCTTTTTCTTTTTCAGGAGTCATCATTCCTTTTACAAGTGTTCCTGCGCCACCATGAATGGCAATTGATATTGTGTTCATAGATTGTATATAAAAACTCGTGAAATTTACAAATTGAATTTCAATTCGAAGGATAAGTTTAGTAGATTTATAAAATTAAATTAACACCCTATGTCCGATAAAAAACGTCTATTTCTAGTTGATGCTTATGCTCTAATATTTAGAGGTTATTATGCCTTTATTAAAAATCCTAGAATCAACTCCAAGGGCTTGGATACTTCAGCAATTATGGGTTTTATGAATTCTCTTTTAGATGTTATAAAACGAGAACGCCCAGATCATCTAGCGGTATGTTTTGATAAGGGCGGAAGTAAAGATAGAAAAGAAGCATTCCCAGAGTATAAGGCCAATCGAGATGCAACACCAGATGCTATTAAAATTGCGATTCCATATATCTACGATATTTTAAAGGCCATGCACATTCCCATTATGGTTAAAGAAGGTTTTGAAGCAGATGATGTTATTGGGACGCTTTCAAAAAAAGCTGAAAAAGAAGGGTATCAAACTTTTATGGTGACTCCAGATAAGGATTTTGCTCAATTAGTTTCAGAAAATATTTTTATGTACCGCCCAATGTTTGGTGGAGGATATGAAACTTGGGGAATTCCAGAAATACAAAAGAAGTTTGAAGTAGATCGACCAGAACAAGTAATAGATTATTTAGGAATGATGGGTGATGCCAGTGATAATATCCCTGGATTGCCAGGCGTTGGTGATAAAACTGCCAAAAAATTTATTGCTACTTATGGCAGTATGGAAGGTTTATTAGCCAATACCCACGAATTAAAAGGGAAAATGAAAGAGAAAGTGGAAGCTGCTAAAGATTTAGGCATTCTTTCTAAACAATTAGCAACGATTATGTTGGACGTTCCTGTGGAGTTTCACGAAGAAGACTTTAAAATGTCTCAACCCGATATGGAAGCGGTAACTGCTCTTTTTCAAGAGTTAGAATTTAGACGTTTAATAGATAATTTCACTAAAACATTTACAAATGCAGCTCCTGCTTCCAGTAAAACCGTTAATGAAATAAAAGAAAAACCGGTCACCATAAGTGAGCCTAGTTCTGCAGGGCAAGGGCAATTTTCACTTTTTGGCGGTGATGGAGAACCTTCAGAAAGCACTCCTCAGAGCACTCGGAAAAACATTACAAATACCGAGCATTTTTATCAAACGGTTCAACCCGGGATAGGAACTAAATTATTTCTTCAAAACCTATTAAAACAAACTTCGGTATGCTTTGATACGGAAACTACCGGACTAAATCCAATTACGGCTGAGTTGGTTGGAATTGCATTTTCTTGGGAAGTGGGTAAAGGGTTTTATGTGCCTTTTCCAGAAGATAAAAATGAAGCTCAAGATCTAATCGAACTTCTTAGACCTTTCTTTGAAAATGAATCCGTTCAAAAAATAGGTCAGAATTTAAAATACGACATCAAAGTACTCGCAAAATATAAGGTTTCCGTAAAAGGAAAGTTATTCGATACCATGTTAGCTCATTATTTGATCAATCCTGATATGCGACATAATATGGAGGTGCTTTCTGAAACCTACCTAAACTACACTCCAGTTTCAATAACTGATCTCATTGGTAAAAAAGGAAAAAATCAACTTTCAATGCGTGATGTTGCCATTGATAAACAAACGGAGTATGCTGTTGAAGATGCAGACATTACCCTTCAATTAAAAGAACATTTTGAAAAAGAATTAGGAGATGCTAACATTCAAAAATTATTTAACGAAATTGAAATTCCGTTAGTTAGTGTTTTAGCAGCTATGGAATTAGAAGGCATCAATTTAGATGTGTCATTTTTAAATGGGTTGGCAACCGATTTAGATAAAGATATCAAGGAGTTAGTTACCAAGATTTATAAAGCAGCAGATGAAGAATTTAATATTGCCTCGCCTAAGCAATTAGGTATTGTTCTTTTTGAAAAAATGAAATTGGTTGACAAACCTAAAAAAACCAAAACAGGTCAATATTCAACTGCAGAAGACGTCCTTTCCTATTTAGCTAAAGACCACGAAATAATAAGAAACATATTAGAATATAGAGGACTTGCAAAACTAAAAAGCACTTATGTAGATGCCTTACCGCTACAAGTAGAAGCTATAACTGGAAGAGTACACACCGATTATATGCAAACCGTTGCGGCTACAGGAAGGTTGAGCAGTAACAATCCTAATTTACAAAATATCCCTATACGTACCGAACGTGGCCGTGAAGTTAGAAAAGCTTTTATCCCGAGAAATGAAGATTACGTTTTATTAGCAGCAGATTATTCACAAATAGAGTTACGTATTATTGCGGCTTTAAGTGAAGAAACCAATATGATTGAAGCCTTTAAAAATGGCGAAGATATTCACGCGTCTACTGCTGCTAAAGTTTTTGATGTTCCTCTGGAAGAAGTAACAAAAGAACAACGTAGCAATGCAAAAACAGTCAATTTTGGAATTATATATGGTGTTTCTGCTTTTGGTTTAAGCAATCAAACAGATCTTTCACGTTCTGAAGCTAAAGAGTTAATTGAGACCTATTATGAAACCTATCCAAAACTTAAAAACTTTATGAATGAACAAATTCATTTTGCTCGTGAAAATGGATATGTTCAAACCGTGTTAGGAAGAAGAAGGTATTTAAATGCTATCAATGCTTCAAATGCTATTGTACGTGGAGCTGCAGAACGAAATGCCGTCAATGCTCCTATTCAAGGTAGTGCGGCCGATATTATAAAAATAGCGATGATTAATATTCATAATAAATTGGAGGAAGGAAATTATAAAAGTAAAATGTTATTACAAGTTCATGATGAATTGGTTTTTGATATCTATAAATCTGAATTAGAAATATTAAAACCCTTAATTAAATCTGAAATGGAAAATGCTTTTAAACTTTCAGTTTCCTTAGATGTCGATTTAGGCTTGGGAGATAATTGGCTGGAAGCGCATTAGAATTAATGCAAAAGCAGAAATTTTTATAATGGTTAGCTATGAAAAGTTGCGAAACAAGCCAGCATTAACATTTAAAACTCATAAATTCCTATTAATATTACGACAACAATTATAGAATTACCTTAAAAATTGGTATTTTTAAAAAAAAGAATTGACGCTACTAAAACCTATTTTATATTTTTCACTATTTAAATATCCGCTAACGGAAGAGGAGATTTTTGCTTTTTCTGAAGCAAATTGTAAAGATCAAATCAAATCGGAATTAAATGATTTGGTTAGTAATAAAGTAATTTATAAAATTGATAACTTCTATTTAACAGTAAACGATGAAACGTTAATTAAAAGAAGGTTATCAGGGAACCAAATGGCAAAGGATATTCATGAAAAAGCTACAAAAGTTTCCCGTTTTATTTCAAAATTTCCTTATGTCGAAAGTGTTGGAATTTCTGGATCTTTATCTAAAGGTTATTATGATGATGAAGGAGATATCGATTTCTTTATCATTACAAGTCCCAAACGTTTATGGATTGCAAGAACATTATTAATTCTTTATAAAAAGATATTCTTATTTAATTCTAAGAAATACTTCTGTGTCAATTATTTTATAAGTTCGAATTCTTTAGAAATTGAAGAAAAAAACAGATTTACAGCAACCGAATTAACTACCATGCTTCCGATGTTTGGAAATAGGAGTTTCCATGATTTTTACGAACAAAATAAATGGGTAGAAAACTATTTACCCAACAAAACGATTTCTGAACGTTTATCAAAATTAAATCAGGTAAAAAAACCATTATTTACAAGGTTGATAGAAGGAATCCTAAACACCAAAATTGGTGATTGGCTAGATTCTTTCTTTCTTAAAATTACTTACAAAAAATGGAAAGTAAAATTTAATAAATTAGAAGACAAGCAATTTAATATTGCTTTAAAATCTACCAAAAATGTTTCAAAACACCATCCATTAAACTTTCAGCGAAAAGTAATTGAACGTCTTAATGTCAAATATGATGAGTTAAAAGAAAAACACAATATTCATTTAACAAAAGAACATGCTTGATATTCTTTTTTCACATTCTTATTATTACCCATTAGACAAAAAACAATGGGAAAATAAAACGCCATACCCACCTCTTGGCACTATATATGCCGCTTCTTTAATGCGTGAAAACGATTTTTCAGTTTCTCTTTTTGACACCAATTTGAGAAATAATCCTTTTGATATTGAAAAAGAAATTCAAGAAAAAAAACCTTCCTTTTTGGTCATCTATGATGATGGTTTTAATTACCTCACAAAAATGTGTTTGACCAATATGCGAGAAGCAGCATTCGAAATGATTGCTATTGGAAAAAAATACAATTGTACAGTGATCGTAAACAGTTCGGACAGTACCGATCATTATAAAAAATATGTAGATGCTGGTGCCGACTATATTATTTTAGGTGAAGGAGAACTCACTTTAAAAGAATTGGTTAACAAAATAAAAAATGAAGAACCAGTAAGCGATTTAAAGGGAATCGTTTTTAAAAATAAGGAGGAGTTTATTACCAATCCAAAAAGAGAGGCTTTAAAAAATTTAGATGAACTTCCAATGCCTGCTTGGGACCTAGTAAATGTAGATGCCTATAAGAAAGTTTGGGCGGAAAGAGGAACAAAATTCTCATTAAACATTGCAACAACTAGAGGATGTCCTTATAAATGCAATTGGTGTGCAAAGCCTATTTATGGAGTTCGTTATAACTCTCATTCTCCAGAATACATTACTAAACTGATCTCCTATTTAAAAGATAATTATGGCGTCACCAACTTTTGGATGTGTGATGATATTTTTGGTTTAAAACCACGATGGGTTCAAAATTTTAATATCGAATTAAAAAAAGCAGATTTAAAAATAGCCTATGTGATACAAAGTCGTGTAGATTTATTATTAAAAGAAGACACCATTGATGCTTTAGCGGAAAGTGGTTTAAAAGAAGTTTGGGTTGGTGCAGAAAGTGGCTCTCAAAAGATATTGGATGCCATGGATAAAGGAACTCAACTTTCCCAAATCTATGATGCTACGCGTTTATTAAAATTGAAAAAAGTAAAAGTCGCTTTGTTTATTCAGTTTGGGTATTTGGGAGAAACAAAAGAAGATATTGCAAAAACAATCGATATGATTAAGGAGTTACAACCCGATAATATTGGTATTTCGGTATCGTATCCATTACCTGGAACCAAGTTTTATGAGATGGTTAAAGACGATCTAAATCTAAAATCCAATTGGACAGATTCCGATGATTTAGCAATGATGTTTCAGGGAACTTTTAACTCCAACTATTATAAAAAACTGCATCGATATGTGCATAAGGAATATAGAAAAAGCCAGGCTATTGCTAATTTTAAACAACTTTTTAAAAATCCTTCATTAGTTTCGATGACTAAATTACGTGCTATGCTTTTGTATTTTTATTATGCACCTAGTTCTTTAATTGATCGAATCGTTTTAGATAAAATGGAACATACAAATGGAAACTAATTTTGATGTTCACGCTAAAAACTACAATGAGATTTTCACTTATTCATTAATTGGAAAAGCACAACGTTCTCGCGTTTTTCATTTTTTAAATAAACAGAATATTCTAGAAAACAAACTCCATATTCTAGAACTTAACTGCGGAACAGGTTTCGATGCTAATTCATTTTCAAATATGGGACACACTATCTTAGCAACCGATATTTCTTCAGAAATGATAAAAGTTGCAAAACAAAATTATAAAAAACCAACTATTAAATTTAAACAGCTCGATATCCGAAGTATTACCTCAACTACTTTTTTAGATAAATTCGATTTTATTTTTTCCAATTTTGGAGGATTAAATTGTTTGTCTCCTAAGGAATTAAAAGATTTTATATCTATTTCAGATTCCTTATTAAAACCTAATGGTAACATGGCCTTAGTATTCATGCCAAAAAACTGTTTATGGGACCGTTTTTATTTTTTATTAAAAGGGGAGTTTAAAAAAATAACTAGAAGAAATACAAACCAATCTATATTAGCAAATGTAGAAGGAATTCAGATTCCTACTTGGTATTACAACCCAAAAGATATTATATCCAATGCATCGGAAAGATTTAAAATAGTATCTTTAAATCCAGTCGGCATTGCAATTCCGCCATCCTATTTAGAATCGTTTTTTAAAAATAAAAAAATATTTTTCAAGCTATTAGCATGGAAAGAAAAATGGTTGTCTAATAAGTTTTGGGCTAAATATGCAGATCATTACCTAATTGTATTTCAAAAAAAATAATTATATGAGTATTATTTTAACCCATGGATATTATTTACAGGAAGACCCTATAGAGGCTAAAATCATGAAGCCCTATGCACCTTTGGGCTTGCTTTATATTTCAGGTTATTTAAACGAACAAAAAATAGAGAATCATGTATTCGATGCTACGTTTTCTAATCGACAAGAACAATTAGATTTTATTGAAAACAAAAAACCATTAATGGTTGCCATCTATGCCAATTTAATGACAAAAATTAATGTTATTAAATTAGTGAAAATATTACTTTCTGAAGAAAAATACGGTTTTCCAAAAATAGTGTTAGGCGGTCCAGATGTTACTTATAACTTAGAAAATTATTTAAAAACTGGTTTACATTACATCATTATAGGAGAAGGAGAGCAAACAATTAGTGAGTTATATGAAGTGATTTCTAAAAAAACAGACATTACTAAAGTAACAGGCATTGCATATTTGGAAAATGACCAAGTGGTTAAAACTCCTCCTAGGGTTAAAATGAAAGATTTAAGCACCCTTCCTTTACCCAATAGAGAAGGAATCGCTATTGAAAAGTATTTAGATACTTGGAAAACGCACCATGGAAAAAGCTCGATGACTATTAGTACGCAAAGGGGCTGCCCTTATACTTGTAAATGGTGTAGCACTGCTGTATATGGTCAAAGTTATAGAAGACGACCTGCAAAATTAGTTGTTGAAGAAATGGGGATGCTTCAGCAAAATTACAAGCCTGACTCCATCTGGTTTGTAGATGATGTTTTTACCGTGAGCCACAAATGGATTAAAGAATTTCATGAAGAATCACAAAAACAAAACATAAAAATTCCTTTTGAATGCATTACAAGAGCAGAGCGATTAAATGATGAAATTTTGCAATTGTTAAAGGAAGCTGGATGCTTTCGCATTTGGATTGGCGCAGAAAGTGGTTCCCAAAAAATTATAGATGCCATGGATAGACGTGTGGATGTTACTGTGGTAAAAGACGCTATTATTAAAACAAATGAAATTGGTATTGAAACAGGTACCTTTATAATGTTAGGTTACCCTGGGGAAGATGAAAATGACATTAAAGAAACCATTAGTTACCTTAAAAAAGCAAACCCTACTCATTTCACCATTACAATTGCCTACCCTATTAAGGGAACGTCTTTATATTCTGAAATTGAAAAAGATATTATTGTTCAGCCAGAATGGGAAACCTCAACAGATCGTCAAATAGATTTTAAAAGAACCTATTCTAGGAAGTACTATGATTACGCAGTCCGGAAAGTAGTAAATGAAGTGAATTTTCATAAGGAAGTTTTAAAAGGAAAAAACAGAAACACTTTGAAAGTATTAAAATTAAAAACGAAATCTATGTTAGCCAGTGGATTAATGATTGTTAGTAAATGATTTATGAAAAAACTAATAGTTCTTATTTTAATAGTGTCTTTTTCTTGTACTAATTCTACCTATGATGATATCGTAAATGAAGATCTTACGCTACAATTAAAATGGAATAAAAGTTATGAAGACGATTCTATTGAAAAATCGATTATTGGTTTACAATGGACTCTTTCGTATTTAGGAGCGATGTTACCATTATCTGGAGATGGTATACAAGCCCAGCCAACAAATATTTCGATTGATATTGAAAAATTAGGATTTAATTCTAATGCTTTAGAAAAAATGAAAATCTTAAACGACGTAATAAAAGCTTCTGAAGAATACCAATTAACAAATACAATCGATTTAGGGAGGTATGTGAGTTTATTAATTGGAGCTCCTGAACATTATTACGAAATCACTGGCGTTCCTTATTTACTTTCAGATATGTTGAACAATTATGAATTGAATCCTGAAAGAGGGCACGTAAATAACTCTGGAGTCTCTTATGAAACTAGACTGATAAGCTTTTCTGAACAAGATGGGCTCAATCAACTTTTCTTTTGTACTGAAATTGATCCAGAAACTGAAGAAATATTTGAATTTGAAACTGTAGATTTAATGTCAAACGGTCAAGTGCGATTTGGAATATACGATAAGGATGGCATCAGAATTAGCAATACGGACCCTTTACATTCCAATGCTGGAAAACCTGCAAAATGCATGTGGTGTCATGAATCAGGAATACAACCTTTATTTAGTGTCCAAGATAATTTTGAAGGGTTTATTCCTTATTTAGAGTTTAAAGATTTGTTAGTCGATTTTAAAACCTCGCATAGAAATCTACAAAATTCATTAGCAGATGGAGTTAATTTTCAAGAATCCCTGCAACATATCCAAACAGAAATTTTATACATTTCATTTATGGAACCCTCCGCAGAACGCTTGAGTTTAGAGTGGAATATGCCCGTTAATGAGATTGAAAATTTACTCGTAGGATTGCCTACGCATATCCATGAAGAGTTTTCTTTTTTAGGGAATTTATATAACAGAGAAGAAATTGAATCATTTGCACCTTTTACTGGATTACAGGTTTCAAGTAGTGTTCGAGAAATGTCTGAAATCGAAGTCAATTATTTAAACTAATATGATAGAGGGGAAAAAAATAATTGTTATTCTTCCAGCTTATAATGCTGAAAATACTTTGGAGAAAACATTCAATGAAATTCCATTTGATATAGTAGATGAGGTTATTTTAACTGATGATTTTAGTAGTGACCACACGGTTAAGGTTGCTGAAAAGTTAGGGATAAAACATATTATTCAACACAAAAAAAATAAAGGTTATGGAGCAAATCAAAAATCTTGTTATAATAAAGCGATAGCATTAAATGCTGATATAATTGTAATGCTTCACCCAGATTATCAATACAATCCTAAATTAATTCCTGCGATGTGCTCGTTAATTGCCAAGGATGTTTTTAAAGTTGTATTAGGGTCTCGTATTCTAGGAAAGAGCGCGTTAGAAGGTGGAATGCCTGTTTATAAATATTTTTCGAATCGAGTATTAACACTGATTCAAAATTTATTAATGGGTCAAAAAATTTCTGAATATCATACTGGATATCGAAGTTTTAATGCTGAAATCTTAAAAGATATTTCATTTAACAATAATTCTGACGATTTTATATTTGACAATCAGTTGCTTGCACAAATTTGTTATAAAGGAATTGAAATAGGAGAAATATCTTGCCCAGCTAAGTATGAAAAAGATTCTTCTTCTATTAATTTTATGAGAAGTGTAACTTATGGTGTTGGGGTTTTAGGAGTATCTATTCGTTATTTTTTACAGAAAATTGGAATTTCAACACCATTATTTAAATAAATTATTCACTCCATTTTTCTATTTGATTTTTAATATGTTTTTCAGTAAAAAAATGTTGTGCATAGTTAGAGTCATATAGTTGGTTTAAATATTCTTTTGTAAACCTCATCGTCTGTTTAAAATCTTTGTAATAGGTTGCGTATTCCTTTGTAGAAGAAATATTTCTATTTTTTAAGTTAAATTCCTTTAAATCACAAAAATCACTAATTAGTTTTTCCTTTATTTTATCATCGACATTACTATTAAGCAAAAGCAATTCTATATTATCCTTCTTAATTAATTTATATCCTTTTTCTTTATTAAAATTATAAGCGAAAACATCAATATTCGTTGCTTCAAAAAATTGTTTTTCAAACCAATAAATAGGATAGTAATGATTCAGTTTTTCATAATAAAAGGGCTTTAAAGATTCAACATCTCCATTGTATTTTGATATCTTTTTACTCGTATGAAGTTCAAAAGCATCAAAAAAAGCAGAAACATTTCTTTCTAGAGGGTCTCTAAACAAACAAATTATTTTATAAGGTTTTCTTTTTTTTATAATCTTTCTGTTGATTAAAAATACAGGCGATTTACTTCCTGGATAGATATTATTCTCAAAACACAATTTAATGTTTTCATTTACTTGTTCCTCATTTAAGGAATGAATGTGAAATATAGATTTTTTTCTTGTCCATTTTTTTAAAGAAAAATAAACGCTTAAAGAACCTACTTTTGCCATAGTAAAAACAAGAATTGGATACTGTTTTGGGTACATCGATAATTTGATGTTCGCTAAGCCCAATAAAATCGAATCTTTTATATAGTATTTAATGAGTTTCTTCAATGACTAATTTTTTTAGGGTGTACGCTCCTCTTCTCGAATGATGATCGGTTAAATAATATACCGTTGTATTATTGACCAATACTGGTTTTTTCTTAAGTGAATAATCTTCTAACACCACCTTTTCATCCAACAATATTTGGTTGCCCTTAATTTCAAGAATGTTTTCATTGAAAGAGGTTACTGGAATATTCGTATTCACTATTTGCTCACCATTTCTACCTAATGATTTTATCATTAAGTTTCCTTCCTTTTCAAAAAAATCAAATACTAAAAAGTATTTTTTTTCTGCTAAAACATATACTGAATTTATTGGCTTTTTATTTTCAAAAACTTTTAAATGTAACGGTGTTAAAACTATAAAGACTCCAACTAACCATTTTAAATTTAATTTAACCGAAAAGTTGCTATAAAATAGAAATACCAATAACAGGGTAAGCCATAATCTTAAAAACTTAATAAACAGTGGTAAGGATTCAAGTTTATACACGGGTATATTACAAATGATTAAAAGAACAAAAAGAAATATTGCTTTTTTAGATGTTGATATTTTTTGATTCAACAAACAAATTGCTGGTATGATCCATAAAATTTGCGCGTAGGTTGCTGTTCTACTTTGCAATAAAAATAATGCAACAATCCAAATTGATAAAAGTTTAAAAAGATTGCTTTTATTTTTAAAACTAAGCCCTATTGCAAAGGCAATAATAACAGATTTAAATACCCATTTAATTAAAACATAAAGTCGTTCACTATTAAATAAAGCATTAGGATTGTAATAGGCATCGTCAATAAACAATGTTCTTAAAAAAACATCAAAAGATTGGGCGTTGTATCGAAAATCGACGGTACTATTGTTTTGCAAAGCATTGGGGATAATATCCATAACATAGGTTTCCCAAAGTGAAAAGTCAGAAATATAGATGGAAATTAAGATTATAATTAACAAGGATAGAATGCCAAGTAGTATCGCCTTCCAATCTTTATAAAACAATAAAGTAACTCCATAAAAGACAGGAAATACTTTTAATAAAACCGCAATACTTAGTAGGCTAACCCCAATACCTTTTCTTTTATTCTCCATCAATAAAAATCCAAAAATGATCAATGAAAAAACTAAAAAATAAGACTGCCCAAATAAGATCTGATTTCGAATAGGAACAAAAAATAGGATTGGTAACAGTAATAGAATAGAATACTTCCTGTTAAATTTTTTTTGTATTAATTCATTTAGGCTCCAAATAAATAAAACAATCCCTATCAAATTAAAAATTGCTTTCGCTATATAGGGGTTTTCTATATAACTAAAGGGATAAAAAAAACTAATTGTAAAAGGGGAGTTTATATAAAAATCAACCAAGACATCTGTATAGCCTAAGTTCCATATATAACTATTGAACTCATAAATATCAAATAAACGGGAATAAGATATCCCTTCTCGCATCATTCTCGCTGAAAAATAACTATTAGAAAAATCGTGAA
Organism: uncultured Flavobacteriaceae bacterium; assembly: GCA_913052585.1. Classification (GTDB taxonomy): domain Bacteria; phylum Bacteroidota; class Bacteroidia; order Flavobacteriales; family Flavobacteriaceae; genus Marifrigoribacter. The sequence continues at coordinate 8,994 of CAJXEB010000040.1, read as the reverse complement.
GATTAAAAAATAGAGATTGATAAAAAAAATAAGATATTACAAGTAGTAAAGGGCAAAAATAAAGGAGGGTTTTCCAATTAATTTGTTGAAGATTCTTTACGTTCATAATCAAAACTATTATTAATTTTTCGAGAAATAAAATATTATCTCATATTAGCCTATATTATCTTGTAATAATGAAAACAGAAAAGTAGTAAAACTATAATGAATAATATCAATAAATTATTAAACCGTCTTAAGGTAATTTCTCTTTTTGGGATAAGTCAGGTTGTGAGTGTTTTAGCTATTGTTCTTTTATCTCTTATTATTGTTAGATTTCACTCTGTTGAATTATGGGGAGAATATGCAGAAATACTAATTTGGACTAATGTTTTTTTACTTTTTTTATCATTTGGAAACAATGATTATTTACTAAAATTATTTAGTAAAAATCCTTCCAATATTAATCAGCAATGGACAAATAATCTAATTTCTAGGAGTATTCTTTTAGTACCTAGTTTATTATTAATTCTTTTTATTCCAATTTTCAATCATTTAGAGTTGATCATTTTTATTGTTATTCTAGTTCAATTTTTAAATCAGTCTTTTAAATCTCTAATCGTATATCATAGAAGATTTACACTTAATATCTGTATAGAATCAAGTTATTTATTGACATTAATACTGCTTGTTTTTTACAATTTAGAATCACTTAATTTAAAATTATTATTAGAAATAATACTGCTTTCTCAGGGACTTAAGTTGTTACTATTTTCAATTGCATTATTAAAAGATTTTAAACATATCAAGTTTCAATTTCAATTATTAGAATTAAAAAAATCCATTCCTTTTTTTATTCCTTTAGCAGTTGGAACGTTCAGATCAAAGATTGACGCCTATTATGGAACTCATTTTTTTAGTGTTTCACAATTAAGTAAATACCAGGTTTTTTTAAGCTTTTTAGCATTAAGTCAAATGGCAAGTACTTTTGCGATTACACCCTATTTAAAAAATTATTATCGCTCTTCTAATACTGCAATTAAGAAGACACAAAAAAAGTTTTTTGTTTTTGGTTGGGGATTTGCAGTTGTTGCAACTGTTTTTATGTATGTAGCTATTTCAAAAATATATCATCTAGATTTTACTTTTCAACAATATGGATTAGCATTTCTATTTATGATTCCACTATTTTTACACGTACTTTTAGTAAGTGAATATTACAAGAGAGACCAACAATATAAAATTGCTTTTTTTGCGTCAATTGTCGTTTTCTTTCAAATAATTATTGGTTATTTTTTAATAAAATATTGGAATATAAATGGTGCTTTACTATTAAAATTATTAGGGCAATGGGGAATTGTAATTATACTATGGTTTTGGATTAAAAAACAAAAATAATTTGAAAAATTTCATTAAAAACATACTAATTTCTCTTTGGAAACCTTTTAGGCCAAACCCAAATCAAGATTATTTATTTATCATGGGTCATCCTAGAAGTGGAAGTTCTTTATTAATGCATATTCTTGAATCTAATGATGAAATAATTGGTTTTGGTGAATATTTCACGAAATATAAAGATTCAAAAAGTTTATTAAAATCTGAATTTGATATTAGAAGAAAATCTAATCAGCTGTTTACAAAATGTAAATTCATCGTAAATCAAGTTAATCATCATTCAGTAACTCCAAACTTAAAGGTGGTTATTTCAAAAACCAATAAACACTTATTACTTATTCGCAATCCGGAAGACACACTCTCAAGTATGATTAAGCTTTCCGACAGTGTTCATCAACCTATGAGTCAAGAAGCAGTTACAGCTATTTATATAGAGCGTTTAGAATATTTAAAGAAAATGACCGATTTAATAGACCCTTTAAATTGGGTTTTTATTTGTTATGATGACTTGTTAAATAATTCAGAAGAAAATTTAAAAACCTTAACGAATTTCTTAGCGCTTAAAGAGCCCCTAAAAAAAGAATATCAACTTAAAAGGTTTACACAAAAATGGGGTGATCCTTCAAAAAACATTACCAAAGGAGAAATATTTAAACCTCCTTCTGATAAAGTTAAAATTGAAGCAGAATTATTAAAAAAAGCTTCTAAAGTTTATAATGAAACATATGTTTTTTTAAAATCAAAAACAATGTTTAATACCTAATAAAATTGAAACAAAAAAGGAACATCATTATAGTGGGCTACCCTAAAAGTGGAACAAACTGGTTAAGCAGGTTGGTTGCAGATTTATTGCAATGTGATTTTTTAGGAGATTGGGGTTTTGAAACTATAAATGCTTCTGGCATTAAAACGGAGAATAATGTTTCTGAATTTCAAATATATAAATCCCATCACATCTTTAATGAACTAGAAAAAGCATCCAATAAAAAAGTACATAAAATAATTTATATCATTCGTGACCCAAGAGATATTGTTATTTCAGGAGCTTATTTTTTTCATTTTCATTCATCATTAAGTTTTTTTTTTAGAAGACTTCGAATACATACTTTTTTAAGGAATTTATCTTTTGAAAAGAAAAAGAAAGAAATGATTCAAGCAGTACTTTATGGTAACAAGAAAATCACACCTTGGCTAGAAATTCCTTGGGCTTTACATTATAAAGATTACCATAAAAAAGAGGTGCTTTTTATTAAATATGAGAATTTATTGAATAATCCAGAAAATGAATTAAAAAACATATTAAACTATCTTGATTTAGAAGTTAACACTTTACAAATAACAGAAAGCATTGAAAATCAATCTTTTAAAAAAAGACAAAAAGAAGTACAACAACAAGATCATAGAAACCTCATTAAATTAATACGAAAAGGTTCTTCAGGTTATTGGAAAAATGAGTTTACAGAAGAAGAAAAAAAGCTATTTAAATTAAAATTGAAGGATACAAACAATCTTTATAATTTTTAAAGTATCCTTACCTTGCATCATAATAAATTATGAAAAATAAAATCCTCATATTCAATCCTCGTAGTGCCAATGGTAAACACCGCATACCAAACTCTATTTTACAAGTAGGAGCTGCTATTTACGGAAAATACGATTTTGTATTTGTGGACGGAAATTTAGAAAATGATCCTTGGGAAAAAATAGAAGCCTATTTTAAAACTGGCGAGTTTACCTATTTTTGTAGCACCATAATGCCAGGACCTCAGCTTAAACAAGCGATTCCATATACTAAAAAAATAAAAGAACAATTTCCTAATAGCATTACCATTTGGGGCGGTTATTTTGCATCCAATCAATATAATGTTTCCATTACATCTGGTTTTGTAGATTATATTATAAACGGTCCAGGCGATGTGGCATTTCCATCTTTAATAAATGCTATTGAAGCCAATTGTCATTCCGAAAGTAACGAGGAATCTCAAGAGATTCTTCACTCCGTTCTGAAGGACATAAAAAACCTTATTTATCTTGATAAGAATAATGAAATTGTAAAAACAGCCAAGGAAGAATTATTAAATCAGGATACACTTCCCGAATTACCTTACGAGTTTTTAAATCAATTTTACAAATTAGAAAATTATTTAAGCAAAACATTTTTAGGTAAAAACACCTTTAGCTACCATTCCAGTTTAGGTTGTCCATTTACGTGTTCCTTTTGTGCTGTAGTCCCAATTTATAATGGTCGCTGGAAAGCTAAATCAGCCGAAACTGTTTATAATGATGTAAAATACTTTAAAGAAAAGTATAATATTCAAGCTATTGAATTTCATGATAATAATTTTTTCACCTCCCGAAAAAGAGTCGTAGAATTTTCTAAACTAATTAAAAACGACGGAATCACTTGGTGGGGAGAAGGAAGAATTGATACCATTAACAAATACAGTGATGAAGATCTGATATTAATGAAAGAAGCAGGCTGTAAAATGATTTTTTTAGGTGCTGAAACAGGAAATGATGAGATTTTAAAGCAAATGAATAAGGGCGGAACTCAAACTGGGGAAACTATAAAAGAATTTGTAAAAAGATTACATCCTATTGGTATCATTCCAGAACTATCTTTTGTTTTAGGAATGCCTGCAGATTCACCCGAAAAGGTAATGGCTCAAATAATATGGGATATTAACTTTATTAAAGAAATTAAAGAAATCAATCCAAATGCTGAAATAATTATTTATTTGTATAGTCCTGTTGCAACTGAAGGATCCGAATTGTATGAACAAATACAGAAAGCTGGTTTTAGTTTCCCAAAAAAATTAGAAGACTGGTTAGATCCTGCTTGGGAAAATTTTGATTTAAGAAAAAATCCGCTAACACCTTGGTTGACTCCTAAAATGGTAGATAAAATAATGAATTTTGAAACGGTTCTTAATGGCTATTATCCAACTGCTACCGATTATAGAATTAAAGGATTTAAAAAGAATTTATTGCGCGGCGTTTCCAAGATTCGATATCGCACAGGATTTTATAAATACCCTTACGAAATTAAAGTAATGCATAAAATCTGGAAATACCGTCAACCCGAAACCCAAGGATTTTATTCAGAATAATGTCAAAACTTCGTGATATAATTAAAAGAATAACTAAACCGATATTAAAATTTGGTTTGGACTTGTATTATAGAAAACCTAGATCTTATAAGTATCAAGGTATTCAAGTACTAGTCCATCCTGAAGTTTTTCCACCGCACCTTACCTTGAGTACTAAAATTCTTTTAGATTTTATAGCTGAACTCGATTTAAGTAAAAAGTCATTTCTCGAACTTGGCTGCGGAAGTGGAATTATATCATTATTTGCAAGAAGTAAAAAAGCAACTGTAACCGCATCAGATATTAACAAAACAGCTTTGGAGTATTTAAAAAAGGCTTCTGAAGAAAATAATTTAGAGGTGGATTGTGTGTATTCTAATTTATTTGAAAATTTACAAAACAAATACTTCGATTTTATATTAATTAATCCTCCCTATTATCCGAAAAAACCAAAAAATATTAAAGAGCAAGCTTGGTTTTGTGGTGATGATTTTCAATATTTTAAAAAACTTTTTAACCAATTACCTCTCTACATTAATAAAAAGAATCAAACGTATATGATTCTTTCTGAAGATTGTGAATTCAAAACCATTTCAGAAATTGCTTCCGTAAATAAATTAAATTTAAAAACGGTATTTGAAACTTCAAAAATGGGTGAAAAAAATACCATTTATCAAATTACTACAACATAAAACGATAGGTAGCTTTAATTAAAAATGTATTCTGTGGAGACTGACTAAGTAATTGGTTATCTAAGATCGTATTAAAATCATTAAGGGCATCACCAAAACCAGTTACACCTTGAGACCAAACAAAAAACACTTCTGATCCTGGAATATATTCCCAACGCAAAACTAAGTTTGATCGGAATTGTACATAGGCAAAATTAGGGTCCCCAAATGAATAATCTGTAGTACCATCTTCGTTTTCATCTACATTATATTCCCCATCAACAAAACTTATTTGATTCTCGTTATACCAAGTAACACGTTCGTTTAAATCTTCTGCAACAGGATTATTAACGTAATTAAATTCCGAGTATTTACCACGAGCTATAAAAGGCTGTCCATAATATTGAAGGGTAAGATTGGGGTTAAACGTATAATTTATTCTTAAAGTAGCGCTTAAAGTTTCTTGATCTATCTTACTTAAAATATACCTGCTATCCCCTATATAATTTTGTTGTGTAGCGTATTGAGTTTTATTTGGGTTACTACTATATTCCGTAGATAAAGATAAGCTCAGCGCATTTAAAGGTTGGTAATTAAATCTTGCTTCGTATTTTCTTAATCCAAAATTATTCTGTCTGGCTTGAGAATATATATAACCTAGTGTAGCACTGAATTTTTTAGACCGATTGGTTCCTGAGAAAAAATAGAAAAAATGTTCATCAGACCAACGCCATCTCGGGCCTCCTCTTAACACTGTATTACTATAAATTCTAGGTTTATAAGCAACTCCTCCATCGGACCACCAATTATTTTTATAATTAATCTCTCCTTTTAATTCTATCTGCATACGGTTATAATTTCCTTCAAAATCATAGGTTGAAAATTGTTCCGCACCAAGTTCTGCTCTTCGATACCAAGAAGTTGGTTTCGTAAAAACTCGGGTCACGCCTGTATATTGTGTAATTACATCAGCTTGTCTTAAAAAACCGATATCGTTTAGTTCTAGTTTTGGAGATTTCCAATGTCCTCCCATATAATATCTCCAATTTCCTCCACCCTGCTTACCAAATTGAAACTTCCCTCCTGTCCCAGTTAATGAGGTTAGGGTAGAATCGACTCTTATATGAGTTGCATCTTCTCTTTGAAATAAATGTGTTAAAGATGTTTGAGTATTTAAAATAGCTTCTTTACTACCATTAACATTACTTATTTCGAAATTCCCCTTAATATAAAACTTACGATCATTCCAGTTATGTTTAAAATCTAATCCTCCTGAATAAGCACTTTTATGTAAGAAATCTAAATTCCCTTCTATATTTCGGTTGGTGGAGGTAAAAACACCTCCTATATAAGAATTATTATCATTAAAATCTTTTTGAAGCCTTGCCACCATAAAATTGGTTAGGGGTTCCACTATTTCTTCTCGCTCTTCCCCTTTTTCTCCGGTTACTTCTAATTCATCTAAATATTCTTGATTGGTACTTAATTCTATTTTAGCATATTCTTTTGCAGTTACACTTTCTAAAACACCAATAGACCAACCATTTTTTGTTTTTCCACTAAATTTAGCAGCACCCAAAATGGTAGTAAAATCTGGAATTTCTTCGTATTCTCCTTTTTCTATATCTGCGGTAGAGTACCCTTGTGGGTTTCGACCAATCCGTCTAGAAAAGAATAAATTATCTTCGCCACCTCCAATATTAAAATCAAATATATTTTTGTTTTCTACAAAAAATGGACGTTGCTCTTGAAAAAATATTTCGAAACCATCTAAAGCAATAGCTCCAGGATCTGCTTCTACTTGACCGAAATCTGGATTTACTGTTAAATCTACTGTTAAGTCATTTGTTATTCCAATTTTAGCATCCAATCCGGCAGCAAATTTTGTGTCGGTACCATCTCGAAAAGGATTCCCGTCTTCTTTTTCATAAGTATCCAATTGAGCAACTCCGTAAGGTTGTATTTCTAGTTGTTTTTGTGGCTTTATTCCTTTTAAACCTCTTAGCTCACCAAATTCGCTAACCCACCCTGGAGAGTTAGGTAATACATGTTGCCATAGTGATCGTTCTTCAGTTCTAAAATAACGCCTTGTAGATTGTATACCCCAAACCTGGTCTTGTTCATTGCTAAATCGCAATTGGGTTAATGGTATTCTAAATTCTGCAACCCAACCTTCTTCAGTAATTTGAGTTTTAGCATACCAAATTGGATTCCAACTTGAATCCCAATTATTTCCATTGTTCGAAATAAATTCATCCCCTTTTACGCCTGCAGCAGTAACTGTAAATGAAAACGCGGTACGTTTATCGTGGTAACTATCAATATTTAATTCAATCCAATCACCCTCAAAACCGTCTCTTCGTGAAAGTCGGCGTTCAATATTATCAGGATCCTTATCTAGATTTAAAAAAACAAAATAAATATTTTTACTATCATACACTACTTTAAACTTGGTCTGTTCTATAGGAGCTGCTCCATTGTTTGGTTCATTTTGCACATAATTGGATGTCCATCCCACTAAATCCCAAGCAGCATCGTCATAGCTACCATCAATTTTTGGAGCGGCTTCATTAGTTACAAATTGTGTGGTATAGACTCTTGTGAGTGGTTTAGGTGGTAGCTCGTTTCTCGTTTTTTCTTCTTGAGAAAACCCTTTTATTGAAACACAAAGGATCAACAAGATTAACAGAGATGATTTAGTCATAATGATGATTGATTTCCTAAAAGACTATAATTTTGTGAAATTGTTACAAATACTTATTTAATTAAAAAAATATTAACTAAAACTAGCGCGAAAAATTCATCTATAAAAAATTAAAACATGACCATTTGTTATTCAATTAAATAGTATTACATTTGCAGCCCTTTTTAAAGGGAAAAAACAATGAATTATTAACAATTAGACAAAGAACTAAATGGATACATTAAGTTACAAAACAGTATCTGCTAACAAAAACACTGTCAATAAAGAGTGGTTATTAGTAGATGCGGACGGGCAAGCATTGGGTCGTCTTGCTAGTGAAGTTGCAATATTACTTCGTGGCAAACACAAACCTAATTTTACCCCTCATGTAGATTGCGGTGACAACGTAATTATTATTAACTCCGCAAAAATTACTTTAAGCGGAAACAAATGGGAAGACAAATCTTACATTAGACACACAGGTTATCCTGGTGGACAACGTAGTCTTACTGCTCTAGAATTGTTTGGAAAAGATCCTGCAAGACTTGTAGAGAAAGCTGTAAAAGGTATGTTACCGAAAAACAAACTAGGTGCTGCTTTATTCAGAAATCTAAAAGTATATTCTGGTGCAGATCACGGACAAGAAGCACAAAAACCAAAAACCATTAACCTTAACGATAAAAAGTAATGGAAGTAATTCACAAAATAGGTAGAAGAAAAAACGCTGTTGCACGTGTTTATATTGCCCAAGGAAAAGGTAATATCACAATTAACAAGCGTGAGTTTGAAAATTACTTTACTACAGGAACTTTACAATATAAAGTAATGCAGCCTTTAACGTTAACAGATAACATTAAAAGCTTTGACATTACAGTAAATGTTCATGGTGGTGGTACAACAGGTCAAGCAGAAGCGATTCGTTTAGCAATTTCTCGTGCAATGTGCGAGTTAAATCCAGAACATCGTTTAGTTTTAAAGCCAGAAGGCTTATTAACTAGAGATCCAAGAATGGTAGAACGTAAGAAATTCGGTCAACCAAAAGCGCGTAAACAATTCCAATTCTCAAAACGTTAATCCGTTTCGGGTTCAGAATCTAAACATGCACGACTGCTTTTTGCAAAACTTGTGTGTTGCCGCTTGGTAAAAAGAAAGTGAACAAAATTTTAAAAAAGATTCA
>CAJXEB010000039.1 GCA_913052585.1 uncultured Flavobacteriaceae bacterium | reverse complement strand
ATGGGCTACTGTAGGTTCTTGTGCTCAAATTGGTAAAAATGTACACCTTTCTGGAGGTGTGGGCATTGGTGGTGTTTTAGAGCCATTACAAGCGGCTCCAGTAATTATAGAGGATGGTGCATTTATAGGTTCTAGGTGCATTGTTGTGGAAGGAGTCAGAGTAGAGAAAGAAGCGGTTTTAGGAGCAAACGTGGTCTTAACCATGAGTACTAAAATAATAGATGTTACAGGAGCTGTGCCATTAGAAACAAAAGGAGTGATTCCCGCAAGATCGGTAGTGATTCCTGGAAGCTATACAAAGAAATTTCCTGCGGGAGAATTTAATGTACCTTGTGCGTTGATTATCGGAAAAAGAAAAGAAAGTACCAATAAAAAAACATCTTTAAATGATGCACTTAGAACGCATGATGTTGCGGTTTAAATTAGCTTCAAAAAACAAAAAAAGTTTTATCTTTCAAATCAGTAAAAGAGCCTCATTTAATTAATGAAAATACTTGTAATACAGCAAAAAATGATTGGCGATGTGTTGGTAAGCACATTGTTATGCAATAATCTAAGAAAAGCATATCCCAATGCTCAAATAGATTATATGGTGTATAAGAGCACACTCCCTGTTTTACAAGGCAATACCAGTATAGATAACTTTATATTATTCGAAAAGAAACATCGTAAAAGCAAGCTCCAGTTTTTTAAATTAATTTTTGATGTTCGGAAAGAAAAATACGACCTTGTTATCGATGCCTATTCAAAATTAGAAAGTTGGCTAACGGTTCTTTTTTCAAATGCAACTATTAAAATTTCATATAAAAAATTTGGACGAACTTTCTTATACACTCACAATGTTCCGCTTTCCGATGAACCAAAATCTAATATTGGTTTAGTAATTGAACGTAGACTTTCATTATTAGATCCATTAAATTTAGATATTGAAGTTGATGTGATTCCAAACCTTATTGTTACCAAAGATGAAAGAAAATTTGTTTCCAATATTTTTAACGAATATCAATTAGACCGTTCTAAAAAAACGGTAATGATATCGATAATTGGAAGTAGTTCCAACAAAACATATCCTTTGGAATATATGTCTGAAGTTGTTGATTTTGTTTCTACCAAAATGAATGCAAATATTCTTTTTAACTACATTCCAAATCAGTTAGAATTAGCGCAAGTAGTTTATGATAATTGTAAAGAAGAAACTAAGAAAAATATATATTTTAATTTACTAGGGAAAAACTTAAGAGAGTTTATTATTATCATGGATTCTTGTGATTTTATTATTGGAAATGATGGTGGCGCCATTAATATGGCTAAAGCATTAAAGAAACCTTCTTTTATTATATTTTCTCCTTGGATAGAAAAACGAATGTGGTCAACCTTTGAAGACGGAAAACTTCATGACTCTGTTCATTTATTGGATTATCTGCCCAATTTAATTGAAGAAAAAACTAAGAAACAATTAAAAGATAGCTCTATTGCATTATACCCAAATTTAAAACCTTCTTATTTCGAATCTAAATTATCAGAGTTTATTGACTATAATTTAGCTGAGAAAGATAAAACTATAGTGTCTACTAATTTCAATGAGCTATATGCTAAACATAAAAATTTCCCTTTATCAGCAGTTATAATTACCTATAATGAAGAAGAACATCTTGAAAAATGTTTAGCTTCTTTGATTGATGTTTGTGATGAGATAATTGTAGTTGATTCTTTCTCTACCGATAAAACTGAAGAAATTTGCCAAAAATATAAAGTGACCTTTATTCAACATAAATTTGAAGGTTATATAGAACAAAAAAACTTCGCCATACAACAAGCAACACATAACTATATCTTATCATTAGATGGAGATGAGGCATTATCTGACGAACTTAAAAATTCTATTTCAAATGTAAAGCCACATTGGAATCACGATGGTTTTTATTCTAGTAGGCTAAATAATTATTGTGGCCAATGGATCAAACATTCCGATTGGTATCCAGATAAAAAACTTAGGTTATTTAAAAAAGGGAGTGGGGAATGGAGAGGTATTAATCCTCACGATAGTTATAGTCTAAAAAAAGGAAAGAAAATGGGAAGATTGGATGGAGACCTTTACCATTGGATTTATCGAGATTATGATGAACATAAACAAAAGGTTGAAAACTTCTCAAACATTGCGTCCAAAGCGTATTATAAATTAGGAATAAAATCTAATTATTTTAAAATAATTACTAGACCCTCGTGGGCCTTTTTTAAATCCTATTTTTTAAGATTGGGAATTCTTGATGGAAAAAATGGTTATAGAATTTGTAAGCAATCTTTTAATGTTACCTTATTAAAATATCAAAAGCTTTACAAGCTATGGCATCAAAAATAATTTAGCAATTTCTGTATCTCTTTTTCCAAAAAAATACATTCTTTTTAATTGCAGATTTTTTATGATATTTTTTTTGAAATTGCTCTGTTAATGACCACATTTTACTAAAAATTTGCTCTTCACTTTCATTTACTAATTTAGCATACTCATTAGACATTACTTCAACCATTTCCTTTCTGGAAGTAAGTTTAGCAAAATTCTTCATACGATCTTCAAAACTCATGGTATGGAATTGCATCCTGTTTAAATCAACCAAATAGAAATCATATTTACCAGTACTTTCATTTTTTTTAATCAATGTATTTCCTGGAGAATGATCTAAAAAATTAATTCCTTTCTCGTGAAGATCAAAAGTAAAACGTGTAAACTCTCTTAATATCGTATCGTAATCTGGATAGTTTAAATTATTAGTCAATTCCCGATAGGTAAGATCGCAATGAAGCTGTTTACTAACGTAGTAACTTTTATTTAAAAAATTAAAATTAGTAAATTCAAAATAAGCTAAAGGCTTAGGAGTATTTACGCCAAGTTTTAATAGCGTACTAGCATATTCATAAGACCGATTAGCTTTTGATTTTCTAAAAAATGAATATGCAATTCTATTAACTAGATGTGGAACTTTAAAAGACTTTATATTTAAATCAAGATTGTGAGTATCTACGTTTTTAATAGTGTTTCGCTCTCCTTCTCCTCCATCAAAAACATCAAAGTTTTTTACAACATCTGAGATTATTTTAATAGAAGCATCATCTTGATCTTCGCTAAATATTTTATGTTCTTTATATTTCATTTAAACTGCTATAAAAGAAAAAATATAGTATATTTCCTTTTAATATTTATTAGGAATGTATTCTTTATGATTTACAATTTCGATATTTATAATGAAATTGTAATTTTGCAAATATAAAGGTTCAATAATTAATTTAATATGTTCAAGCACTTTTTAATTACTCGTTTTAATCTTAAGAAAACAGATTGGAAAACGAATAAAAAAAATAAAGCCATTCTTACAGATGAATGGCACAGAAATCGATTTAAATTATTTACGGATTATTGTTTCCCGAGTGTTGCCTCTCAAAAAAATAAAAACTTTGACTGGATTGTGTTCTTTGACACATCAACTACTGAGGAATTCAGGAAAATAGTTTCTAGTCTTCAAAAAGAATTACCTAATTTTAAACCTTTTTACATTGATGGTATGGATCAATTTCTTCCCGCTACCCAAGATTATATAAAAGGATTTAATGAAGAATATATTATTACCACCGGAATTGATAATGACGATTGTATTAGCAAATATTTTATTGATGAAATTCAGAAAAGATTTGATAAACAAGAATTTATGGCTTTAGATTTTATAGATGGTTATACAATACAAACTCAATCAGAAATAAAAATAGGAAAAAAACTTCATCAATACAATCCTTTTATATCACTTTTTGAACGAAATAACGAACCAAAAACCATTCGAGATCGTTCACATAGAAATTGGAAAAAAGAAAAAAATGTAAAACAAATTAGAGGAATAAAAATTTGGTCTTCTGTGATACATCATGAAAATAAAGTGAATGAGTTTACAGGTTATGGTAAGGTATCAATCGGTGATTTCTTTGAAGATTTTAAAATTGATGCAACGCAACAACAATATATAGAATCCAATAACATACCCTTATCCAAATGGAGGTTAGAAAGCTTTCTAAATAATTTATCTTCTTATTGGAAGTATCGTTCTAAAAACTTTAAAAAATATTTGGGTTTTTATAAAAGCTAATTTTTTTGAAAATAATATGAAATCAAACCTTACCTGTTCCTTAGTAACTCCAACATATAATTGGCCGGAAGCATTAGAATTATTACTATTAAGTATAAAAAAACAATCAATTTTACCCAATGAAGTGATTATTGCTGATGATGGCTCTAAGGAAGAAACCACGCAATTAATACAAAAATATCAAAAAGATTTTCCAGTACCTATTATACATGTTTGGCATGAAGATAATAAAAATCAAAAGCCTGCCATTATGAATAAGGCAATTGCTAAGGCAAAATACGATTATATTGTCGAGATTGATGGAGATATTATAATGCACAAAGACTTTGTAAGAGACCATCTTTCTTTAGCAGAAAAAAATGTTTTTTTATATGGAAGTCGTGTAAATATTCAAGAGGATTATTTAGAAACTCTATTCAAGAAAAAGAAAATTCAATTCAATGTGTTTTCAAAAGGAATTAAAAAAAGAGGAAGAACTTTACACATTCCATTTTTAGCCAATCGATATAAAAAAGAAGACAAACGATCTAATAAATTAAGAGGTTGTAATATGTCTTTTTGGCGAAGTGATTTTATTAAAATCAATGGTTTTAATGAATCTCTAACAGGTTGGGGTGTAGATGACAGCGAAATGATACAACGCCTTATAAATATTGGAGTTCAAGGAAAGAGACTAAAACATAAAGGTATTGTTTACCATATCTATCATAATGAACAAAACAAAAGCCATATAGAAGTAAATCGAATTATAGAAAAAGAAACTACCGAGAAAAAACTAACCTATATTGACAAAGGCGTTGATCAATATCTTTAATTTTCAGCCAATACTTCTTGGTACACTTTATAGGTATTTTTACCAAGCTTTTCTGAAGTAAAATTATTTAAAAACCTTTGGTATGAAATTTCCTTAAATGAATCCTGCAAAGACGTATCATTTAGCAAAATTTCAATTTTATTGGCCAACGTCTTATAATCTTCTATTTCTGAAATAAACCCATTAACACCATCCGTAATGGCTTCACTCACTACACCAACACGCGTAGAAACTACGGGAACTTTTTTATACAACGCTTCTAGTACTGAAGTAGGCCCTCCTTCTCTTATGGAAGTCATTAAAAAAACATCAAACTGCGATAATAAAGAGGAAGCATTTTCTTTAAAACCAGTAAAAGTGATAAAGTCTTCTAATTTATATGCAGCAACCATTTCTTTTAATTCTGGAGTAGCTCGAGTAAACGCACCTACTTGTAGCAAATGAATGTTTTTTAATTGTTTTTCATTTACTAATATATTTAATGTTTTCACCAATATTGGCAAATTTTTAGCTCCATTATGATTTGCAATATTTCCAATGATTTGAACCTTATTGTTTATTTGATAGGTTTCTCGAATATCTTCTGAAAGAGTATTAATATCATTTTTAACCTTCACCCCATCGTAAACCACACATAATTTATGGTGGTTTTTGGAAGCAATCACATCTTCAAAATGTTCTTTCACCACTTGAGATACACATAATATTTTATCAATATTTTTATAATTGTATTTGTACTTACTCAAAAGACTCATTTTTCTACTAATTCCTTTTTTTGAAAAAACAGCAGGTATTTTTAATTTATAAAGTAAATCTGAAATAGTAAAAACGGTAACCGAATCACTTGTGTGAAGATGAATGATATCTGGTTTAACTCTTTTTGAAATTTCACTTAAGTATTTATAATTAATAAATTTATTTAGCTTTTTATCCTTACAATAAATAAAGTTTAAATTATTTTTTTTCGAATACTGATGTAAATCAAAATTATTAACACCAAAAATAACACTCTCAACCCCAAATTTATTGAGTTCATCAATTACATCTACTAATTGTTGTTCGTTCCCTCCCCAGCTTCTTGCCCCAGAAATATGAAGTATTTTCATAGTTTATGATTATCTATAAATTAAATTTGAAGGTTATTTTTTTTACTTCATGATTTGTAAAAATAATAAAATAATCTTGGCTTTATTTCATTATTTTTACAGAGAATTAGAAACCGAGTTTTAATATGCAAACTGAAATAAATAATTGCCTAAATGTTCTCAAAAAAGGAGGTATTATTCTATACCCAACCGACACAGTTTGGGGAATAGGATGTGACGCTACCAATTATGAAGCTGTCGAAAGAATATTTCAGCTTAAAAAAAGAGCTGATAATAAATCTATGATTTGTTTAGTGAAAGATTTTAAAATGCTAAATCAATACATTGAAGAAATCCCAGAAGTAACTTATGATATTATTAAGTATGCAGTTACTCCAACAACTATAATTTATGACCGACCATTGCATGTTGCCGAAAATTTAATTGCAGATGATAATTCCATCGCAATTAGAGTTGTTAGAGATGGTTTTGTTGGCCAATTAATTAAAAAGTTTAAAAAACCTATTGTTTCTACTTCTGCAAACCTTAGTGGTAAAGCAGCTCCTAATAATTTTCAAGAAATAAATAAAAAAATATTAGAAGGCGTTGGCTATGTAGTTAATTTGGGTCAAAAAGGCAATTCTAATAAACCATCATCAATTATAAAAATCACTACAGAAGGATCTGTAAAAGTAATTCGAAAATAATTTATCTATTTCAAAAAAAAACTTCTAGTGTCAAATTCAAATTACATAAAAGCTTTAGCCAATCCATTATTTAAAACGGTTTCAAAAGCCTCTTCATTATTAAATGTTGATAGTTATGTTATTGGCGGTTATGTACGAGATTATATTATGGAACGCGGTGATGCTAAAGATATTGATATTGTTGCCATTGGTAACGGAATCGATTTAGCACAAAAAGTATCTAGTTTATTACCAGGAAAACCTACGGTATCCGTTTTTAAGAACTACGGGACAGCTATGCTAAAAGCGGATCAAGTAGAATTAGAATTTGTGGGTGCAAGGAAAGAATCTTATAAAGAAGAAAGTAGAAATCCTGCTGTAGAAGAAGGAACATTAGAAGACGATCAAAACCGTAGAGACTTTACCATTAATGCGATGGCTATAAGTTTAAATGAAGAATCATTTGGCGAACTTTTAGATCCTTTTAATGGTATTGAAGATTTAAAAAACAAAATTATTCGCACCCCTTTAGATCCAGATATTACCTTTAGTGACGATCCTTTACGAATGTTACGAGCAATTCGATTTGCAACCCAACTTCAATTTAAAATTGAAGAAAAATCATTTGAATCCATCAAAAAAAATGCGGAACGAATTAAAATAATTTCAACGGAACGCGTGGTAGAGGAGCTTCACAAAATACTTGCTTCTCCAAAACCTTCTATTGGTTTTGCGATTTTAAATAAGGTAGATCTACTGCATCATATTTTACCAGAATTAACCAATTTAAAAGGAGTAGATAGTATAGAAGGTCAACGACATAAAGACAATTTCTGGCATACCTTAGAAGTAGTAGATAATATCGCTAAAAACACGGATAATATTTGGTTACGATGGGCAGCACTTTTACACGATATTGGAAAAGCTCCTACTAAAAAGTTTGATAAAAAAGTAGGTTGGACTTTTCACGCCCATGAATTTGTAGGCTCTAAAATGGTTTATAAATTATTTAAAAGATTGAAAATGCCATTGAATGAAAAAATGAAATTTGTTCAAAAGATGGTATTTATGAGTTCGCGACCTATTGTTATTGCATCTGACGTAACCGATAGTGCCGTGCGAAGATTAGTTTTTGATGCTGGTGATTATATTGAAGATTTAATGACCTTGTGTGAGGCAGATATCACAACAAAAAATCCTGTAAAATTTAAAAAATACCATCAAAACTTTAAAAAAGTTAGGGATAAAATTATTGAAGTTGAAGAACGAGATCATATCAGGAATTTTCAACCACCAATTTCAGGTGAAGAAATTATTAAGACATTCAATCTAAAACCTTCTCGTGAAATAGGAATCATAAAAGATGCAATCAAAGAAGCTGTTTTAGAAGGAAAAATTCCAAACGAATATGAAGATGCTAAAATTTTTATGCTTCAAAAAGGAAAAGAATTAGGGTTAAAAACCAGTTAATATGTTAGATATTTTATTAGAATCTGATCGATTATTAATTCGTCCATTTCAAATGGATGATGTACAAGCAATGTATAAATTGAATTCAAATCCAATTGTTCAAAAATACACTGGAGACACTTTATTAAAAACAGTAGAACAAGCCAAAGATATTTTACAAAATGTCGTTCTTAAAGATTATAAAAAATACGGATATGGAAGGCTTGCAGTTATTTACAAGCCAGATAATAAGCTTATTGGCTTTACAGGAGTTAAATATTTACCAGAAACAGGTGGTGATTCTGATTTAGGATATCGGTTTTTACCCGAATATTGGGGTAAAGGTATTGCTACTGAATCTTCGAGAATGTCATTAAAATTTGGTTTTGAAAAACTAAAACTTAAAAAAATTATTGGCTTCACAGAAATAGAAAATAGTGCATCTACAAATATTTTACAAAAAATGGGTTTTAAAATAACTAAGATTGATTTTTATCCAGGAGAAGAAAATGACCCAAGCAAAAGACCTATCCAATGGTTTCAATTAAGTAAAGAAGAATATGCTAAAACGATTTAATAAGCTTGCTAAAATATCATTAATCTGTATCTATTTTATTATTATTGCGGGAGCAGTAGTTAGAATGACTGGTTCTGGAATGGGCTGTCCTGATTGGCCAAAATGTTTTGGATACTACATACCCCCTACTGAAATATCTGAAATTCAATTTCAACCCAAGCATCAATACAAATCAGGTCATGTTATTCAATATGAAGATACTTTTTATTACGCAAAAGAGAATTTTATATCTGCTTTAAAATTGGACTTAAGTAATTGGGAAATCAACACACAGCATAGTTATAACACCTTTAATGCTAGCCATACTTGGATTGAATACATCAATAGGCTATTAACTGCCTTTGCAGGTATTCCTATTTTAATACTATTAATAGCATCATTTAAATTATGGAAATACAAAAGACATCTAACAATCACCAGCATACTAATCATAGTTGGGATGGGATTTGAAGCATGGCTGGGTAAAACGGTAGTTGACTCTAATTTATCACCTTATAAAATCACGATACACATGATGGGCTCATTCATCATTATTGCATTATTATTATATTGTATATATCATTCACAGCTTCAAAAAATCACCAAGGTTCCTCCAATATTTAAATATGTTATAATAAGTGCTATTTCACTGACTTTTATTCAAGTATTTTTAGGTACACAGGTGCGGCAATTTATAGATGAACAGGTACTTAATTTTGGTTATAATAAGCAGTTATGGTTAGAAAACCCTAACATACAATTCTATATACATAGAACATTATCCATACTGGTTATTTTAATCAATACGTGGCTATATATGATCAATAAAAAACTGCAACTAAATGAACCCCTAATAAATTACATCATGTTAGTGTTAGGCCTTGAAGTGCTCACTGGAATCTTTATGTATTACTTTAACTTTCCATTTGCTACACAACCCTTACACCTAGTATTATCAGCAATTCTATTTGGACTACAATTTTATTTAATATTAAAAACGACCATCCCAAAAGGACAAAATACTTCATTAATGTCCACCTTAAAAACTAGCTAAAAACCTAAAAAAAATATTCACTATTCATGACAATTCTACTTGCTTCAAGGGAATTGATTTAACTATATTTGTCAAATAATTTATATTTTATGATATACCGTTTTAGAGTTATATTAGATGCAAAAGAAGATGTTTTTCGAGATATTGAAATTAATTCAGAAAACACACTAGAGGAGTTTCATAATAGCATTACCCAAGCTTTTGGTTTTGAAGGAAACGAAATGGCTTCTTTTTATGTTAGTAATGAGCAATGGGAACAAGGAGAAGAAATTGCTTTATTTGATTTAAGTGAAGGAATGGACAGCATTCGAATTATGAATGAAACTTCCTTAGACGATGTTACTCATAAAAAACAACCAAGACTTCTATATGTTTATGATTTTTTAAGTATGTGGACATTTTTGGTGGAATTAGCAGATGTTGCTGATGCCGATCCTGAGCAAACATACCCGAATTTAATGTTTGCACATGGTGTTTTACCAGATGAAGCTCCAGATAAAGAGTTTAAAGCTGAAAAAGATGATGATGATGATGATGATGATGAGAATTATGATGATGATTTAGATCCTGAAGATTATAGTGATTTAGATTTTAATGAAAATTGGAACTAGAACTCCTAAACAACACAATTTAAATACCAAAAAACTAAATGATCAACTTGTTCGGTGCGCACATTACCTCTCTTTCTATTCATAGAGTTGGAAATAAAATTAATAATGAACCAATTTTTATTTCTGACGATATTTATAAAGCAGATGATGAGTTAACTCCTTTATTAAAAGAATATTTTCTGAAACCATTTAGAGAAAAAGAAGAAAATTACTTTCAATTTACGCACGAATCTGATTTAGAGTTTCACGAATTATTTTCCATTTCATCCAAAATATTTGATGCACCAAATACCGTCCATGAGCAAAGTAAAATAATTGCTAAATATTTATACGACCAATCACTTCATCCACATATAAAGCCAGGTGAAGTATATATAGTTCACTTTGAGAATCTTCAAATTGATAACGAAAAAGTGGATGCTATTGGAATTTTTAAATCTGAAATCAAACAAGATTTTCTCCAATTTTCAGAAAAAGAAAGTCAGTTAAATGCAAAACTAGAACACGGTGTCAATCTTAATAAACTAGATAAAGGTTGCTTAATTTTTAATGTAAAAAAGGAAGAAGGTTACAAAATATTATCGGTAGATAGCAATCGTTATGACACTCGGTATTGGTTAGAATCCTTTTTAGGAGTGGATGCTTTAGAAGATGATAACTTTCACACCAAAAAGTATTTAAAATTTTGTCAGGATTTTGCTAAGGATGTTGTACTTCCCGCTGAAGACAAAAAAGAAGAAGTGCTTTTTATGAATCGTGCAGTAAATCATTTTGCGAAGAACGATTCTTTTGAAGAATCTAATTTTATCAATGAAGTAATTAGCAACCCAGATTTAATACCAGAATTTAAACATTACAAAACGGAACAAGCACCAAAATATAAAATAGAAGACTTAACTGAATTTCCAATTGCAAATACAGCGGTAACTGCTGCTCGAAAAAAGATTAAGAGTGTAATTAATTTGGATACCAATATTCAAATAAAATTAGATTTTATAAATTCAGATAGTGCAGATAAATTTGTAGAAAAAGGTTGGGACGAAGAAAAGCAAATGTATTATTATTTGGTATACTTCAATAAAGAAAACAAAGTATAAAAATTGTTTCTGCTAAATACATTTTTATAGAACACCAATTCCGTAGTTTTGTAGTTTATCCCGATTTTCTATGAAATTTAATATCGTTTCCGATTTCAAACCAACTGGAGATCAACCAAAAGCTATAAAGCAATTGGTTGAAGGAATTAATTCTGGAGAAGTGCATCAAACACTTTTAGGGGTAACCGGTAGTGGTAAAACTTTTTCTGTTGCAAATGTTATTGAACAAGTTGAAAAACCAACATTAATATTAGCTCATAATAAAACATTAGCTGCACAATTATACTCTGAGTTTAAACTGTTTTTTCCAGAAAATGCAGTAGAATATTTTGTTTCCTATTACGATTATTATCAGCCAGAAGCTTATATCCCCTCATCAGGTTTATATATTGAAAAAGACCTCTCTATAAATGAAGAGATCGAAAAAATGCGGCTTAGTACAACTTCTTCCTTACTTTCAGGAAGGCGTGATGTTATCGTAGTTGCCTCAGTTTCTTGCCTATATGGTATTGGAAACCCTACTGAATTTCAAAAAAACATTATAAAGCTACAAAAGGGGCAAATTATATCTCGTACAAAATTACTTCACAAATTGGTACAGAGTCTTTATTCTAGAACAGAATCTGATTTTCAACATGGTAATTTCCGAATTAAAGGAGATACTGTAGATGTATATCCAAGTTATGCTGATGATGCCTTCAGAATTCATTTTTTTGGAGATGAAATTGAAGAAATTGAAGTATTCGATGCTCAAACCAATGAGGTGTTAGAAAAATACGAATCACTGAATATCTATCCTGCAAATATGTTTGTAACATCTCCAGATATATTACAAGAAGCTATAATTGACATTCAAGATGATTTAACAAAACAACTTGAATATTTTAAAGAAATCGGAAAACATTTAGAAGCAAAAAGATTAGAAGAACGCACCAATTTCGATTTAGAAATGATTCGGGAATTAGGATATTGTAGCGGTATAGAAAACTATTCGAGATATCTTGATAAGCGATTACCTGGCACTAGACCTTTCTGTTTATTAGACTTTTTCCCAGATGATTATTTAATGATTGTTGATGAAAGTCATGTCTCCATTCCACAAGTTTCTGCTATGTATGGTGGAGATAGATCTAGAAAAGAAAACTTGGTCGAATATGGCTTTAGATTACCTGCTGCAATGGACAATCGTCCATTAAAGTTCGATGAATTTGTAACCATGCAAAATCAAGTAATTTATATAAGTGCAACACCTGCAGATTATGAATTGGAGAAAAGTGGAGGGGTTTATGTAGAGCAGATAATACGACCAACAGGTTTATTAGATCCACCCATTGAAGTCCGTCCAAGCTTAAATCAGATTGACGATTTATTAGAAGAAATTCAATTAAGAGTTGAAAAGGACGAAAGAGTTTTAGTTACAACACTTACAAAAAGAATGGCGGAAGAACTCACCAAATATATGTCGAGAATTGATATCCGATGCAGGTATATACATAGTGATGTAGATACCCTAGAACGGGTTGAAATTATGCAAGACTTGCGTTTGGGAATATTTGATGTATTGGTTGGGGTTAATTTATTAAGAGAAGGGCTAGATTTACCCGAAGTATCATTAGTAGCTATCTTAGATGCCGATAAAGAAGGTTTTTTACGTTCTGCAAGATCATTAACTCAAACGGTTGGAAGAGCAGCTCGTAATTTAAATGGAAAAGCTATTTTATATGCTGATAAGATTACAAAGAGTATGCAAGCTACGATGGATGCAACAGACTATCGCCGTGAAAAACAAATAGCTTATAACACCGAGCATAATATTACACCTACAGCTATTAAAAAATCCTTAGAAAATGCACTAACAAAATCAAAAAAAGAAGCTTACACCTTTGACCATTTTGATAATTTAGCTGCCGAATCTGAAAATGAATATTTGTCAAAACCTCAGCTTGAAAAGAAAATTAGAGATACTAGGAAAGCTATGGAGAAAGCAGCAAAAGAATTAGATTTTATGTCTGCTGCAAAAATGAGAGACGCAATTAAACGTTTCCAAAAAGAATTAGAATTATTAAAAAAATAAACAATGGCTCATCATCCAGATTCAAAAAGATTAAACAAAGCAATAAGCGATAGCGGTTTTTGTTCAAGACGGCAAGCTGATAAGCATATAGAACAAGGACTTGTAACTGTAAATGGTGAAATTGCTAAGCTAGGAGATCGCGCAATGCCTAACGATATTATTAAAGTTAGTAATGAACCTATTACTACAAAAAGCGATGAACTTGTTTACATCGCATTAAACAAACCCGTTGGAATTACTTGTACAACAGATAGAAGAATTGAAGGTAATGTTGTCGATTTTATTAATCATAAAGAACGTATTTTTCATATTGGGAGATTAGATAAACCTAGTGAAGGCTTATTATTGATGACGAATGATGGTGATATCGTAAATAAAATTTTAAGAGCTGGTAATGAACACGAAAAAGAATATATTGTTAAAGTTGATCGTAGAATTACTGATGAATTTCTAAAAAGAATGAGTACTGGAGTACCTATTTTAGAAACAGTCACTAAAAAGTGTGTAGTCGAAAAAGTAGGGCGTTATGTATTTAAAATTACTTTAATACAGGGTTTAAATCGTCAAATACGCCGAATGTGTGAACATTTGGGATATGAAGTAGTAAACTTAAAACGTTTAAGAATTATGAATATCCAATTGGATAACTTACCAATTGGAGAATGGCGTAATTTAACAGAAAAGGAATTAACAGACTTAAAAAATTCCTTAGGAACTTCTCTAAATATTTCAGAAAAACAGAGAGGAAAATAATTTCCATAAAAAAAACCACGTACCGGTTGAGTAATACGTGGCCTATATCAACTAACTAACCAAATTAAATTTCAATTATGAAATCTCAACCATTTTCTTTATGACTCTGTGTTATTAAGATTTATAACACTATGCTTGATTCTAATTTTCTATAAAGATATACTCTTTCTTTGACTTTGCAAATATAATGTATTTTTATTATTCTAGCATCCTATTTTCTATTTATAACTGTCAGATTCACAAAGATTTAACACAATAATAAAATTTAAAAAAAAATAGTTTTGTATTATAACTTTACATAGAGCGAATAACAAATAATTTTCATGAAGAACTCGTTTCCAACTAATTGAAAACGAGTTTTTTTAAGTTTTGCTTGATGAGTGCTTAACTAATTTTCTTTTTTAATTCTAACAGGAATTTTATATTCAATTCCTTTTTGTAAGTAAGTATCAATTTTTTGATAATTTAATCTACTTTTAATGTAGTTACGAATTTGTTTTGCTTCAGTATCTAAAGACAATACTACTACTTCGTTATTTTTATTTACTACAAATGTAACAACGACTTTTATTTCAGAGTTTATTTCAAAGCCAGGTGCTTTTAAAAGTTTTACAAATTCCTTAGTTATTTCTTTTGTTGTTACTGGGTCTACTCCTGCATTAGAAGTTAAGGTTCCGATAAAAAGCGCTAGCGCTACTAAAATTACATTTACTTTTTTCATTATTATTCGTTTTAAATGATTGATATACAAGTAAGACGACCGTTTTGTAACAATTGTTACATAGTCAATTACTATTTAACGAATACTTAACGTAAAACCTTATAAAACAAAAAAAAGCCTTAAATAAATAAGGCTTTTTATATTTATTTATTGGACTATATAACTAAGCTAATAATTCTTGAACTTTATCAGCAGCTTCTTGAAATTCAATAACACTGTGTACATCTAATCCACTTTCATCGATTAACTTTTTAGCTATATCTGCATTTGTTCCTTCTAAACGAACAATGATTGGTATATTAATAGTCCCAATGCTTTTATATGCATCGATAATTCCTTGTGCAACACGGTCGCAACGAACTATACCTCCAAAGATATTAACTAATATTGCTTTTACACTTGGATCTTTTAAAATCAAATTAAATGCAATTTCTACACGTTCTGCATCAGCAGTACCTCCAACATCTAAAAAGTTAGCAGGTTCTCCACCAGCTTGCTTAATTAAATCCATAGTAGCCATTGCTAATCCAGCTCCATTTACCATACAACCAACATTACCATCTAAATCTACGTAGCTTAATCCAACAGCTTTCGCTTCTACCTCAACAGCATTCTCTTCTCTAATATCTCTTAAAACTTCATAGTCTTTATGGCGAAACAATGCATTATCATCTATAGTTACTTTAGCATCTACAGCTATAACACGATCATCACTTGTTTTTAAAACTGGATTAATTTCGAATAAAGAAGAGTCAGATTTCACATAAGCCGTATAAAGAGCAGATACAAATTTTGTCATTTCTTTAAATGCTTTTCCGCTAAGTCCTAAATTGAAAGCAATTTTTCTTGCCTGAAAAGGAAGTAATCCCATAGTAGGATCAATTTCTTCATTAAAAATAAGATGTGGTGTATTTTCAGCAACAGCTTCAATATCCATACCTCCTTCAGTAGAATACATAATCATATTTCTACCTGTTGCTCTATTCATTAGAACACTGATATAAAATTCACTTGGCTCAGATTCACCTGGATAGTAAACATCTTCAGTAACTAACACTTGACTTACTAATTTACCTTCAGCACTAGTTTGCGGTGTTACTAAATGCATTCCAATAATCTGACCTGCAATTTGTTCTACCTCTTCTAAGTTTTTAGCTAGTTTAACACCACCACCTTTTCCACGACCACCTGCATGAATTTGCGCTTTTATAACATGCCATCCAGTACCTGTATCTTCCGTTAATTTTTTAGCTGCAGCAACTGCTTCAGCTGGTGTTTGTGCAACAATTCCTCGTTGAATTTCAACACCAAAACTGTTTAACATTTCTTTTCCTTGATATTCGTGTAAATTCATAATATGCTATTTTTCCGAATAATTCGGAGTTGATTTTCAGTTTGCAAAAATAACAAATGTTATGCTCATTTATTATTTAAATACTTTGTTTTTTAATAATTAAAGTGAATTGTTAACAATAATAAAAAAGTTCCGTAACATAGACTTTAATATAGTTATTGATTAGTGAAAATTAATTTTTAAGATAGACCAGAAATTTTTCCATTGTTATCAATTGACATTCCTTCGGAAGCTGGTATTGCTGGCAATCCAGGCATACGCATCATATTTCCTAATATTGGAATTACAAAGCCTGCCCCTGCTGCAAATTCAAATTCTCTAACTGTTACCTTAAATCCTGTTGGACGCCCCGTTAGTTTATCATTATCAGAAAAAGATTTTTGTGTTTTAGCCATACAAATAGCAACCTTATCCAATCCTAAACTCTCAATTTTACGAAGACCTATTAATGCTTTTTTAGAATACTCTACTCCATCTGCTCCATAAATCTCTTTTGCAATGATCTCAATTTTTTCTTTTACAGGTGAATTCCAATCGTATAATTGCTTGAAATCATTAGTTCCGTTTTCGATTTCATTTACCACAGCACTAGCTAACTCTTTAGTTCCCTCTCCCCCTTCAGCAAATCCTTTAGAGACGATAGCTTTTACACCCATAGCCTTGCACTTTTCTTTAACTAGGGCAACTTCTTCTTTACTATCTGTAAAAAAGGAATTGATAGCTACTACAGGGTTCAATCCAAATTTCTTCATATTCTCGATATGCTTTTCAAGATTTACAAAACCATTCCCTACACGTGCTAAACTTGCATCGTTGTATTGCTCTTTTGATGCTCCTCCATGATGACGTAAAGCTCTAATAGTAGCAACTAAAACTACTGCTTTAGGTTTTAAACCTCCCGAGACACATTTTATATCTAAGAATTTTTCAGCACCTAAATCTGCCCCAAATCCTGCTTCAGTAACTACATAATCAGATAAGGTCATCCCCATTTTAGTTGCAAGAATCGTATTGGTTCCTTGAGCAATATTTGCAAAAGGACCTCCATGTATGATTGCTGGATTTCCTTCTAAGGTTTGAACCAAATTAGGATTTATAGCGTCCTTTAATAAGATTGCCATGGCGTTTTCAGCTTTTAAATCTCTTGCATAAACTGGATTTTTATCAAAAGTTTGACCTACATAAATATTACCCAATCGGTCTTTTAAATCTGAAAAATCCTTAGCCATACAAAGTATTGCCATTACTTCAGAAGCTGGAGTAATATTAAATCCATCCTGTCTTGGTATTCCGTTTGCAGTACCACCTAATCCAATTGTTATATCACGTAAAGCTCTATCATTCATATCCATAACACGTTTCCAAGCAATGGTTCTTGGATCTATCCCTAGGCTTCTAGTTTTAGATTGAGTATTATTATCAACCAATGCAGAAAGTAAATTATTTGCTTTCTCTATAGCTGAAAAATCTCCTGTAAAATGAAGATTGATATCTTCCATTGGCACTACTTGAGAGTAACCACCTCCAGCTGCTCCACCTTTAATCCCAAATACAGGACCCAAAGACGGCTCTCTTAAAACTACGGTAGCTTGTTTTCCTATTTTATTTAAGCCTTCCGTTAATCCTATAGAAACTGTTGTTTTACCTTCTCCTGCAGGAGTTGGTGTTAAAGCAGTAACCAAAATTAAATTACTTTTTGCCACTTTAGCTTCATCTATCAATTTTATAGGAAGTTTTGCTTTATACTTCCCATACATTTCTAAATCGTCTTCAGCAATATTAAGTTTGCTTGCTATATCTCTAATATGATCCATAGTATTAGCTTGGGCAATTTCTATATCTGACAAAAATTTATTTTCTGGTATACTCATAAAATCTATAATTTATTTTTAAACGATTACAAATGTAATGATTTTAGCAAATAGCTATTTATCTTTTATATTTAAACAGTATATATTAAAACTATTTAATTTAGGTTTCCTTTTTTTGGAAGATATTATTTAGTTTAGCTTATCCAATAATAAACAACCAACGGATGACTGAAAGCGATAAAAAATTTATGAGAAGAGCTATAGCATTGGCTGAAAGAGGAATGAATTCTAATGAAGGAGGACCATTTGGTGCTGTTGTAGTAAAAGATGGAGTCATTATTGCTGAAGGAAATAATAGTGTCACCTCCACTAATGACCCTACTGCTCATGCAGAAGTGGTTGCTATAAGAAGAGCTTGTGAAAAACTAAAGTCTTTTCAATTGGACAATTGTATTATTTACACTTCTTGCGAACCTTGCCCTATGTGTTTAGGCGCTATTTATTGGGCAAGACCTAAAATGGTTTTTTATGCTTGTGATAAGATTGATGCTGCTAAAATAGACTTTGACGATCAGTTTATTTATGATGAAATTGATAAACCAATTGGAGAAAGAAATATTCCTTTTGTTAGGATTTTAAAAGATGAAGGATTTAAGGTTTTTAATGAATGGGCAAAAAAAACGGATAAAACAGATTATTAATTAATCTGCTAATAAATCATCTATAGTTTGGTGAACTTTATCACTATTCCAATTAGCGGCTCCTACTTTTCGCATGATGATTTCTCCTTTTTTTGATATTAAATAAGTAGTTGGCAACGACTTAGATGCTAATACGTTGGGGGATTCTTCTAAAGGTCTAAAAACTGGTAAATCATATTCTTTATTATTTAGGAATAAATTAATTTTTTTTGGATTATCATTAGTAACAAAGTAAAAATCAACTTTACCCTTGTATTGATCATACAATTCTTGAAGTTCTGGCATTTCAGCAACACAAGGAGGACACCATGTAGCCCAAAAATTAATTAATATTACTTTGCCTTTAGATTCGCTTAGGTCTACATTATTTGAATTTAGATCTGACAACTTCCAGTTATAATCTTTTAAAACAGTTCGGTCTTCTTTTTCAATTTCTGAAGGACTAAACGAAATTGTTCGTTGTAAAAATACTTGTATGGGCATTCTAGTTTGCGGAATAATCATTAAAATAATAAACAAACCAAATAATATAGTAGTCCAATATTTTTTTAAATACTTCATTAATTTTCAATTGTTAATGTCATCAACCACTTTTTAACAGCTCAAGCCTTATTCTTTTTCGGTTTTGTTTTATTATAAGAAGACTCGCCTGGTTAAAGCTATGTTTATTTTTTCTATTTTCACAAAACATAAAAAACCTGAGGGCTAACCGACATCTCATTCTTAAGTTAGAATAGTCAAAATTAAACTATAAAACTTACGATTTTGTTATAATTATTTTAATTTTATAAGCGAACCTTGATGAGAATCCAAAACCAAAAACTATGAGTACACGAAGAAATTTTGTAAAGCAAACCGCTGTTTTAGGAGCAGGAATTGCTTTAGCCCCACAGTTAACATTTAGTAATATCAATACAACAAAAGAAAAATTAAATGTTGGACTCATTGGTGTTGGACTTAGAGGTACCAATCACTTAAACAATTTATTGTCTAGAAGTGATTGTAATATTATTGCCATTTGTGATATCGATCAGAAAAGAATTTCTATTGCTCAAGATTTAATTACAGAAAAAGGACATAAAAAAGCACAGGTTTTTGGAAAGTATGATTATGATTACAGAAATCTTTTAGCACTTAAAGAAATTGATGCTATTATTATTTCAACCCCTTGGTTATGGCATACAAAAATGGCTAAGGATTCTATGAAAGCAGAAAAGTATACTGCTTTAGAAGTATCTGCCGCAAATACCATGGAAGAATGTTGGGACCTGGTAAATGTGCATGAAGAAACAGGTTCTCATTTAATGATTTTGGAAAATGTATGTTACCGAAGAGATATTTTAGCGGTGTTGAATATGGTGAAACAAAATGTATTTGGAGAATTACTACATTTTAGATGTGGCTACCAACATGACTTGCGATTTGTAAAATTTAATGACGGTAAAACAGCTTACGGAAAAGGAGCTGAATTTGGTGAAAAAGGAATTTCGGAATCTGCTTGGCGTACCCAACATTCCTTACTTCGTAATGCAGATGTATATCCTACACATGGCATAGGACCGGTTGCGATGATGTGTGATATTAATAGAGGAAATCGTTTTATATCTATGACTTCTCATGCTAGTAAAGGCGTTGGGTTGAATAAATACATTGAAGATGTTGGCGGAAAAGACCATCCCAATGCAAAACTTAAATTTAAACAAGGTGATATTATTACCTCAACAATTGATACTGCTAATGGAGAAACCATTATTGTAACTCACGATTGTAACTCACCTCGTCCCTACTCTCTTGGGTTTAGAGTTCAAGGAAGTGAAGGATTATGGGAAGTAGATGGTAATCGAATTTACATTGAAGGTGAAGCTGAAAAACCTCACCGATGGGATGATGCCACTAAATGGTTAGAAAAATATGATCATCCATTATGGAAAAAATTTGGAGCACATGCTGAAGGGGCCGGTCATGGAGGCATGGACTTTTTCGTTATCAATTCCTTTGTAGAATCTGCAAAACAAAATATAGCACCACCTTTAGATGCTTACGATGCTGCTGCTTGGAGTGCCATTACTCCACTATCAGAAATTTCGATCGCAAATAATGGAGAACCACAAGATTTCCCAGATTTTACCAGAGGAGATTGGGTTAAACGTACTCCTTATAACTGGGATAAAAACACCTATTAAAAATAGTTAATGAATACTACTATTTCTCTTACTGCTCCGGCAAGAATTTGCTTATTTGGAGATCATCAGGATTATTTAGGCCTGCCTGTAATCGCTTGTGCAATTGATAAACACATCACACTCACTGCTGTAAAAAATAACAGCAAAAAATTAAAGATAAACTTACCAGATATCCAATTGAAAAGAAGTATCGATATTTCTGAAACATTCGAAACCCTAGAAAAAGGCGACCATTTTGCTTCTGCAATTAGAGTAATTAAAAGACATGGCGTTTTAATAGATTCAGGATACGACATCTCTATGAGTGGAAATATCCCTATTAATGCAGGAGTATCTAGTTCTTCCGCAGTATTAGTAGCTTGGATTCATTTTTTACTAAAGGCTTTTAGTGTAAATAGTAAAATTACGCCAGAATTTATTTCACAATTAGCCTATGAGGCTGAAGTTCTCGAGCATAATTCTCCAGGAGGAAAAATGGATCAATATACAATTGGGATCGGAAACATTGTTTTTATAGAAACAGGAGATCGTTTTAATTATGAGCTTATTGGTGAGTCATTAGATGGAATGGTATTGGGTGAATCTGGAATCGCAAAAGATACCATTGGTCTATTAGGAAGTTCAAAATCGAATGCTATAAAAGCGATACAAATCATCCAGAATAAAGAAGCAGATTTTGTGCTTAAAAATGCGACTACAAAGGATTTTGAAAACTATAAAGAGCTTCTTCCTGAAGAATTAAGACCTTTTTTTTATGCTGCGATTCAAAATCATATCATTACTCAAAAAGCACTTGTAGCATTAAAAAGAGGAACACTTAATTATCCAGTAATTGGCGACTTAATAAATCAACATCATAGCATATTGCGTGATGATTTAAAACTAACAGTTCCAAAAATTGATGTTATGATTGATGCAGCTATCGAAGCAGGTGCCTATGGAGCAAAAATTATTGGCTCTGGCGGCGGTGGATGCATTGTAGCCTTATGCCCTGCACGTTTACAAAATAAAATAAGTATGGCAATTAAAAAAGCTGGAGCAAAAGATGCCTATCCAGTAAACGTAGCAAAAGGAACTCAAATTTTAATAGATGCCTAAAAATTTAGTAATATTAGCAGGTGGAGCTTCCTCTAGAATGAAGAAATCTTTAGGTACCGAAAATCTTTCCGAAAAAGAAGTTGTCAATGCTAATACAAGAAGTAAAGCTTTACTGGGTTTTGGAAAAAACAACAGACCAATACTAGATTTCTTACTGTTAAATGCCGAAAAAGCAGGCTATAAAAATGTGGTTATCATTATTAATGAAAAGGGAGCATTGTTTAAAGCGTATTATGGTAAAAAACCAAAAAACAACTATTTTAATGGGCTATCTATTTCCTATGCAACGCAATACGTAACAAAAGATAGATCCAAGCCTTTTGGAACCGCAGATGCTCTGTTTCAAGCTTTAGTGCAATTTCCAGAATTACAAAACGAAGCATTTACAGTATGCAATAGCGATAATTTATATTCGGTGGAAGCACTACAGGCTTTATTAACTTGTAAAGACCCAAATGCATTTATTAATTATGATCGTGATGGCTTAATTTTTCCAATGGAAAAAATAGAACGTTTTGCATTGACCTTAATCAATGAAAATTCTCATTTGGAAGCTATTATTGAAAAACCTTCCAAAGAAAAAGTGAATGACTATAAAGGTGCCGAAGGTAAATTTAGGGTCAGTATGAATATTTTTAAATTTACGGGTACTGAAATTTATTCCTTTTTAAAAAATTGTCCAATAGATCCTACCCGAAACGAAAAAGAACTCCCTACTGCTATCTTGCATATGATCAAAGAAACCGCTTCTTATATGAAAGGAATTCCATTTAATGAGCATGTACCCGATTTAACATCTAAAGAGGATATTACTATTATGAAGGACTATATAGAGAAGCATTATTAATGGGTGAGTGATAATTAGAATAAAGGTGTTTTTTTAAAGTTTAAATTAATTCATATATTCTTGCCAGTGAATGAGTATATATTTTTCTTGTTGCTGTTCTTTTCTTTTTAAAAACCCAAATTCGTATACAAATAAATAGACATCTCCTTTTTTGTTTTTAAAATTGTGTTTGGTAAATGGTTTAACCATATAGACATCAGTCATGTGTTTATGATGATAGCTTCAGTACTGTATTACAAAGGAGCTAGAAACCTGGTTGAGGTGTGAATTATATTTTTAAGCGAATGAAAATAACGACAGTACAACAACGTGTATAACAATTTATTGGTCTGTGTGCACTCGGAAAACCCTACTTATTATCCTCTGGTTCATTTTATTTTACTAATTTATTTGCTAGCCAACGCAATTAAACATGCAAAAAAACGTCTTCAGAAATATTACTAATTTGAGCTATCCCAGAATCGAATATGAAGAAGCAAAATGCGAGTAGAATGATAGATTTAAGTCTATAAGACCTTGAAACCGGCAAAGAAGTGTTAATGACAGGGCACGATGAAATGAGTGAAGGCTCTGATATAAATTATACAGGCGGAACAGCAGCACAACGAAAGCTGAGAGATATACTTAAAAGTAAAATGGAAGACAATGGTTTTACCGTTTATAAATATGAATGGTGGTATTATGATTATCAAGGTTGGAAAACATATCGTATTCAGAATATTCAATTTAAAGA
>CAJXEB010000038.1 GCA_913052585.1 uncultured Flavobacteriaceae bacterium | reverse complement strand
AAATATAAAGCTTATGGATATAGGGTTAATTTGAACGATTGTGGAGTAATTAGAAATGGTAGAACTTTAAGTATTCTATGTCTTCAGATATTTTATTAGAGATAGCAAGTTTATTAATTCTCGAAGTACTTGTAACCTATTTTGGACTGGAATCGTTTTAGAGCTGGAACTATAATTGGAATATATGATACATTGAATTACAGCTAAATAATAATATATTTTAAAGAAAGTATGCCATAATAACAGCAATTATAACAGCGCTCATTTTAGAAACATTAAATTGATGGTTTTTTGAACTTTCAAAAAGAATTGTTGTAGAAACATGAAAAAACACACCTATTGCAACAGCTGTAATCTCTTTATGATAGTTTTGAATTATTTCAAAGTTGTTGGATAACCAATTTCCTAATGGAGTCATTAGTCCAAATAAAATAAGAAACAATAATGTAGTGGACTTCTTATAATTTGCTTTTATAAAAAAGATAGATAAAATTAAAGCTATTGGAATTTTATGAACCATTATTCCAAGAAGTAAGTTGTTATTTTCATTAATTGGAACTCCTTCTAATAATGCATGAATACTTAAACTAATAAATAATAACCAAGGGAACTTGTTATTGTGCTCGTGAATATGAACATGCCCATGTTCAGCACCTTGTGAGAAAAACTCCAATACAATCTGTAATAATATACCCCCAATAATATAAACTCCAATAGCTTTATTAGGGATTTGATAAACCTCTGGTAACAATTCGAAAATGGTAAGCGCTAAAAGGAAGGCTCCACTAAAAGCCAAATAAATGGATAGTGTTTTTACTTCCTTAATCTTTAATATTAAAGCTATTAAATAGCCTATAAACACTGATGAGAAAAGTAATAAATATATCATTAAATTAGTTAAATATTAAAATTAAACGACCTGAAGTATCTTTGTTAAATTCATTTAATTGATAATCTCCAAAACAATATTTTAAATTTACTCCAGCTTCCATAAAATAGTCTTTGAAATCTAAAAGTGAAATTGCTTTTACTTTTTCAGTGAAATTAAACTCTTGGTTGTTATGTTTAAAGTTAATATTTTTTAAAATATAGCCATCTTTAATTTCACGTTGAATAAAGAATGTAATACCATCCACTATTTTTGTTTCTGATGGGACTAAATTTTTCTTAACATAATCTGAGTTTAAAAAATCTATAACCCCAAAACCGTTAGGCTTCAATTCCTTTTTTATAGATTTTATCGTATTTACATTATCTTTTTCATTTTCAAAATATCCAAAACTTGTAAATAAATTTAAAACGGCATCAAATTTTTTAGGATAGGGTTTACTCATATCATGCTCATAAAAAAACAAATTTTCATTTTCAAATTTCTTTGCATAAGCGATACTTTGTGGAGATAGGTCTACACCCGTAACATGATATCCTAATTGATTTAAATATTTTGAATGACGCCCCTTGCCACATGCTAAATCTAAAATGTTTGAGTTTGGTGATAGTTTTAAAAAAGAAGTTAGGTTTTTCATAAACAAACCAGCTTCTTTGTCATCCCGATTTTTATATAAAATATGGTAATAAGGTGAGTCAAACCATGATGTGTACCAATTTTCTATATCTTTTAGCATGAAATATTATTTGGGCTACTAAATTACTGTATTTTTGTGGTTGCGAATAAAAATATCAATGGAAAAAAATTTTAAAATGATTGCTAAGACCATGTTTGGTCTTGAAGAGGTATTAGCTACAGAATTAAGAAAATTGGGAGCCTCCAAAGTAGAAATTGGCACTAGAAATGTTGCTTTTGAAGGAGATAAAGGGTTTATGTATAAAGCAAATCTTTGCTGTAGAACTGCTATTAAAGTTTTAAAACCCGTAACATCTTTTAATGTTTTTACGGAAGAAGATATTTATAAAAAAGTATATGCTTTTCCTTGGGAAAATTATATGGATGTTGATGGAAGTCTTGCGGTAGATGCTACCGTTTTTTCAGAAAAATTTACACACTCCCAATATATTGCCTTAAAAACGAAAGATGCTATTGTTGATCGTTTTAGGGATAACGAAGGTAGGAGGCCTGACGTGGATTTAGATCATCCAACTCTTAGAGTTAATATTCATATAGACCGTAATATTTGTACATTGTCCTTAGATAGTTCTGGGCAATCATTACATAAACGTGGATATAAGGTAGCAAATACAATGGCACCTATTAATGAAGTATTAGCTGCAGGTATGATAATGTTAGCGGGTTGGAATGGCCAATGTGATTTAATAGATCCTATGTGTGGAAGTGGTACTATTTTAACTGAAGCCGCTATGATAGCATGTAATATACCACCAAATTTAAATCGTGATGAATTTGCCTTTGAGAATTGGCCTGATTTTGATGTGGATTTATTTGAACTAATTGAAAATGCTGCATTAAAAAAAATAAGAGAATCTAATTATAGTATCCAAGGGTTTGATATTGAAGCAGACGTTGTCGACAAGGCAAAAGAAAATATTGAAAGTGCAAATCTAAAAGAATTTATTACGGTACATAATCAAGATTTTTTTGAAAGTAAAAAAGAAACCGAACGTCCTCTTTTTATTATTTTTAACCCACCGTATGATGAAAGAATACAAGTAGATGCAGAAAAATTATATGCTTCTATTGGTGCTACTTTAAAACATCAATATCCTGGGACACAAGCTTGGATGATTACTAGTAATATGGAAGCTTTAAAACATGTAGGGTTAAGGCCCTCTAGAAAAATCAAGCTTTATAATGGAAAATTAGAGGCTAAATTTGTGCGGTATGATATGTATGAAGGAAGTAAAAAAGCAAAAAAGAATCTTTAATATATTATTTCTTATAAATAGGAATTAAATAGGAAATTCCATAACCAAAACCTACTCCAAAATCACTGTTGTCATTAGTTTTATTAAATCCGGGAATATAAATATTATTGAAGTTTTCAGGAATATCTTCAGAAATTTTATTCTTTAATTGAAGATTTATTGACAAAAATAAATTATTAAAAATTTCTGTTTTAATTCCAAAAACAAACTCCACCCAATGGGCAGTTAAACTGGAATATGAAATTGGATCATAGACAATTGTTCCAGGAAAAGTAGCATCTCCTGTATAAATGGTATATCCCTTAAGGTCTTGGTCAAAAGTAGAAAATCCATATCTTAAGCCTGCATAAATAGAATTGTTCATGCCAACCCAATTATTATAGGCATTAAAATCTGCACCTATTTTAAAATAACTTCCATTGGTTGAGGAAATTAAATTTTCTTCAATTTGATCATCCTTATCATTACCAAATTCAGCTGCTATATAAAATCGATGAGTAATTCTAAAATCGGCCATTATTTCAAAACCAGAAAAGTCTTCATCCACTAAAGATCGAACAGGTCTAGCTAGATCAAGCCCCAAACGCAATCCATATTTATTGTTTTTAACAATGGAATCTTGAGTTGTTATTTCTTTTTCTTCTTGTGCGATACCTAAATAGGTTGCAAAAAACAGAAGATTAATGAAAAATAGTAACGTGTGTTTCATCTTCATTTTCTACTGTTGATTTATTAACTTCTATTTCACTTATCCAGTTTTCACCTTCAACGATTTCTAATTGAGTAATTAATTCTTTAAAAATGGCTTTAAAAGAACATGCCCTGTTTATATAAATATTATCTCTTTCGTATGCAAAAGTTACTTTATCAATATTGCCAGGGTCACTTGTTGTGTTATTTTGAGTAAACAGATACTCTGTAATATTTGCCCCCGTATTTAATGGTATTGCTATAGAATCTGTAGTTTGAGATGTGTAAATAGCTATGCTGTCATTATTAACTATAGTAGTTACCGTTAAATTATTAACATCTTTTGATAAAAAAGGATTTATTTTACTTTTAAATTTTATAATAAGAAAAGGACTAGTAGGAGTTTCTTTTGAGCAAATATCATCTTTTGTACAAGCTGAAATTACACCTAAGAGTAAGAATAATAAAACTATTTTTTTAATCATAGTTTGATTGTTATTTGTTTCTTTTTTCCAAAAGTACAAAATTTTTAAAAGCAAAAAGTTTCATAAAATATTATAATTTTTCAAATAAGACAACCGTTTCGATATGCGCTGTATGCGGAAATTGATCTACCAGACTAATCTTTTTAATTTTATAGTCATTTAGAATCAAGACTTCAGTGTCTCTTGCTTGAGTTGCAGGGTTACAAGAAACATAAACTATCCTGTCAGCATTAATGTTAATAATTTTCAATAAGGTTTTAGGAGCAATTCCTGCACGAGCTGGATCTAAAATGATGGTACGAATTTTATTTTTATACTCTGGATGATTATTTAAAAATTTCCCAACATCATTAGCAAAAAATTTTAGTCCGTGGATATTATTTATTTTCGCATTTTTTTTCGCATCGTCTATTGCTGAAGCAACAATATCTACCCCAATTATTTTTGCGTTTGTACTCCTAGAAGCTAGAATTTGTCCTATGGTTCCTGTTCCGCAAAATAAATCCATGACTACAGTATTATCTATACCTTCTTTTTTCTCAAGAGCATATTCAATCACTTTTAAATATAATTTTTCAGCAGATTTTGGATTTGTTTGAAAGAAACTTTTCATGCTAATTTCAAAATTCAGTCCCAATATTTCCTCTGTAATTTTGTCTTCTCCAGAAATAAGTTTTGAGCTACCTGACGCAGCTAGTGTTCTGTCGCCAGTCTCATCATTTATAGAATGCAATAAGCCAGCGAATCGTTCTTTAAATATACCTTGTAATAATTTAGAAAAATTGTTTAAATTAAAATCAGGAAGATTATTTGAAGTTGTTACTAAATTAAATAATAGACGATTTGTCTTGTATGATTTTCTAACTACAAAATACCTAAAGAAACCTTCTCTTTTTGGACCGTGCCATGGAGCAAAACCTGATCTTTCACAATAGTCTCTTATGACTCTTATGTTGTCTTCAACTAATTTATCAAACAATCCAGAATCCTTATCTAAATTATCTCCCATCCACCAAACACCACGTCTTTTGAAACCTAGAGTAAACATATCAATATCTGTTTTATTGTCTCTGTCGTAACCAATAGCTGAAAATCCATACTCCATTTTATTTCTGTAATGAAATATATTTGGAGAACTTATCAATTCATCAAATAGATCATCTATATTTTGAACTTTACCAATACGTTTAAATAGAGAAAGAGTACTTTCTTTTTTGTATTTGTGCTGTAATTCTATTGGTAATTTAATGTAGGGAGCGCCAGGAATATCTTGAAAAGGAACAGATATTTCATCAATAGAATGTTTAATAATATCTATTAATTTACATTCTGCATATTTTTTACTCGATTTACTCACTTGTGCTTTAACGGTTTGTCCAGGTAAAGTGTTTGGAACAAATATTATAAACACCCCTTCCTTGGACCTGATTCTGGAAATACCCTTTCCTCCAAACGCATAATCTTCAATTTTTAATTCTAGTATTTGACCTCTAGTAACAAATTTATTTCGTTCTCTTTTTGGCATGTGTTTATGTGATCTAATTATGTTACAATATTAGTAAAAGATATGACTTTATAAGAAGAATACTTATTAAAATGATATGCTTAATAATTTAAATTTAGTAAATTGCGATTCAAGGATGATTTCTTTCCCACGCTGAATTTTCGTAATCTTCGAAAGGATAAAGGTAGATAAGGAATGGTTATTTTATAAATTTAAATTATTAAAAATGGCTATTTTAGACCAATTAACTTCGCAACAGGCGATTGATTTAGAAAAAAGATACGGAGCACATAATTACCATCCCTTACCAGTGGTATTAAATAGAGGAGAAGGAGTGTTTGTTTGGGATGTAGAAGGAAAAAAATATTATGATTTTCTTTCAGCATATTCAGCAGTTAATCAAGGGCATTGTCATCCTAAAATTGTTGAAGCCTTAAAGGATCAAGCAGGTTTATTAACGTTAACATCACGTGCATTTCATAATGACATACTAGGGCAATATGAAAAGTACGTAACTGAACTATTTGGTTATGATAAAATTCTACCTATGAATACTGGGGTAGAAGGTGGAGAAACTGCATTAAAGTTATGCAGGAAATGGGCATACAAGGTAAAAGGAATTCAGCAAAATAAAGCAAAGATTTTATTTGCAGAAAACAATTTTTGGGGTAGAACCTTAGCTGCAGTATCTTCCTCTAGCGATCCAAGTGCATTTAATGACTATGGGCCATATTTGCCTGGGTTTGAGATTATAAAATACAATGATTTAAAAGCATTAGAAATAGCCTTAGAGGATCCTAATGTAGCTGGGTTTATGGTGGAGCCTATTCAGGGTGAAGCTGGAGTGATGGTGCCAGACGAAGGCTACTTGAGAAAAGCTTATGAATTATGCAAATCAAAAAATGTATTATTCATTGCAGACGAAGTTCAAACTGGAATTTCTAGAACTGGAAAACTATACTGCTGCCAACACGAAGGAGTTAAACCAGATATTTTAATTTTAGGGAAAGCATTATCTGGAGGAGTTTTTCCAGTTTCAGCAGCTTTAGCAGATGATGAAATAATGATGACAATTAAACCAGGCGAACACGGTTCTACTTTTGGAGGTAATCCTTTAGGTTGTAGGGTAGCCATGGCTGCATTAAAGGTAGCTGTAGATGAAAATTTAGCTGCTAATGCAGAAAAATTAGGAAATATTTTTAGGACAGAGTTGTCTAGTTTTGCCAGTAAAAATAATTTATTAAAATCTGTAAGAGGTAAAGGCTTGTTAAATGCAATTTTGATAAACGATACAGAAGATAGTTCAACGGCTTGGGATATTTGTTTGAAATTAAGAGATAATGGATTGTTAGCAAAACCTACTCATGGTAATATTATTCGATTTGCACCACCTTTAGTTATAACAGAAGAACAAATTATGGATTGTATATCAATTATTAAAAATACAATTAATGATTTTGAGATTTAAATAGAATACACTTATTATAAAATAAAAAAGCGGCTATTAGCCGCTTTTTTATTTTATATAAAAAGATAATTATTAATTGTTCTTAATAATCATTTTATGATCTATGTTGATATTGTCAGAAGTTAATAATTGAACTAAATAGATACCATCTGTAATATTTGAAGTAGAAAGTGTAATCATAGTATTAGTACCTAGATTAGATTTATTGATTACTAATTTTCCAGCCATATCATATACCATTGCAGTTTTGATATCATAGCGTTCAGGGTTTCTAATTTCTAATTGTTTTGATGGATTGTTTTGAAAGAAATCAACATTTGCACGTGTTTCTTCTTTTGCAATAGTCCCTTCAGAGTTTTCTGAAACCTCTCTCCTTGATCGAAATAGAATGGCAAATCGCCTTTTATGTTCTCCTACTTCAAGATGGATTACTGCCTCATAATCATTTGTGATTTCTTGATAGGTGTCTTCATAGTGGTCATAAAAATAAGCTATCTGATTAAAATTAATATTCTCTGCAATTGTAATCTGTATCTTAGGGGTAGGAGTATTAATAATGAAATCAACAGGTACAAATCTATCAATAGAAAAAGGTACTGTTGATATTACAAAAGGAGTTGACTCTCCTTGAAATTTTACAGGAAAATATACATCTGCACCAACTGCATCCATAGGATGTCTGCCATCTAAACCTCTATCATAACCTACCGTACTTCGATCGGAAAATGCCAAAACCATTTGTCGTACGTGCGTACCAGACTGATTACCAAAACTAGTATTAATGCGTAACTGACTTGAAGTGCTTTCAGGATCTGGATCTGGATCTGGATCTGGATCTATCCGTTCATCACTCGATCTATTTCCATTACTAGTACTATTATTTCTGAAATCTGAATTATCACCTTCCTTAATATATCGTCTATATTTATTTTTAATAATAACCTCTCCGTCAGATCCTGCAAAAAATAAAACACCTTGTCCTATTGGTGCAAATCTTCGGTCATAATGAACTCCTGAGTCTCCTGATCCACTATTGGAGCCTCCTCCAGCATTCCAAACTGTAAAAGTAGGTGGTACATATATTCCAGCTTCAAAATCTCCGTCAGTTGAAATACCATTTGGGTTGCTTGGCCCAGGTGTATAAGTTCCATAGCCACCTTCATTTTCTGAATAATAGTGAGAATTACTATCTTTATTTTCATCCCAATAGTGAAATTCTGTGATTTCTTCGTTTATTAAAGTAGACTCTCCGTTAGAATTACTACTTCCAGTATCATAAAATAATCGATTTAAATCCAAAGCCGATGGATAAGGATTTCCAGATAATGTTGACTCACCCGCAAAAACATTTATAGTAATATCTCCATTATTAGGGCGACCTCTAAAATCGTATTCAAATCCAGTACCTGCTATTGGAGTTGCATCAACTCCTTTCATGGTAAAGCCCATGCCAGGTTCTATGTTATGAGAGTTGCCCATGTGAACATAATCAGACTCAGCTTCCAATCCATCTGGTTTTGTGTAAATCCAACGTTTAGAGATGGTCAAAAAAGGAGTACTTACACCTTCATAACTAGAAGTGCTTAAAGATTGAATAGAGTTTGTCGAGTTTTGAATATCAAAAATTCTTTTTATAGAAAAGTTTTTATTCTCAGCAACACCGAATCCTCCATAATTTTGATTTCCAATTGGTGAACACCAATAATTATAAGTCCATTGATCAGAATCTGGTGCGTTTTGGTAAACTGATAATTGGCCTGATCCTTTATTTGGAGTGTTTGAATCTCCTTGTATTAATTGAGCACCTTCACGTAAATAAATGCTAGCTTCAGTAGCTCCTGCGCTATTGATTCCAAGATTAACATCTTGTTCTACAAATAATATTTCATCTTTTACATAAACATAAGAATCCGTTGATGAAGAAGGATTAGGTCTTACAAATAATTGCGAAAACATTGCGGAACTGTAGGTTAAGAATACTGTTAAAATCAGTAACTTCTTCATAATATTTAGAATTTTACAAAGCGTGTTGGGGGCAAAACACTTCTAATTAATAGATAAAAATACGACTTATTTCACATATCACAAGTGTTTATAGGAAAAATCCTATTAAATTTCAATTAAGTTACTTGAATTCAGGTATTAAAATCTTAAATTTAGGCTATAAATTAATAATTAATTGCTTTATTTGAACTATGAAAATTGGAGATAAAGTTTCGGTATTAGATGAAGATATATCCGGCAAAATTACAGCTATATCACGAGATGATATAACTATAATTGATTCGGATGGATTTGAATATCAGTATTTTAAAAAAGAGTTAGTACTTGAGTCGAATGACTTTTCTAATTTAAATATTTCTCCTCAAAATATTTCAGAAATAATTTCTGAAAAGGAACAGAAAAAAAATAAAAATACGCAAAAAGTAAAATCTAAGGATAGAAATCTGCCTCCCATGGAAGTAGATTTACATATTCAACAATTAGTTTCAAAAACAAGAGGACTTGATAATTTTGAAATGATGAA
This sequence comes from uncultured Flavobacteriaceae bacterium, assembly GCA_913052585.1. Taxonomy (GTDB): domain Bacteria; phylum Bacteroidota; class Bacteroidia; order Flavobacteriales; family Flavobacteriaceae; genus Marifrigoribacter. The sequence goes on along the minus strand of CAJXEB010000038.1, from coordinate 14,439 downwards.
TATACAGTTAGATACCGCAAGGTATAAGATTACATTTGCCATTTCAAAAAAAATACAGCGTATTGTCTTTATACACGGAGTGGGGGAGGGTGTTTTAAAATATGAATTGCACCGATTATTAAAAGAATACGAAGGTCAGCTTAAGTTTTATGATGCTGATTATCAAAAGTATGGAATTGGAGCAACGGAAGTTTACCTATTTCAGAATAATAAATAACTTAATAAATACCATTTTAAATATTCGATTTTTTCTCAATCCTAAAAGAAGAATCGTAAATATTTCATTCACTCCCTTTAGGGTTAGGGTAAAATCGATGAAATGTTTAATATGAATAAAAGATTAATTAAACTCCGGAGTCACTGATACAGTACCATTAATTACAGCACTTTTATTTCCAAGAATCATAGTTTCTTGTGTAATTTCTTCAGATCCATTTACTAGTACTAAATCATTAATAACCAGTTCAATATTACTTGTTAATTGATAAGAATGTATTCTGTACTGATCAATAATGTTACTATTTGTAATTATTGCATTTAAATAATCTGGATCACTATTAGTGTCCGTAAAATCGTTAGTAGGATCTAAATCTCCATTTGCATCTTCATAACGTGTTAAAATGGTATCTCCATCATCATCAATATCTAAATAATCATAAATTCCATCATTATCTGTATCTAAAGGAAATTCATTATTTCCTGCTAAAAACTCGACACCTAATTCATTGACGGTAGGAACATTATCCCCGTCATCATCATTGTCAAAATAATTTAACAATCCATCATTATCTGAATCTAAATCACTTGTTGAATCTTCTGTAATTCCATCTTCATCATCTTTAGTAGTCATTGTGGTAAGTATTGCAACACCAGATGCTCCTAAATATTCTATAGTTACATTAGGGGTCGTTGGAGGAATATTACTGCAAAAATAAGCATCTGTAATGTCATCATTGTATTTACGATAATTAACAACATAGGTTGTGCCGTTTAAAACGTATTGTTTAGTCCCAGATTCTAAAAATAAAACATCTGAAGTTTCTAAAATTAATGAAATGCTTTCTGCTGATGAAGAGTTGTTTATATTGTAAAAGATGTATGCTCCAGGAGCACCACAATTATTTAAATTTGAAGCCTCAAAGTTAAAATCTGTAACTATAATATCGCCATCATTACAAGAAGTGAATAAGCTTAAAAGAATAGAAATAAAAAAAAAATTACGCATAAAAAAATGAATGAACACAAAGAAACAATTTTCTTTATTATGAAACTATAATAAACCGTATTTTTGAGGTCTATGAAAAAAGTTTATTTTGATAATGCAGCAACCACTCAGGTTAGAGATGAAGTTATTTTAAAGGTCTCCGAGGTTTTAAGCGAATATGGGAATCCATCTTCGACACATTCCTTTGGTAGGTCATCAAAATCGATATTAGAGCACTGTCGAAAAGAAATTGCGTTAATTTTTAAGGTATCTGCAGCCGAAATATTTTTTACTTCTGGTGGTACAGAAGCTGATAATTTAATTCTTAATAGTTGTGTTCGGGATTTAAAAGTTACTAGAATAATTACCAGCAAAATTGAACATCATGCCGTCTTGCATACTATTGAAGAGTTAAGTTTAAAGTATGATTTGCAAGTTGATTATGTGAATTTAGACGTTAATGGAATGGTAGATAATAATCATTTAGAAGAGTTACTCAAAGATACATCAAAAAAGACTTTGGTAAGTTTAATGCACGTGAATAATGAAATAGGAAATCGAATTAATCTAAAGCAAGTTGCAGATTTATGTAAAGCGAATAGTGCTTTATTTCATAGCGACACGGTGCAATCTGTTGGTCATTATAATTTAGATTTTTCTGAAATTCCAATAGATTTTGCAGCAGTATCTGCGCATAAATTTCACGGACCAAAAGGAATTGGTTTTGCTTTTATTCGAAAAAATTCTGGATTAAAACCTTCAATTCTAGGAGGTGAGCAAGAAAGAGGGTTAAGAGCTGGGACGGAAGCAGTGTATGCTATTGCAGGTTTAAATAAAGCATTGCAAATTTCTTATAATAATATTGAAGTAGAGGCTAATTATATTAAATCTATTAAAAACTATTTTAAAGACCGACTTCTTCAGGAGATACCAAATGCAAAATTAAATGGTTACTGTGGAGACGATTCACTAAGTACTTATACTTTATTAAATGTGTTATTGCCTATTACGCCAGAAATGGGAATGATGCTATTATTTCAATTAGATTTAAAAGGAATTGCTTGTTCTAAAGGTTCTGCTTGCCAAAGTGGTAGTGTCGGAGGGTCCCATGTTTTAACTGAAATACTTTCAGGAGGAGATATGCAAAAGCCTTCTCTTCGATTTTCGTTTTCAACATTCAATACTAAGGAAGAAGTGGATTACGTTATTGAAACACTAAAGGATATAATTAAACCTTAATTTATTTCTAAAATTTCATGGTAGTTCGTACATTAAAAACACGAGGAGTTAAATAATTAGGAATTGCATACTGTACTTTAGTATAAACATCCCTAACAAAGGTGTTTGTAATTGAATTTTGAACATCAAAAATATTAAAGATTTCCAAACCTAAAGTAAGTTCTTTAAAAGGTTTAAAAAAACCAGAATTTTTTAGCTTATTTTCATTAATTAATACATATGAAAAACCGACGTCAGCTCTTTTATAATCAGGCAACCTTGTTTGGTAATCATAAGGGTCTGCATAACTAGGAGATCCTCCTGGTAAACCAGTATTATAAGTTAAGTTAAGATATAATTTTAGATCAGGAATAACTTTTATATAATCTTGAAATAATACTGCAAATTTTAATCGTTGATCTGTAGGTCTAAAAATATACCCTCTATCATCAATATTTTCTTCTGTTTTAAGATAGCCAATACTTACCCAACTTTCGGTTCCTGGGACAAATTCTCCTGCCAATCTTACGTCTACACCATATGCGTATGCAACTGCGTTATTTCTTGCACGATATCGTATTCTAACATTTTCTAACGTATATGGATTGACATCAGTAAGGGATTTGTAATAAACTTCAGAATTTAAAGTAAATGGTCTTTCCCAAAGGTCAAAACTATAATCGTTACCTAGTACTATGTGTATTGATTGTTGTGCTTTAACTTCTGGTTGAACAATCCCTAAAGAATCTCGTAACTCTCTATAAAGAGGAGGTTGATGGTAAAAACCACCTGAAACTCTAAAAAGCACATCGGCTTCCCAATCTGGTTTTAATGAAATTTGAGCTCTTGGGCTAAAAACGGTTTGGGTATAACTTGTTAATCCTTTTCCGCCAACAGTCCAGTTATGAGCTCTAATTCCTGCATTTAGCCATAAATCACTATTTCCTAATGTTGCTCTTTTACTCCATTGTATAAATCCAGAAATACGATCTATTTGAACATCGTTAGTTGCTCTAACTGAAGTATAGGGAACAATTGGAGAAACGAAAGGGTTGTAAGGTTGATTGTTTCCTAAGTCTCCTATTGGTGGTCTAATAGAAAATCCTGCAGAATCAATTATTTCATATTCTTGAATACGATCACGAATGTCTTCATGAGTATATTTTATACCGTACTCTATATTGTTATCTTCAATAGACAAAAGCCCTTTGTGTTCTAGGTTAAAAAATAATGCATCCAGATCGTTTCTAGCATGGGTTAATTGTGATCCAATTCCTTCTGTAAACTCAACTTCACCAAGATCTTCACCTCCAATATCTGTATTCACTTCACCTAGTCGGTATTCTGCAAAAATATCATAGTGTTCTTGTTCCTGTGAATGATAGATAGATCCTATTAATTTTGCAGTATAATTATCTGAAACTACATAAGTCCCTTTTAAAGCTCCAAAATAAGTTTGATATTGATCTCTTTCTTGCCCTTCATAAAATACCAATAATGCCACTGGATCTGCTATCGTTCCAAAATTGGTTTGTCTCGTTAAAGGCTCGTATTGATAATCGTTTATTGATATGTTCCCTAAAAAGTCAAGTTCAAATTTATTGGTAACTTTATAAGTGAAATAGGCTTGAGCATCTGCAAATACAGGTTTATAATTTGCTTCCGTCTCTTTAGAGTTTACAAAAAGACTATTATTTCTATAACGCGCTCCAATAATTCCTGTAAAACGTCCATTTTTTGAAGCGCCTCCAGCTGAAACATTTGCTCCTAATAAACTAAGGGCTGCAGTTGCTTCAAAAGAAACAGGCTTGCGATACGTAATGTCTAAAACCGAAGATAATTTGTCACCATATTTTGTTTGAAAACCACCTGCAGAAAAATCTACTTTTGATGTCAAGTCAGTGTTAACAAAGCTAAAGCCTTCTTGTTGTCCACTTCTAATTAAAAAAGGTCTGTAAACTTCAATTTCGTTGACATAAACTAAATTTTCGTCATAGTTTCCACCTCTAACAGCATATTGAGTACTTAATTCGTTATTACTATTAACTCCTGGTAGCGATTTTATTAAATTTTCAACTCCAGCATTTGCTCCAGGAATTCTTCGGATGGCTTCAGGACTAATGGTTGTAATTCCTTCAATTTGCATTCTTTTTTTTCTGGATATTACTACTTCACCAATTTGTTCAATATCAACTTTCATCACCGGATTCATTTCAAAATCTGAATTTGGGCTTAAAGCCGGAACTGAAACTTGAACGTTTTTAAATGTAAGGTGAGAAAAAATCAATATTAATTCTTGATTAGCGGGTACTTCTAAAGAGAAAAAACCATCAAAATTTGTTTGAGTTCCTTCTCCACCAGTAGTTATGTTAACTTCTGAAACAGGTGTATTGTTTAAGTCAAGGACGACTCCTTTTATTATAGCATTTTGTGATAAGAGGGTTCCTGTAGTTATAAAAAATAGCAATAGGAGGAGCGAAGTATATGTTTTCAAATGTATTTATTGTTTTATTTTCTGAAAAATGTTGCTTCAAATGTAGCATTATTTCCAACATTATCAATAATAATTAGTTTCAAATTGTTTTCAGATTCTGAAATTATTTGATCATCAAAATCATAAGTTAGAACGTCTTTTTTATAATTATATTCCATCAGTATAAACTTCCCATTAATAGTAGCTCTGTATGAGCTAATCCCGCTAAGGTCATCAGTAATTTTTATTTTCAGTGTTTTGTTTTTGCTTAGCCATTTGTTATTTTGAAAATTAATGGGTTTAATTTTTGGATTTGTAGTGTCTGCTACTAAAACAAATGAACCGAGTGTTTTTGTATATGCAGTTAATTTATTTCCTTTTCTAGAAGTGAAATTATAATAGGGTTCTTTTTTATAATTAAGTCTTCCTATATAAAGCTTATCAATATCATTACCCTTATAATTTGAAATATCTGTTGAGATGCTTATGCTTTTATGAAGCGGAATAATATTTTCGTGTAATAACAAAGTGTCTTCTTTTGCTTTAATGTTAAGATATACATCTTCATAAAAACTGTTGGTAGGAATATATACATTAAACTTACCTTTTGTTATAGAAGTTGCTTCATTAGCGTAAATAAAATCTTCAGTATGAATGGGTTTTCTTGGTTTTAGTATTTCTAATTGTTCTCCTTTTATAGGTATTGATATAGTGACTTTGTTGTTTTTAAAATCGGTAACTTCGATTCTATAAGTAGAATTTAATTGATCTTGTACGTTAATAATTCCTTTTTCATCTTCACTTTGTATGATACTTAATGGGTTGTTGGGCTGTCTAAAAAGTTTTTGTATTCGACTTCTATTGTTTTTAAAGTATTCGTAATCTATAAACCGGTTTAAGTACCTCGTTTCTGAAAATGAAAATTTTTCAAAAGCTACTTTAAATTTTTCCTTCCCATTACAATAGGTTTCAATTTTATAAACTCCATTTTTATTGGAAGCACCATTTTGTTGGTCATATGTTGAAACTCCGAAACCAATTTTTCCGAAAGCTATAATGTTTTCTGCTTTATAGGATCCGTCTTTTTGAAGTATCAACCTTATTTTTACAGGATTTTGTGATTGATTAATCTGTGCATCTTTACTTAAAGGGTATGCAAATACACTGGAAACAATCGGTTTTTTTGTATCGGGAATTTCTATTCCAAAAAGTAAAGGATTCATAGGTCGAGAATTTGCATCACGAATTTCAAAATGAAGATGTGGACCTCCACTACCTCCACTATTACCAGTATAACCGATAAGGTCACCTTTCTTTACTTTTATTTGATTGGCTTCTGGAAATAATTCAATTTCATAAGCTTCTTTCTTGTATTGAGCATTTTTTAGATATCCCTGAATGCTATCTCCATATTTTTTTAAATGTGCATAAACAGTAGAGTACCCATTAGGATGTTTTATATATAAGGCTTTACCATATCCAAAATGAGAAACTTTCACCCTGCTTACAAAACCATTTGCAGGTGCGTATATGGGAATTCCTTCCCGTTGTTGAGTTTTTATATCAATACCACTATGAAAATGATTACTCCTAAGTTCTCCAAAACTACCAGAAAGAATTAAAGGAATTTCAATTGGGTTATTAAAATATGTAGTTGGGATACTATCCTGTGCGAACGTAAATCCACAGAAAAGTAACATAAAGTATTTAAGTAATTTCATAGTGTAAAATTAACAATACGCTATAAATAATTGGAGGAGTTGGTGCAATTTAACAGATAAGTTATTCAATAATACAAAATATTTTAGTTTTTAATTGGCTTTTCAACTACCGATTGTTAACTTTGTAAGCAGAGTATTGAAATAAATTTTAATGAGCAATCTATCAGAAATTGTTGATTCTCTTGAAAATAGGGTTGGCAAACTGCTTCAGGAACATGAAAACTTGAAGAAGGAAAAGACGAAACTAGAAGAAGAGATTACAGTTTTAATGACACAAAAGGATCAATATAATAAAGAAATTGAAAATTGGCGTGAAGAATGTAATACATTAAAGCTAGCAAATTCAATGCTTGGCAGTAATGAATATAAACGAGAAACAAAACTCAAAATAAATGAATTGGTTCGGGAAATTGATAAATGTATAACGCAACTTTCTGAATAAATTAAAAAAAATGTCAAACCAACAAAAAATAAAACTATCGATTGCAGACAGAGTATATCCATTAACGACTACTCCAGAGCAAGAAGAAGGCCTTAGAAAAGCTACAAAAAAGATAGGTGAAATGATTAAAAGGTTTGAGAAAAGTTATGCTGTAAGAGATAAACAAGATGTATTAGCAATGTGTGCTTTACAATTTGCTACTCAAGTAGAACAAAAACAAATAGATAATACAGAAGACAGCCAACATATTGAGGAAAAATTAAATAAATTAAATCAAATGTTGCACGATTTTTAAATCGTAACGTTCTTTATAATAAGGTTACTGCCTACATTAATACTATTTTTGGTAAACTCAACGCGAATTCTTTAAAAAGGGTGAGTTATAGTTGTAAAAGCGAGCCGTGTCCTTAGGGAGAGCGGATACTTGACCAACTAATTAACCCTAAACTTGTTTTAAGGAGTTTATACAAAACCCGATATTAATGTAGGCTTTTTTTATGAATAAAACTCAGGCTATAGCAGCTAGTAGTTTAAATATAATAACAACAATGAACAATATAATAGTATCCATAATAGTAGGAGTTATAGCAATAATTATTGGTTTTGTTATCGCAAAAATACTAGATAAAAATAAGGCTTCTCATATTATTGAATCGGCTAAAAAAAGAGCTACTAACATTTCTAAACAAGCAGGTTTAGATGCGGAGACCATGAAGAAAGATAAAATGCTTCAAGCTAAAGAAAAGTTTTTAGAATTAAAAACAGAGCATGAAAGAGTTATTTTAAATAGGGATAAAAAAATATCTGAATCAGAAAAAAGAACTCGTGATAAAGAATCAAAAGCAACCAGTGAACTTGCAAAATCAAAAAATTTAATTTCTGATTTTGAAGAAAAGAAAAAAGATTATGATGAACGCCTTTCCTTTTTAGATAAAAAACAAACGGAAGTTGATAAAATGCATCGTAGACAAGTTGAGCAACTTGAAGTTATTTCTAGTTTATCTGCTGAAGATGCAAAAGCTCAGTTAATGGAAAGTATAAAAGATGAAGCCAAAACTGATGCTATGGCTTACATTCAAACTTCATTAGAAGAGGCTAAATTAACAGCTCAACAAGAAGCTAGAAAAGTTATCATAAACACGATACAACGTATAGGAACAGAAGAAGCAATAGATAATTGTGTTTCTGTTTTTAATTTAGAAAGTGACGATGTAAAAGGTAGAATTATTGGACGTGAAGGAAGAAATATCCGTGCCATTGAAGCTGCTACAGGAGTAGAAATTATAGTAGACGATACACCAGATGCCATTATTTTATCTTGTTTTGATTCAGTAAGAAGAGAAATTGCTCGTTTATCTTTACATAAATTAGTAACTGATGGACGTATTCATCCAGCTCGAATTGAAGAAGTAGTTAAAAAGACAACTAATCAAATAGAAGAAGAGATTAAAGAAGTAGGGAAACGTGCTGTTATTGATTTAGGAATTCATGGATTGCATCCAGAATTAATTAAAGCTGTTGGACGTATGAAATTCCGTTCTTCTTATGGTCAGAATTTATTACAACATTCTCGTGAAGTTGCCAAACTTTGTGGTGTTATGGCTTCAGAATTAGGGTTGAATCCTAAATTGGCTAAGAGAGCAGGACTTTTACATGATATAGGAAAAGTTCCTGAGACAGAAACAGAACTTCCTCACGCTTTATTAGGAATGCAAATGGCTGAAAAACATGGCGAAAAACCAGAAGTTTGTAATGCTATTGGTGCTCACCATGATGAAGTAGAAATGACTAGTTTATTATCTCCAATTATTCAAGTTTGTGATGCGATAAGCGGAGCTAGACCTGGAGCAAGACGTCAAGTATTAGATAGTTATATACAACGTTTAAAAGATTTAGAAGATGTTGCTTTTGGATTTAAAGGTGTAAATAAAGCGTATGCTATACAAGCTGGTAGAGAGCTTCGTGTAATGGTTGAAAGTGATAAAGTAAGCGACGAAAAAGCATCTGAATTATCTTTTAATATTTCACAAAAGATTCAAACAGAAATGACTTACCCTGGTCAAGTAAAAGTTACGGTTATTAGAGAAACAAGAGCGGTTAATATTGCTAAATAGAGTATTGGATTGTTGGATGATTAGAAGGTAACACTTTTAAAATATTTTTTTTTAATCACCAATCACCAATCACTAATAGCTATCTTCTTGGATGAAAACTATTAATAATTTGTGTTAGGTGGCTTTTGTCTATATGTGTATAGATCTCAGTAGTGGTTATACTTTCATGTCCAAGCATTTGTTGAATAGCTCTAAGGTCAGCGCCATTTTCTAATAAATGTGTTGCAAAAGAATGTCTAAAGGTGTGTGGGCTTATTTTTTTATGTATTCCAGCCTTTTCCGTTAATTCTTTTACTATATGAAAAATCATAGCTCTCGTTAATCCATTTCCTCTTCGATTTAAAAACAACGTATCTTGAGCATTGGGCTTAATAGCTTGATGTACTCTAATTTCTTTTCTATAAATATCAATAAATTTAATAGTTAAAGAGCCTATAGGTACAAACCGTTGTTTGTTTCCTTTTCCGGTTACCTTTATAAAGCCTTCATCAAAAAATAAATCAGAAATTTTTAAATTTATTAATTCTGAAACACGCAAACCACAACCATATAATACTTCAATAATTGCTTTATTACGTTCTCCTTGAGGTTTGCTTAAATCTATGGTTGAAATAATGATATCAATTTCTTCAATTGAAAGAGTATCTGGTAATTTTCTTCCAATCTTCGGGCTTTCAATAAGGTCTAAAGGGTTGGTCGTTCTGTATTCTTCGAAAACTAAATAATTAAAAAAACCTTTTAGTCCAGATATAATTCTGCTTTGAGATCTTGGGTTTACTTCCTTAGCTATGGTGTAAATAAACTCTTGAAGCGTTTTTTTTTCTATATTAATTGGTGATATTTTAAGGTCGCTTAAAGCCATCCATTTTACTAGCTTATTTATATCAAAGGTATAATTAGAAATAGAATTTTCAGAAAGACCTCTTTCTATTTTTAAATAATTTTTATAATGTATAATAGCTTGTGGCCACTTCATGGGTATATTTTATTTTTTATATGGATCAAACGGTTTTCGCTAATTATATTTTTCTTTGAATATAATTATTTGGCATATTTGGTTCATCAAGCTATATTAATCATAAAATATTATAAAAGTAGAATTGTGATTATAAGTTTAATCATTTATTGGTTTTTTATATCTTTGGGCATTAACCAAAAAAAAAAATTATGAAAAACTTTATTTTAATTGTATTTACAGTATTATTAACTATAACTACTTATGCTCAAGGAATTGATGTTGGGATAAAAGCAGGAGCTACATTTGCTAATTTAACAGATTTTACTGATGCTTCGACAAAAACAGGATTTGTAGGTGGTGCATTTGTAACTTTAAAATTTTCAGACAAAATTGCAATACAGGGAGATCTTTTATATTCTCAACAAGGAGCAGAATTTGATACGGATAAAATTAATCTAGACTATATTAATATCCCTATAGTATTCAAATATTACATTATAAAAAGGTTAAACATTCAAGCAGGGCCCCAATTTGGAACGGTAGTTAATGATAATGTAGCGGAGGTTTTTGGAACAAATTTTGATTTCAATTCTTTTGATATTACTGGAATTGTTGGTATTGGAATAGATTTGCCATTAAACTTACGTGTAACAGGAAGGTATGGTTTTGGATTGTCTGATATTAGCTTTGTAAACAACAATGTTTCGATAGATAAATCAAAAAATACTGTTTTTTCTTTAACTGCTGGATTTAGTTTCTTGTAATTTTATACAAATAAATTATCTTTGTTAAATTAATTAAATCAATAAAAAATGAAAAAATTATTAGTACTAGCTGCAATAGCAATAGTTGGATTTTCAAAAGTAAACGCTCAAGATGGTGTTGATAAAGTAATAGAGCAAGCAAAAAATGGAGGCTTTTACGTAGGAGCTAATTTAGGTTTCTCTTTAATTAGTAGTAACAAATTCTATAACAATAGTAATGATGAGAATTTCGGTTCATTTAACTTTGGTTTTGATGCTGCTTACTTATTTGAAGTGATCCCTAATTTAGAAGTTGGACTTCTTACAGGATATACTCAGTTTATTGCTGATGGGAAATATACTTCTTTCGATGAAGATAATAATGGAGGGAATTTTGTATTTGTTGATTTTAAAGACGCATCATTTGTTCCCGTTGCAGCTTCCGTAAGGTATTATTTCGCAGATCGTAAATTCTTTGGAGGATTAGATTTAGGAGTAGGTATCAATGTTTCAGGAGATGTTAAAACAGGTTTTTACGCTCGTCCAAAATTTGGATTCAACTTAAATAAAATTACTTTAATAGCTTCTTTTCAAAGTATATCTGGAGGTCAAGATTATAAAAGTTCAAATAATATAAACGTATATTCACTTAATGGATTTAAATCTATTAATGCAGGTATAGAATATGCTTTTTAATAACTAATTCGATATATTTAAAAGCGGAAGCAATGCTTCCGCTTTTTTTATGCCTAATTTTTTGTAATTTTACCTTATAAAATGAGTTATACTCAAGAGTATTGTTAATAGCGAATAGCTATCCTATGCTGAGCTTACTGAAGTATAACCGATTTAATAAAACAATAAAGCCCATGAAAATAATCATTATAAATGGTCCTAATATTAATTTACTTGGTAAAAGAGAGCCTTTAATTTATGGAAATCAATCTTTTGAAGATTTTTATAAGGAATTAGAGACTAAATTTTCTCAAATAGAACTTTCTCATTTTCAATCTAATATTGAAGGAGAAATCATTGATAAGATACAAGAAATTGGGTTTTCTTATGATGGAATTATTTTGAATGCTGCTGCTTATACACATACTTCTATTGGTATTGGTGATGCGGTAAAAGCTATCTCTGCACCAGTAATTGAGGTTCATATATCAAATACGTTCTCAAGAGAAGAGTTTAGACATCAATCATTTATTTCACCTAATGCAAAAGGAGTAATCCTTGGCTTTGGCTTAAAAAGCTATGAACTGGCTTTGCAAAGCTTTTTAAAATAAAAAAACGCCCCATTGTCATGAGACGTTTTTTATTTTAAATTTATTTATTCTTTTACAAATGAATTACTTCACCATAAGCATCAGCTACAGCTTCCATAACGGCCTCACTCATGGTTGGATGAGGGTGTATGGTTTTTAAAACTTCATGGCCAGTTGTTTCTAATTTCCTACCTAAAACAGCTTCCGCAATCATATCGGTTACTCCAGCACCTATCATATGGCATCCTAACCATTCACCATATTTAGCATCGAAAATTACTTTTACAAAACCATCTTTTGTTCCAGCTGCACTTGCTTTACCTGAAGCTGAGAAAGGGAATTTTCCAACTTTAATATCATATCCTTTTTCTATTGCCTGTTTCTCAGTTAAACCAACTGAAGCAATTTCTGGAGTTGCGTAGGTACATCCAGGAATATTTCCGTAATCAATTGCTTCCACATTCATTCCTTTAATTTTTTCAACACAAGTGATACCTTCAGCTGAAGCTACGTGTGCTAATGCTGGTCCAGGAGTAACATCTCCAATTGCATAATAACCTGGGATGTTAGTTTGATACCAATCATTTACTAGAATTTTATCGCGATCTATAACGATTCCAACATCTTCTAAACCAATATTTTCAAGGTTTGATTTAATTCCTACCGCAGAAAGTACAATTTCAGCTTCTAAAATTTCTTCACCTTTTTTAGTTTTAACAGCAGCTTTTACAGTTTTTCCTGAAGTATCAACACTCTCAACAGAAGCATTTGTCATTACTTTAATTCCCGCTTTTTTGAAGGAGCGTTCAAATTGCTTCGATACGTCTTCATCTTCTAGAGGAACTAAATTTGGTAAGTATTCTACTATAGTTACTTTGGTTCCCATTGCATTGTAAAAGTGTGCGAATTCAACTCCAATAGCACCGCTACCTACCACAATCATACTTTCAGGTTGCTTTTTTAAAGTCATTGCTTCTCTATAACCAATTACTTTTTTACCATCTTGAGGTAAATTTGGTAATTGTCTAGAGCGAGTTCCTGTAGCAATAATTATGTGGTCTGCTGAATATTCTTTTCCGTCAACTTCAACCTTTTTACCAGGCTTTAATTTTCCAAAACCATTGATGACGTCAATTTTATTTTTTTTCATTAAAAACTGAACACCATTACTCATGCCAGATGCCACTCCACGACTACGTTCTACAACCTTGGTGAAGTCTTTGTCTGGATTATCTAAACTTAAACCGTAATCTCCTGCATGTTTTAAATAATCGAATACTTGAGCACTTTTAAGTAACGCTTTTGTTGGAATACAGCCCCAATTAAGACAAACACCACCTAAACTTTCTTTTTCTATAACAGCGGTTTTAAAACCTAATTGTGATGCTCTAATTGCGGTAACATATCCACCAGGCCCACTTCCTAAAATTATAATATCGTATTTGCTCATTTTGTTAATTTTTATCTTTTTCTAAAAAGCGAAATTACAAAATGTATATGTAATGCAATAAAAAAGCATCATAAATCAATTCTAAAAAAGAATATAATCCTGAATTAATTTTTTTGCCTCAGGAGATATTTTAGGAGTAATGTTTTTTGCATAACTAATGTATTTCTTAAGTAAATCAAATCCAAGCGGGACATCATCTTTTGTTTTTCCAGTCTCATATATATCCAAAATATGTTTAGCAAGTTTTTCATCACGAGGAATATTAGGAGTATCTCTTATTACAAATATTAAATCAAAACGAGTCAATAAAGGCGTGTCTATATTAGTTTGATCTTTAAAAGTTTTATATTTATCATAACTACCAAATTCAGGATTAGCGGCTGCAAGAATTGCAGTACGGGCATTAAGAGTAGCATTAATTCCACCTTTTGCAATACTGACAGTTTGTTGTTCCATAGCCTCATGTAGTGCAGTACGATCTTCATTTCTCATTTTATCGAATTCATCAATACAGGCAATGCCCTTATCGGCAAGCACTACTGTTCCTGCTTCGAGCATCATCATACCAGTTCTTTCTCTTACTACAGCGGCAGTTAAACCTGCAGCAGTAGAACCTTTACCAGATGCGTATAAACCACGAGGTGCAAGTCTAGAAGCATATTTCAGTAATTCACTTTTTGCAGTTCCTGGATCTCCAATGAATAGAATATTTATGTCGCCACGAGTTGAGCTACCATCTTCAGTAGTTTTACTTGGAGAGCCAATCAACATAAGTAAAACAGCTTCCTTTTGTAGATCCAATCCCTGAATGTTTGGAGCAACAGATTGAATTAATTTTTCATATGCATTTT
>CAJXEB010000037.1 GCA_913052585.1 uncultured Flavobacteriaceae bacterium | reverse complement strand
CATCCAACATGTTTAAACCTGCTTTAGCTAGAGGTGAACTGCAATGTATTGGAGCAACTACTCTTGATGAATACCGTCAATATATTGAAAAGGATGGTGCTTTAGAAAGACGTTTTCAAAAAGTAATTGTCGAACCTACTACTGTTGATGAATCAATAGAAATTCTTCAGAATATTAAGGATAAATACGAAGCTCATCACAATGTAACCTATACAGATGAAGCAATTGAAGCTTGTGTGAAATTGACCAATCGTTACATGACAGAACGATTTTTACCAGACAAAGCAATAGATGCACTTGATGAAGCAGGTTCAAGAGTTCATATTACTAACATTCACGTTCCTGATAGAATATTAGAAATTGAAAAACAACTTGAAGAAGTTAGAGAGTTAAAAAATTCTGTTGTTAAAAAGCAAAAATATGAGGAAGCTGCTAAATTAAGGGATGATGAAAAGAATTTAGAAAAAGAGCTTTCTATTGAACAAGAAACTTGGGAGAAAGAATCAAAATTACACAGAGAAACAGTATCTGAAGAGAATGTTGCTGAAGTAGTTTCTATGATGACTGGTGTTCCCGTTAACAGAATCGCTCAAACAGAAAGTCTTAAATTAGCTGCTTTACCAGATAGAATTAAAAGTAAGGTAATTGGTCAAGATGAAGCTGTTATAAAAATAGCTAAAGCAATTCAACGAAATCGAGCTGGTTTAAAAGATCCAAATAAACCTATTGGCTCCTTTATATTTCTAGGTCAAACTGGAGTTGGTAAAACACAACTAGCCAAAGTATTAGCGCAAGAACTTTTTGATTCAGAAAGTGCTTTGATTCGAATCGATATGAGTGAATATATGGAGAAGTTTGCCATATCTCGTTTAGTTGGTGCTCCTCCTGGATATGTTGGATATGAAGAAGGAGGTCAATTAACTGAAAAAGTTAGGAGAAAACCATATTCAATTGTATTACTTGATGAAATTGAAAAAGCACATCCTGATGTATTTAATATGATGCTTCAAGTTTTGGATGACGGTTTTTTAACCGATAGTTTAGGAAGAAAAATTGATTTTAGAAATACGATCATTATTATGACTTCCAATATTGGTTCTCGCCAGCTAAAAGATTTTGGACAAGGTGTTGGTTTTGGTACTTCAGCCAAATCTAATCAAGCAGATTCTCATGCAAAAAGTGTTATTGAAAATGCTTTAAAGAAAACATTTGCCCCTGAGTTTTTAAATAGAATTGATGATGTTGTAGTATTTAATGCGCTAACAAGAGAACATATCCATGAAATTATTGATATTGAATTATCAAAATTATATAGCAGAATTGATGGATTAGGTTATCAATTAAAACTTTCTGAAAACGCTAAAGATTATATTGCTGATAAAGGTTTTGATAAAAAGTATGGTGCAAGGCCTTTAAAAAGGGCTATTCAAAAATATATTGAAGATGCCTTAGCTGAAGAAATAATTAATTCCAAGCTAAAAGAAGGCGATAGTATTTCAATAGATTTAGATGAAAAAACTAATGAGTTAACTATCAAAATTACTAAAAAAAGAAAAAAAGTGGGAGAATAATAATTTCGTTTTAATTTTAAAAAAGCAGCATTTTTATTAGTTATAATAATGCTGCTTTTTTTATGTCTCACAAAAAGAAATAGTCAATATAATCAAAGGTTAACAATTTATATTTAAGCACTTGTCTTACACGCCACAAAACCATATCATTAAAAGGATTATTGATGATTTCACAGTCAATAACTTGTTCAAATTCTAGTCAATAGAATTTATTTATCATTGAAACTTTTTGTACCTTTATTGAGTAATGTTAAATGATAAGTTTTAATGAGAACTTCTTTAAAATATGATTTTTGTGAAATAGAAATATATGATAATTATTTAGTTTCCGTTATGTTTGAGGGAATAAATCTAACCCCAGATAAAAATGCCATTTTACTAAATATTGCAACCAAATATTTTAAAAACACAAACTTTGGATATATTACTAATAGGCTTCAATCCTATTCCGTTGATCCAAGTATTTATATCGAAACCTCTAAAATTGAAAATCTCGTTTCTTTTGCAATAGTTTCTTCTAAAAAAATAAATATTTCAAATACTGAAATAGAAAAATTATTTTATAAAAAACCTTTTAAACATTTTACCTCTTTAAAAGATGCCATCGAATGGACAAATAATATTATCTTAAAATAAAATTTCATTGTCAATTCCCAAAGAGTCTAAAAAGGCAATAGTGTTTTCAATATCCGTCGATAAAATCCTATCATCTTCTACTAAAGGTACAATACTCCTGTAACTCTTAATAAACGATTCTACATAATCGGAAGACTGTAAAGGATTCCTAAATGATAATGCTTGAGAAGCATTCATTAATTCAATAGCAAGAATGCGTTCCAAATTATTTACTATTTGCAAACATTTTGTTGCGGCATTTGCCCCCATACTTACATGATCTTCTTGTCCATTTGATGACACTATAGAATCGACAGAAGCTGGTGTTGCCAATTGTTTATTTTGACTCACAATACTAGCAGCCGTATATTGTGGAATCATAAAACCACTATTAAGACCTGGTTTTTTAACTAAAAAAGGAGGCAACTCTCTTAATCCTGCAACTAATTGATACGTCCTCCTTTCCGAAATACTTCCCAATTCCGCCATAGCTATTCCTAAAAAATCTAAGGATAATGCTAATGGTTGTCCGTGAAAATTTCCTCCAGAAATTATTTTATCTTCTTCAATAAATATATTGGGATTGTCAGTAACCGAATTTATTTCCGTTTTAAATGTTTTTGTAACAAATACTATAGTGTCTTTTGTAGCTCCATGAACTTGTGGTACACATCTAAATGAATATGGATCTTGAACACTTTTATTTTTTGATCTTGCAATTTCACTTCCATCCAATAATTCCAAAATTCGTTCAGCAGTTTTTACTTGCCCACGATGTGGACGAACTAGATGCACCAAAGGATCATAAGGACTCATATTACAATTAAAGGCATCAATTGAGGTACAAGCAATTAAATCTGACAAATAGGATAGTTTATGACTTTTTAATAAGCAAAACAGACCATATGCACTCATAAATTGAGTCCCATTTAGCAATGCTAAGCCTTCTTTAGCTTCTAATTTAATAGGGGATAAATTATTCTGTTTTAAAACTTCTTCAGATTCTAAAATTTGTTCTTTGTAATATACTTTACCTTTTCCTATCAATGGCAAGGCCATATGAGCTAAAGGAGCTAAATCTCCTGAAGCACCTAAACTACCTAGTTCATAGATAACAGGCAAAATATCTAAATTATAAAAATCAACTAATCGTTGGACCGTATCTAATTGAACGCCACTATAACCATAACTTAAAGATTGTACTTTAAGAAGTAACATTAATTTTACAATTATTTTTGGTGCTAAATTTCCAGTCCCACAAGCATGAGACATAACAATATTCTCTTGTAATTTTGTTAAATCATTATGATCAATTCTTACATTATACAAAGAACCAAAACCAGTATTGATACCGTAAATTGGAGTAGAATTATTTTTAATTTTTTTATCCAAGTACCTCTTAGATTTATTAATATTTAGAATTGCTTCTTCCGATAATTCTAAAGATTTACTTTCATTTAAAATTAATTTTATCGTTGGTAAATCAAGTAATTCAGAACTTATATAATGAGTGTTCGACATAGTTTGCTAGGTATTTAAAAAACAAAAATACTAATTCCATGTTAAGTTTGATAGTATTTTTTAAAGAGTATAATTATTATAGTATTTTAGCGGAAAATTAATACAAAAACAATGAAAAACCTACTACTATTATTAGTAACAATAAGCATTTTTTCTTGTCAAAAAGAAGTAAAACCTACCTATGTAATTTTTAATGGAACAGTTGAAAACAGTAATTCCGACTCCGCTAAAATTTCTGGGAATGATTTTGAAAAAGTAATTACCATTACTAAAACTGGAAGTTTTTCTGACACTCTTAAAATTGATAAAGAAGGTTATTATTCTTTACGAATTGGTAGAGAAAGTACTCCTGTTTATTTAATACAAGGAGCAAATGTTGGACTTACTCTTAATGCAAAAGAATTTGATGAGAGTCTAGTTTATACTGGTGATATGGCTGCAGAAAATAATTATCTAGCTTCAAAATATTTGCTTTCAGAAAAAGAATTGGCTTTTGATAAAGTTTATTCATTATCTGAAGACGAATTTATTGAAGAAGTAAATAAAATTAATGCTAGCTACACAGATTTATTAAAATCTTCAACAGGAGTATCTAAAAATTTTACTAAAAAAGAAATAAAGGAATTAGAATATGCTCATATCAATAATTTAGAGAATTATGAGCAGTACTATCAATACTTAACAAAGGACACTTCTTTTAAAGCTTCTGAATCCATATATGATTCATTCAAAGAATTCAATTTTGCAGATAATGATGCATTTGAAAACTCTAATGCTTATAAGAGATTGTTAGAGTCACATTATGGTAGAGTAGCACGAGATGCTTCTAGTAATAGTGATAAAGATATAGCATTGGCTTATTTAGAAACAGTAGATAGTAACTTTCCAAACGGAATGACAAAGGATGCGTTAATGTTTAATTATTTGCGATATGGTATGAAGGCTAATAATGCTTTAGAAGATGTTTATAATTTATATAAGAATTCTAATCAAAATACTGAAAACCTTTCAAAAGTAACTAGCTCATATAAAGTCTTAAGTAATCTTACGCCAGGAAAAGCATCGCCTTCTTTTAACTATGAAAATTTTAAGGGTGGTAAAACTAGCCTAGAAGATTTAAATGGGAAAATTGTTTATGTTGATGTATGGGCTACTTGGTGTGGACCTTGTTTAAGAGAAATTCCTTCTTTAAAAATATTAGAAGCAGATTATCACGATAAAAAGATAGCTTTTGTTAGCCTATCCATAGATGAGAAAAAAGATTATGATAAATGGAGAACCATGGTTACTGAAAAAGAACTAGAAGGAATTCAATTAATGGCAAATAATGATTGGAAGTCTAAATTTGTAACCGATTATGGTATTAAAGGTATTCCACGTTTCATTATTATTGACACGGAAGGTAATATTGTAAATTCTGATGCTCCTAGACCATCAAATCCAGATATTAGAAAAGCATTTGATGAATTACTATAAGTTAATCAAGAGCGCATAAAAAAGGAGATTGCTAAAGCAATATCCTTTTTTATGCTTCCTCTTTTTTCGGTGGATTCTCTAAAGCAAATAAATCCAAGTATGACTCCCCTATTTCATTTATAATATCACTGGCAGTTACAGCTTCGATTCCCATTTTACTTGCTGCTATATCTCCAGCAGTACCATGAAGATAGGTGCCAAAAAGAGCAGCTTCTAATGGATTGTATTTTTGTGATAGCAATCCAGTAATCATACCAGTGAGTACATCTCCACTCCCAGCAGTTGCCATTCCAGGGTTACCGGTCGTATTAATATAAACATCATTATCATTTATTATTAAAGTATGAGCTCCTTTAATTAATACAATCACTTGGTGTTTTATAGCAAATATCTTAGTCAATTCTATTTTATGATAATCATCATTCCAATCTCCTATTAATCTTTTTAACTCACCTGGATGTGAAGTTAATATCGATTTTTCAGGAATAGATTTTAATAACATTTTATTTTCAGAAATACAATTTAAAGGCTGATTTGGTAATCTAACATCAAAATAATCTATCTTTTCAGATAAGATTCTTTGACTAAAAACAGTGGAAGTCTAAGCTATTGCAACTAATACTAAAAGTATCTTTTTCATAGTAAATTTATATTTACAATTTTACGATATAAAAACAGGATGAAAGTTGAAACTATTGTTAAATATCAATGGGTTAAATCATTCTTTCTGATTTAAAAAAATGTTATATTATTTCGAATTTTATGGCGAGATACTACATCTTTTTAAAACTGATAAAATCATTTTTAACCCTTCTATAACACCTTTAACAAAACAAAATAATATATTTGTAATTCTTAATTTTTAAGACTTAATTTTAAACTAACAACTGCTTTAACAGAATACATATTATGGTAAAAGACATCGCACTAGCTAACGTACACAATGCCTTAGGCGCAAAAATGGTTCCATTTGCAGGTTATAATATGCCTGTTTCTTATGAGGGCGTAAATGCAGAACATGAAACTGTTAGGGATGCAGTTGGTGTTTTCGATGTATCCCATATGGGTGAGTTTTTAGTGATGGGTCCTAATGCCTTAGATTTAATACAAAAAGTAACGAGTAATGATGCTTCCAAAATAGTGGACGACCAAGCACAATACAGTTGTTTTCCAAATGCAACAGGTGGTATTGTAGACGATTTAATAGTATATCGTTTTAATGCTGAAAAATGGCTATTGGTCGTTAATGCTTCTAATATTGATAAAGATTGGGATTGGATTATCAGTCAGAATACCATGAATGCGGAACTTAAAAATATTTCTGAAGACTATTCATTACTTGCAATTCAAGGTCCAAAAGCAGTGGAAGCAATGCAATCATTAACTTCCGTAGATTTAAGTACTATCAAATTTTATCATTTTAAAGTGGCTGATTTTGCAGGATTAGAAAATATAATTATTAGTGCAACTGGTTATACTGGTAGTGGAGGGTTTGAAATTTATTGTAAAAACAGTGAAGTCGAACAAGTTTGGAACAAGGTTTTTGAAGCAGGTGCTAATTTTGGAATCAAACCTATTGGTTTGGCAGCAAGAGACACTTTGCGATTAGAAATGGGATTTTGTCTTTACGGAAATGATATCAATGATACTACTTCTCCAATTGAAGCTGGTTTAGGATGGATTACAAAATTTACTAAGGAATTCACCAATTCAGAAAATTTATTAAAACAAAAAGAGCAAGGTCCAGAACGCAGGTTAATTGCTTTTGAATTGGATGAACGTGGAATACCTCGTCAAGGATATGATATTGTTGATGATCAAGGTAAAAAAATTGGTGACGTTACTAGTGGTACCATGTCTCCTTCACTTGGAAAAGGAATTGGAATGGGTTATGTTCCTTCAATTATGAAATCTGTTGGAACTCAAATTTATATACAGATACGTAAAAATGCAGTTCCTGCTACCATCGTAAAATTACCTTTTTATAAAGGATAGCATTTCTGAAAATCTATTTTGGTGAATAAAATACTTATACTTGGAGCAAGTGGATTTATAGGTAACGTGCTCTATAAAGAGCTGCTGCCCTATTTTGATGTTTATGGTACGTATCATTCCTCAAAGGCTGAATTTGATGATAATAAAATTATGTTTCAATTTAATTTGGAATCAGATGACATCAATTCCATTCTAAATAAAGTAAAGCCTAATTATATTATTTCAAGCCTTAAGGGAGAATTTAAAGACCAATTAAAAGTACATCAAGAACTATTAAACTATTCCCTAGCAAGTATAGACTGTAAGATTATGTACCTTTCTACAGTTAATGTGTTTGATGCTAAAGGAGAATTTCCCTGTTATGAAAACGATTCCCTATTAGCAGATAGTGAATATGGAAAATATAAAGCAATTCAAGAAAAAGCAATTAGTAAATTGCCTTCCTCAAAATTTGTAATAGTACGATTACCGCTAGTTTTAGGTGTAAATTCTCCACGAATTATACAATTAAAAGAAGCTTCTAAACATAAAGCCGAATTTGAAGTATACCCAAATTTAATTATCAGTGTTTCTACAGCTAATAAAATTGCACAGCAAATACACTATATCATTAATAAGGATTTAAGTGGTATTTATCATTTATCCAGTAATGATATGATTCATCATTCAGAGTTATTTGAAGAGATTACAAATAAACTTGAACTTAAAAATATTGTTTTTAAAAATATTTTTACCTCCAATAAGGATAAATACCTGGCAATATTACCCAAACACCACAAACTTCCCGAAAATTATCAAATCACCATGACACAAATTATCGAAGATTGTGTGCTAAAAGAAGAGATTGGCTCTTTAAAATAAATTTTATTAAAAGAACAATCTCACATCTCTTTGTGGTTTCCTGCATTTTTCTATTTTTGTAAAACCTTAAACAAAATTATTATGGGAAGAGCTTTTGAATTTAGAAAGGCAAGAAAAATGAAACGTTGGTCTGCAATGTCTAAAGCGTTTACACGTATTGGAAAAGATATTGTAATGGCTGTAAAGGAAGGTGGACCAAATCCAGATTCCAATTCACGTTTACGAGCGGTTATTCAAAATGCGAAGGCAGTAAATATGCCGAAGGACAATGTAGAAAGGGCCATTAAGAAGGCAACTGAAAAAGGACAAGGAGATTTTAAAGAAGTAATATTTGAAGGATATGCTCCTCACGGGATTGCTGTTTTAGTTGAAACTGCTACCGATAACAATACCCGAACTGTTGCTAATGTTAGAGCGTGCTTTAGCAAATGCGATGGAAACATGGGAACTTCTGGATCGGTAGTATTTATGTTTGATCATACTTGTAATTTTAGAATCAATCCAGATGAAGTTGATTTAGAAGAATTAGAGCTAGAATTGATTGATTATGGTGTAGATGAAGTTTTTGAAGATGAAGACGGAATATTAATTTATGCTCCATTCGAAAGCTTTGGAAACATTCAAAAAGCATTAGAAGAAAAAGAATTTGAAATATTATCCTCAGGTTTTGAGCGTATTCCACAAGTAACTAAAAAACTTACAGAAGATGAAGCTGCTGATGTTGATAAACTATTAGAGAAATTAGACGACGACGATGATGTTCAGAATGTTTATCACACTATGGATGAATCTTAAAAAATTATAAAACAATATAAAAAAGCCGCTATAAGCGGCTTTTTTTATGTGTATTTTGCAACTTTACCAACACTTCCTTTATTGAATCCTTTCAATATTTTTATATCTGATTCTATTGCACCAGTTGGATAAAATGGTTTACCTATAGTTACTGTTTTAGTTTTATAATCCATAGAAACTGGCATAATAGGTACTTTAGCTCCCAAAGCAATATAATAAAACCCTGTTCTCCATTTTTCTACTTTTTTTCGAGTCCCTTCCGGAGACATTCCTAATCTAAATTCATCCTTAGCATTAAATATTTTTGCAATAGCCTCTACCTTATTTTGACTAGAGCTTCGATCTAAAGGTGCGCCTCCAAGCCATTTAAAGAAATAGCCAAAAGGCCAAGTAAATAGTTCTTTTTTTCCAACAAAATTAACCATTACTCCTAATGTTTTCCTACAAAGGATTGCAATATAAAAATCATTCCAGCTGGTATGTGGTGCTACGATAATCACCACTTTTTTTAATTCTTTTTCCTTAAAATCGCCAACGATCTTCCAACCAAGAATTTTATGTAAAATAAATTTAGAAATATTCATATTATAATTTCAATACTAAAATTAGTTTTTATAAACTTTATTCAAAGATGCTTTATCAGTCCGAACCTGATGCGGAATTCACTTTAATTATATGAAAAAAATGGATTTTGGCATTCGCTAAAATGACAAGCAAAAATTAAAAAACAATAATTTCAGTTATGTAGTATTACATTTTTATATACATCGATCGTAATTTCTCACGCGTCATAATTGACTTCCATTCTTTTCCTAAAGCATTTTCCCATAATGGCTCTAGGCTTAAAGCAACATTAATCATTGTTTCCATCTGCTCTTCAGTTAAGTCACTACATAGTCCAGTAGGAATATCAACTTGATGTTTTGCTACCATTTTTTTAAAAATAGCTACACCTTCAGGATAATAATCTTCTAAATAATTAAAAACAATACAGTTTCCAATTCCGTGTTTGGTTCCTAAAACAAACCCTAAACCATAACTCATAGCGTGAGCGACACCTACTTGAGAATAAGCAATACTCATACCTCCATGCCAAGATGCCATCATTAACTTACCTCTTTTTTCTTCTTCCGTAAAATCATTCTCTTCTAAAAACACTTCCAAACATAAGTCGTATGCTTTTTCGCCATAACTTTGGCTAAAGTCATTTAAAAAAGTTCCTTCTAAAGATTCTACACAATGTATAAAGCAATCCATACCTGTGTAAAACCATTGATTTTTAGGAACTCCATCTAATAATAATGGATCTAATACTACTTGATCGAAGGTTGTGTAATCACTATTAATTCCTAATTTTCGAACCGGTCCAGATAAAACACAAGTTCTAGAAACTTCGGCTCCTGTACCAGAAATAGTAGGAATACCAACGTGATAAATAGATTTTGTTTTAATTAGATCCCATCCTTGATAGTCTGCAGCACCTCCTTTATTAGTTAACATTAATGAAACCGCTTTTGCTAAATCCATTACAGATCCTCCTCCAATTCCTATAATTCCAGATGGAAGCTTATCAAACTCTTCCAATATATCTTTTACAATCGCATCTACTTGAGACGTTTTTGGTTCTTCTTCAGCAGATACAAATAGTAGTTTGTCATTGTATTTAAGTTCAATTCTTTTAACTACAGAACTATTTTTATCAAATGCATCATCTACTAAAAAAATAAATGGTCCATTGCCCTCTCTTTTTAAGTCTAAAATAGAAGATAATTGGTTAAAACTTCCTTTACCAAATACTACTCTTGGCACCATTGGAAAATTACGATATTCATTGTTTACAGACATATTAAGTATATATTACTAATTATTTTTATTCATTAATTTATTCGCTCGCATTAAATCTTCTGGAGTATCAATTTCTACTGCATTCTCTGTAGTTGAGATGGCTAGCTTAATTTTTTTTCCATATTCCAAATAGCGTAGGCATTCAATTTTTTCTGAAGCTTCCAAGTTACGCATCGGTAATCTATAAAAATCCATTAACGCTTGTTTTCTAAAAGCATAAATTCCTTTATGTTCATAATATTCCATTGGAATAGATCGATCTCGAGGGTATGGAATTGGTGAACGAGAAAAATACAATGCATAATTATTTTCATTAACAATCACTTTTACAAAATTGGGATCATTTACTTCATTCCAATCAGTCATTCTGGTCATTAAGGAAGCCAAATCGATAGTATCGGCATCATCTCCATTAAATAAATCAAGCACTTTCTCTAAATCATCTTTTGTTGTAAAAGGTTCGTCTCCTTGAACATTTACAACAATATCTACATCCATATCTTCAATAGCTTCAGCGATTCGATCACTTCCACATTCGTGCTCTTTCTTACTCATTATGGCAATACCGCCATGAGAAGTTATTTCGTTAAAAATAATCTCACTATCGGTAACTACATATATTTCATCAAATAACTGAGTCGATTTTGCAGATTCATAGGTGCGAACAATAACAGATTTGCCTCCTAAATCTTGCATTAGCTTACCAGGAAATCTAGTTGCAGCATACCGCGCTGGAATCATTGCTATAATTTTCATTATTTGGTTTTAAACATCAAAAATAAGGAAGATTATACAATTAATAAGGGTCTTTAAAAAATTCATCTTTAAAACCTACTAAGTATAACTTTTCTTTTGCTCTAGTGATTGCAGTGTATAACCAACGTAAGTAATCTTTATCTACTCCATTTGGTAAGTAGGGTTGCTCTACAAACACAGTATTCCATTGCCCTCCTTGCGATTTATGACAAGTAATAGCATAGGAAAACTTAACCTGCAGTGCATTAAAGTAAATGTTCTTTTTTACGGAAAGAAATTTTTTATACTTAGAAGTTTCATGTTCATAATCTTTCATTACTTCTTGATATAATTTATTTGAATCTTCATATGTTAATGAAGGTGTTTCAGAAGATAAGGTATCTAAAATTAAAACTGTTTCAAAAGGTTTCATGTTAGGGTAATCTATCATTCTAATATTTACTGTTGCGAATCTGAATCCATACAATTCTTTAATACTGAATAATTCCAATATTTCAATAATATCACCATTTGCAATAAATCCAGCATCACTATTGGTTTCTACCCAAAAATAATTGTTTTTAACAACCATTAAATAATCTCCAACAGCCAATTCTTGTTCTTGGTAAAGAATTCTAGTTCTAATACTTTGATTGTATAAATATGCACGTTTATTAGAACGCACTATAAAAACAGTTTCTTCATTTCCCAAATTAGAATAACAATCTTCTAAAGAATCCATTAGCTCTTGACCATCTATGGGACGAATTACATCTGAAAAATTTTCTTCTTGTAGTTTAAAAGTTTCATAAAACTCTTCTTCTAATAGATTTCTAATTTCAGATGCATTAAAAAGGATACCACTTTCCTTTTCTTGCCTAACAACTTCATTCAACTCAATTGAAACTACCTCTTTATCATAATAATTTTCTAAAGTTGTTTTATCTAAAGCCGGACTTAAATCTAATTTAACCGGTGGAAGTTGTGCGGTATCTCCTATTAGCATTAACTTACATTGATGACCACTATATATATATTGCATTAAATCACCTAGTAGCGATCCATTGTCGAAAAGTTTAGCATCTGGATTACTATCTGGAATCATTGAAGCTTCATCTACAATAAAAATCGTGTCTCTGTGTTTATTTTTTTGCAATGTAAAAGTTACTCCGCCTCCACTTTTAGGTTTTGGATAATATATTTTTTTATGAATAGTGAAAGCTTCTTTATTAGAATAATTACTAATCACTTTAGCTGCTCTACCCGTTGGAGCCATTAAAATAATAGATTTCTTTACTTTCCAGCTATTTTTCACTAAAGTTCCGACAATAGTTGTTTTACCGGTCCCAGCATACCCTTTTAATAAAAACAATTCGTTATAATTATTATTTTGAGTGAAATCTGCTATTAATCGCAAGGCGCTATCTTGCTTATTAGTAGGAATATGAGCAAAATCTTTTAATAAATCTAAGTAGAATTTGGGTGTGTTCATTGTTTATTTAAACTTGGAGGGATTAAAGATAGTTATGTTTTTTTCGTAAATTACTTTTACGATTAAAAAAAAATTGTAGATTTGCGTTAAAGCATATTATCAAAAATAATAATCCTCATTTATAAATTATGATTTTAAATATAGTACTTGGCACATTAATTTGCATTGGATTGGCCGTTTTAATGGACAAATTTGTTCCCTTAAAATTAAATCCTATTATTTCAGTTTTTCTTTGGGTTGTTATCCTTTTTTTAGGATACGGTCTATATAAATCTATTATTGGTCCTGTTGAATTTAACAAAGTAAAACAAGTTCGTTATGCTCAGGTTATTAAAAACTTAAAAGATATTAGAATTTCAGAATTAGCATATCAAGAAATTGAAGGTAAATTTACTGGTGATTTTGATAGCTTAGTCCAGTTTTTAGATACTGCTCAATTTGCAATTATCCAAAGACGTGATACTAGTTTTGCAGATGTTGAAAAGAACAAAGCGTTTGGTTTAGATGGACAAAAAGGAGGTTATTATAAGGAAGAAATTATAATTGACACCTTGCGTTTTGCATCTGTAAAAGATTCATTATTTGGTGATTCAGATCGTTATAAAACAATGATGAACATTCCATTAGAAATAGCTGAAGGAGCTGATTTTGAGCTTAAAGCAGGGAAATATGAGAAGAACGAATCTTTATATTCTGTTTTTGAAGCGAGTGTAGCAAAAAGTTTAATTTTAAGTGATCAGAATCCAGATTTAATTAATCAAGAAGAAAAATTAATTTCTGTAGATGGTATCAACGGTCCAACTGTAAGAGTAGGTTCTATGAATGATATTGACACAAGTGGAAACTGGCCTAAAACTTATGACACTCCAAAACAATAATATAGTACAAAATTCAAATAAAAGACTGTCCGTACAATTATCATTGTCCGGACTTTCTTTTTTAGTGACAAATTCTAAAACTAAAGAAGTTTATTCTTTTTCAGAAAAAAAACACAAAAGTCCTATAACTCCTGAAGAATTACTTTTAGACCTAAAGTCTAGTTTTGAACGAAATAACGAGCTCAACGACACTTTTAATGAAGTAGCTATAACTTACGCCACCAGTTTATATAGTTTAGTTCCTTCTACCTTATTTGATTCTTCGAAAACAAGCGAGTATTTAAAATTTAATTCAAAAATACTAGCAAACGACTTTATTACCTTTGATACTATAGAAAATCATAACATTACCGTTGTTTACATTCCCTTTATTAATATAAACAATTTCCTTTTTGATCGATTTGGGGACTTTAGCTATTATCACTCTTCAACCCTATTAATTGAACATTTATTAAATAAAGAAAAATCGTATACATTACCAAAAGTATATATAAATGTTACTAATAATATATTTGATTTTATTGCTGTAAAAAACGGAAAATTGATAATTTGCAATAGTTATGAGTTTACTACTCCAGAAGATTTTATTTATTATATTTTATTTTGTTTAGAACAGTTAAAAATGAATCCTGATACAGTAGACCTGTATATTTCTGGTAGTATTGAAAAAGAGGAGGCGACTTATAAAATACTCTATAATTACATTAGAAATATAACATTTTACAATGTTGAAGAAAAATTAATACTTACCGAAAAAGAATCATTACATCAAAATTTACTTTTAAAACTATTATAAGTGAGAATCATTTCTGGAAAATATAAAGGAAAAAGGTTAATGGCACCAAAAAAGTTGCCAGTTAGACCTACAACAGATTTTGCTAAAGAAGCACTATTTAACATTCTTACGCATAGAGTTGATTTTGAAGAAACATCCCTATTAGATTTATTTTCTGGTACTGGAAATATTAGTTATGAATTTGGCTCAAGAGGAACGGAAGATATTACTTCGGTAGACACCCATTATGGTTGCGTAAAATACATTAACACTATTTCTGAAGAATTAGACTTCTCCATAAAAACAGTTAAATCTGATGTTTTAAAATACCTATCCTCTACCCCATTTACATTCGATGTAATATTTGCAGATCCGCCATACAGTTTAAAGCAATCTGAATTTGAAGCCATCGTTAATAAAATATTTGAAAGAGAATTATTAAACGATGAAGGTTTTTTAATTGTTGAGCACTCTAAACATACCGATCTTTCAAAAAACGAATATTTTAAAGAAGCTAGAAGATACGGAGGTTCTATATTTAGTTTTTTTGAAATATAAAAAAAGCAGACCTATAAGCCGGATCCTGTATTAGCAAAAGCTAATTCTCATCATTTATCTAAAAATACCGTTACCAATATCTTTTATCTGCCTACCCTCCTGTATTGGGCGGGAACCCTCAAGCACAGGTTTACATGGCATTGCACCGCATAGAGTTTACCTGGTTTCACTACAGCATTACCTGTACATTCTTTCTGCTGCACTTGTCCTAATACGCAAAACGTATTGACGGCTGTTAGCCGCTATGCCTCCCTATGGTGTCCGGACTTTCCTCCTTAATTAAAAAACTAAGACGATGAGACGGTCTGCTGGGGCAAATGTAGAATATTTTATAAGTAAATGTTAATAAAAAGAACAAAATAAGAATCAAAATCATCACCTAAAAAAGCTTACAATTTATATATTTGTTTCAACTCAATTTTATGGAGCATTTTATAGTATCAGCCAGAAAATACAGACCAACGCAATTTAAAGATGTCGTTGGCCAGTTGGCTATTACTAATACTTTAGAGAGTGCTATTGATAACGATCATTTAGCACAAGCTTTGTTATTTACTGGACCACGTGGTGTTGGTAAAACAACTTGTGCCCGAATTCTTGCTAAGAAAATCAATCAAGATGGCACTGAAAAGGAAGATGAAGATTTTGCATTTAATATTTTTGAATTAGATGCTGCTTCAAATAACTCGGTTGATGACATCAGAAATTTAATTGATCAAGTTCGCATTCCTCCGCAAGTTGGAAAATATAAGGTATATATTATTGATGAAGTACATATGCTTTCATCTGCGGCTTTTAATGCCTTTCTAAAAACATTAGAAGAACCACCAAATCATGCTATTTTTATTTTAGCAACTACTGAAAAGCACAAGATCATACCAACAATACTTTCTCGTTGTCAAATTTTTGATTTTAGAAGAATTACAGTAAAGGACACAAAAAATCACTTGGCAAGCGTTGCAAAGTCTGAAGGGATTGAAGCAGATGATGATGCTTTGCATATTATTGCACAAAAGGCAGATGGGGCTTTACGGGATGCTTTGTCAATTTTTGATAGGGTTGTAAGCTTTTCAGGCAATCAATTAACAAGAGAAGCAGTAACTGAAAATTTAAACGTTTTAGATTATACTTACTTTTTTCAAGTAACAGATTTATTACTTCAGAATAGCATTCCTAGTAGCTTGGTTTTGTTTAATGATATTTTATCAAAAGGATTTGATGGTCACCATTTTATTATGGGTCTTGCATCACATTTTAGAGACTTATTAGTTTGCAAAAGCCCTGAAACTATTCAACTCTTAGAAGTTGGAGACCAAGTCAAACAAATGTATCTGGAGCAATCTAAAAAAACGACACATTCTTTTTTAATTGATGCTATAGAAATTGCAAACAACTGTGATTTAAAATACAAAACCAGTCGTAATCAACGATTATTAGTCGAATTATGCTTAATGCAGTTGGCTTCAATAACTTTTACTTCTGAGGCTTCAGAAGAAAAAAAAAAGTCTAGTTTAAAAGGAAACTCAAAAGTTCCATTTTTTGTTATTCCACCTTCACACTATAAAATTGATTCAGCTTTAACAGAAAAGCCTGTTAAATCAGTAGCTATTGTTTCAGAAAAAGAACCAGTTTATAAATCTTCAGAAAAAGAAATTGATACTCCTGAGGAGCCTTCAGTAAAAACTGAAGAAGTTAAAAAAGCTAAGTTAGACCTAGCTGTGAATAGGCTTAAGAAAAAATCAGCTTTTTCTTTAACTAGTATTAAAGAGAAAAAAGAGTTATTAAAAACAATTAACGAGAACAAGCCAGAAGAAATCGAAAAACCCAAGAATTCATTTTCTGAAAATGATTTCCTGTTAGTATGGAAAGAATATTGTCAAAAAATAGAAAAAGACGGCAAGTTTAATTTATTGTCTCACTTATCAATGTCAAAACCTACATTAAAAGGTTCTACCATTCATCTAGAATATCCAAATCACACCATTAAAACAGAAGTTGAAAGGGCTCAACACGATATACTTTCTTTTATTAAGGAAAAGTTGCAAAACTATGACATTGACATTGAAATCGCTGTTAATGAAACTGCTGTAAAAAAATATGCTTACACTCCTTTAGAAAAATATGAAAAATTAAAAGAGAAAAACCCATTAATTGACACCCTTAGAATAGAGTTAGGGCTAGAGTTATAAATGCTATAAAAATATGTTAGGACTAAAATTACCAACAGACCCACGCTGGATAAATATTGTAGAAAAAAATATTGAAGAAATACTAACAGACCATGCTTTTTGTGAAATAAAAGCCGCGTCTACTGCAATTTCATTAATGGTATCGTTTCCTGAATACACAGAATTAGTAAAAGAAATGCCAAATCTTGCAAAAGAAGAATTGTGTCATTTTGAGATGGTTCATAATATAATCATTGATAGAGGCTGGACTTTAGGTAGAGATCGTAAAGATCTTTATGTCGTTAAACTTCTTTCTTTTTTCCCTAAAGGAGGTAGTAGAACCAATCAACTAGTGCATCGTTTACTTTATGCTGCATTAATTGAAGCAAGAAGCTGTGAACGTTTTAAAATATTAGCTACTAATTTGAAAGATGAAGAATTATCAGGATTTTTCAGAAGTCTTATGGCTAGTGAAGCAGGACATTATATGTTGTTTTTAAACTTTGCAAGAAAGTATGGTGAAAGAAAAGAAGTAGATGAAAAATGGCAACAGCTATTAACTTTTGAAGCAGAAATTATGAAAGATTTAGGGACAAAACAAACCGTTCACGGTTAATAATTAAGCATTTAATTTCTCATTATACAAACTTCGTATAATACCATCTGACAAACCTATCTTAGGAACATAAACATATTCTGCCCCACTCCATTTCATAGCAAAAATATAAATCTTTAAGGCAGGAATTATTACATCTGCACGGTCAGGATTCATATCTAACTCAAATATTCTGTCATCATATGACAATGCCTTTACTTTATTAAAGTAAGTAACTAAATATCTGTAACTTAAAGGAGTACCTATTTTTTTTCCACTAAACTTATAAGTGCTATTTATATTTCCACCCGTACCTAACAAAGTAATGTGATTATAATTTCGGGTATTATTCTTTATCCAATCTTTCATTTGGCCCCACATTATATCATCCACCAAGTTATTGATTAATCGTACGGTTCCCATTTTAAAAGATTTTGAAACTATTGTCTTACCTTCAGAATAAATAGTCAATTCTGTACTTCCTCCTCCTACATCAACATATAAAAATGTTTTATCATGAACTAGGTATGTTTTTAAATCTGTTGAAGCTATAATTTTGGCTTCATCATTTCCATCAATAATATTGATTTTAATTCCTGTTGTTTCCATGAGTTTTTTTACAATTGCTTTACCATTTTTTGCTTCACGCATTGCAGAGGTAGCGCAAGCTCTGTATTTAAAAACATTATGTGTTTTCATTAATAGCTGAAAAGCGTTAAAGGAATCCATCATTCTTAAATAGCTTGCTTCTGATACATATCCGTCAACAAAAACATCTGCACCTAAACGAATTGGGACACGAATTAAAGAGGTTTTTTTAAATTTTGTCTCTTTACCTTCTTGCTCAATAATTGTAACGATAAGTAAACGTATTGCATTTGAACCAATATCTATTGCTCCGTATTTTTCAATGTTTAACATAGATTGCTAATGCTTAGATTTTAGATCTCTTGGGAAGATAATGTTTTTTATTTGTCCATAATTAGCATGTTCCCATTTTTCGATATTAAATTGAATCTCTACAAAACCGCAAGTTGGAATATTATCAATACCTATATCACCTAACATATTTGCAATTGAAGTTAAAGCGTGATTGTGTCCTACGATTAACACACAATCTAAAGAATTACTTATATTTTTAATAACTTCTAAAACCTTTTTACCCCCAAAATCATATAAAGATTGATTTGTAATAAAGTTATCATCGGAAATATTAAATGATTTTTTAAAAAAATTTGCAGTAGTTTCTGCTCTTTTAGCATCACTGGTAATTATTTTTTCAGGAGGCTTAATAAAACTCTTTGTATGCTCAGAAACCAATAAAGCATCTTTTTCACCTCTTCCTTTTAAGGGTCTTTTATGATCGTCACCTGGCTGTTCCCAAGATGACTTAGCATGTCTAAGTAAATATAAAGTTTTCAATTTATAAGTTATTAGTATAGTGTTTCTTAAATTTTTTTAATTAAAGTATTAATTAAGGAGATAATCGTTCAATCAACCAATCATATTCCTTTAAAGTGTATCGTATTCTATCATGTAATCTATTGGGCCTACCTTGCCAAAACTCCATAGAAATTGGAGCTACTAAAAATCCTCCCCAGTTTTCTGGTTTTTCAATTTCTTTTTCAGCATATTCTAACTCTAAAAGGCTTAGTTTTTTTTCTAAAACTTCTCTGTTTTTAATAACTTCACTCTGACTAGAAACGATTGCTCCTAACTTACTGCCAAATGGTCTTGAACTGAAATAGTTTTCAGAATCTTTCTTTGAAGTTTTTTTTGCAATTCCTTTAATAATTATTTGCCGCTCTAAACTAGGCCAAAAAAAAGATAAAGATACTTTTTCATTCTGCATTATAGATTTTCCTTTTTCACTTAAATAGTTGGTGTAAAAATAAAAACCATATTCATCATATTTTTTTAAAAGAACCACCCTGCCTTTTGGAAAACCATCTAAGCCTAACGTCGTTAATGTCATTGCATTAACTTCGTCTACCGTTTCAGATTCCTTTACATCATTGAACCAAGTTCGGAATTGTTGAAGAGGATTGGGGTCAACAGAAGTTTTTGACAACTCCCCTTTTTCATAGTTTCGCCTGTAATTATGTAGATTTTGAGACATAATATAAATTTATATGCAAGTTACAAATTTGAATAATAAACTTCGATTGAAAGTTTCAAAAAATATTAAATAATAAACTTTTTACCATCTTCTGCTAACTCTACGTTACCAAATACCTGTTTTGCTTCCGTTTTAAATTTTTCTATACTTGGATATCGCGTAGAATAATGCCCTAAAATTAATCTATCAACATTTGCTTCTTTTGCTATCAAAGCTGCTTGTCTTGCAGTACTATGTCTAGTTTTTGCACATAAATGCTCATGTTCTTCTAAGAAAGATGATTCATGATACAAAGCGGTTACATTTTTAATAGTAGGTATACATTCTGGGTAGTATTGTGTATCTGAACAAAACGCATAGGACTTTGGCTTTTCAGGATCGAAGGTAATTTCTTTATTTGAAATTAGTACACCATCATCATTTTCAACATCGCTCCCCTGTTTTATTTTTTGACAATAACTCATATCTATGTTATTACTCTTTACAGCATCTATATTTACTTTACGTTCTCCAAGTTTTTCTTTAAAAACGAATCCATTGGTATATATTCTGTGTTTTAAAGGAACTGTTTGGACGATTACATTATCATCTTCAAAAATAATTTCAGATTCTTTACTTTCCAATTCATGAAAGTTTAACGGATAATTAAACCAAGCTTTTCCGAGCTTTAACTGAAGCATCATTACTTCTTTTATTCCTTTTGGACCATAAATATTTAACTCAGCTTCTCTACCAAGTAGCATAAATGTAGATATCAATCCAATTAAGCCAAAATAATGATCCCCATGTAAATGTGAAATAAATATATGCCTGATTCTAGAAAATTTTACTTTACAACGTCGTAATTGCACTTGAGTACCTTCCCCACAATCAATTAAAAAAAGATGGTTTTTTATGGATAGAACTTGAGAAGTTGGATGTGTTTTTGGTCTTGGTGTAGCAGAATAGCAACCTAATATAGTCAATTCCATAGAATAAATTAAAATCCTAGTTCGCGCTCTATTTCTTCCATTTCTATCATGTCCTCGGCTTCTTGAAGAGTAGGCACCACCATCATTTCTTCTGGCAATTCATTAGCGCTTAAAGAATCATTTACAATCACAAATGATGTATTCGATTCTTTATGAGTATCAGAAATGTTTTGAAATAACAATAAATCTTTAAGAGACACTGATTGATGCTCTAATATATCTATTATTAAATTCTTATCTTTTAACTGACTTGACAGTAAAGGTTTTAACAAGAAAATAAAATTTTCTAAGTCATTGCTCTTTTCTTTAACAACAACAAAATTATCGTGTGCATTAACTTTCATTTCTATCAATTTTTGAAGCTAACAAATATAAAACTGCCATCCGAATAGCGACTCCATTTTCAACTTGATTCAGAATAATAGCCTGTTTACTATCAGCAACATCGCTTGTTATCTCTACACCTCTATTAATAGGTCCTGGATGCATTACAATAATCTCTTTATCTAAGGAATCAAGTATTTTTTTATTGAGTCCGAATTGTTGTGTATATTCTCTAGTCGTAGGGAAATAACTAATATCCATTCGTTCATTTTGTACTCGCAACATATTAGCAACATCACACCATTGCAGTGCTTTTTTAAGATTTGTTTCTACACCAACCCCAAGAGAATCAATAAACTTAGGTAATAATGTTTTAGGTCCACAAACTTTTACATTTGCCCCTAATTTTTTTAATGCAAAAATATTTGACAATGCAACCCTAGAATGAAGAATATCACCAACAATTACCACATTTTTTCCAGCTACATCTCCTAATCGTTCTCTAATCGAATAACTATCTAATAAAGCTTGAGTTGGATGCTCGTGAGCGCCATCTCCAGCATTTATAATACTTGCGTTTATGTGTTTAGATAAAAACACTCCTGCACCTGGGTTTGGATGCCTCATTACCACCATATCAACTTTCATGGAAAGTATATTATTTACGGTATCTACTAATGTTTCACCTTTTTTTACTGAAGAAGAAGAAGCGGAAAAATTTACTACATCAGCAGATAATCTTTTTTCTGCTAACTCAAAAGACAATCTAGTTCTGGTACTATTCTCAAAAAATAGATTAGCAATTGTTATGTCTCGAAGTGATGGAACTTTTTTAATAGACCTATTAATAACTTCTTTAAAATGATCTGCAGTTTCGAAGATCAATTGTATATCAGCTTCGGTGATGTATTTAATTCCCAGTAAGTGTTTTACACTTAATTCACTCATTGTTTTATATTAATTGTTAATTAAATAAACAGCATCCAATCCATCGTTTTCTTTCCAACAAACCTTAACCTTTTCATTATTAATAGCGTCTACTTGTCTACCTCTATAATCTGGCTGAATTGGTAAATGCCTGCTAAATCGCCTATCAATAAACGTTAGTAATTCTATTTCTAATGGTCTTCCAAAAGATTGTATTGCAGTTAGAGCAGCTCTTATGCTCCTACCTGTATAAAGAACATCATCAATAAACACCACTTTTTTATCTTCTACTATAAAGTTGATATTCGTTCTGTTTGCCTCAATAGTCTTATCGTTTCTTCTAAAGTCATCTCTATAAAAAGTGATATCTAAATATCCTAACTCAATATTTTTAACCTTATAGTCTGTTTCCAGTAGAGATTTAATTCTTTCCGCCAAAAATATACCTCTAGGTTGAATTCCTATTAAAACAGTATTTGAAAAATTATCGTGATTTTCTATTAATTGACAAGCCAAACGATGAAGCGCTATATTTACTTCGGTTGCGTTGAGTAACACTTTTTGACTCATAAGTAGATTCTAAACTATTGTTCAGTTGACAAAAATACTACTTTTTTTGTGTTAACCTATTTTGTAATACAAAAAAAGCCTCTCTTAAAAAAGAGAGGCTTAAATATTTAGCTTAAAATGAACTTATTTTTTTCCGTCCATTTTATCTTTAAGATCTTGAAGCGTTTTATTTGCATCTCCAAGAGTTGGCTTAGCTTCATCAGAAGCTTTAGCTTGTTTCTTAGCAGCTTGCTTAACAATCTTAGCTTCTTCTTCTTTATGAATAGTCATATGTGAAGCAACAACTTTTTTGAATTCTTTATTAAATTCAATAATTTCGAATTCTGCTTCTTCACCTTTTTGAAGTTTTGTACCATCTTCTTTTTCTAAATGACGAGTTGGAACAAATGCTACAATTTCATCATTAAAGTTAATAGTCGCACCTTTATCTACGATTTCAGAAATAGCAGCAGTATGTTTAGTACCTAGAGCAAAATCTTTTTGGAATTTATCCCAAGGATTTTCTGTAGTTTGTTTATGACCTAAACTTAATTTACGTCCTTCAACATCTAATTCTAATACCACAACTTCTAATTCATCACCAATATTTGTGAATTCACTTGGATGCTTAATTTTCTTAGTCCAAGATAAATCACTGATGTAAATTAAACCATCGATTCCTTCTTCCATTTCAGCAAAAACACCAAAGTTTGTGAAATTACGTACAATACCTTTATGGGTTGAACCTACAGGGTATTTTTTAGTAATATCAGTCCAAGGATCTGGAGTAATTTGCTTGATACCTAATGACATTTTACGAGTATCACGATCTAAAGTTAAGATCACTGCTTCAACCTCGTCACCTACTGTAACAAAATCTTGAGCACTACGTAAATGAGTTGACCAAGACATTTCACTTACGTGAATTAATCCTTCAACACCATCAGCTACTTCGATAAATGCTCCGTAATCAGCAATTACAACAACTTTACCTTTTACTTTATCTCCAACCTTTACTTCTTCACCTAAAGAATCCCAAGGATGCTTACTAAGTTGCTTAAGACCTAATTGGATACGAGATTTATTCTCATCAAAATCAAGAATTACAACGTTTAATTTCTGATCAAGTTCAACGATTTCATTTGGATGATTAATACGAGACCAAGAAAGATCCGTAATATGCACCAATCCATCAACTCCACCTAAATCAACAAATACACCATATGAAGTAATGTTTTTAACAACACCTTCTAATACTTGTCCTTTTTCTAATTGACCAATAATTTCTT